>NZNM01000147.1 GCA_002694885.1 Opitutaceae bacterium | reverse complement strand
GGGGCCGTTCGCAAGATGGTGGACGACCATAAGCTGCACACAGTGTGCCAAAGCGCTCAATGCCCTAACATGGGCGAGTGCTGGTCGCGAGGAACGGCAACAGTTATGATTCTCGGAAATGTTTGCACCCGATCTTGCAACTTCTGCGCCATACAGACCGGCCGGCCGACTGAATTAGATTTGGGAGAACCTGCTCGGGTAGCTGAAGCCGTAGCCAAAATGGGGCTTAGACACTGCGTAATTACTTCAGTAACCAGAGATGAGTTGGCCGACGGCGGCGCGTCTGTCTGGGCCGCCACTGTGAGAGCTATCCGAAATCGCAACCCGGGCACCGCCATCGAGGTTTTAACCCCCGACTTTCGAGGCAATCTGAATCAGGTTGACACAGTGTTGGATTCCGAACCGGACATCTTCAATCACAACGTTGAGACAGTCGAACGCTTGCAAAAACCGGTTCGCGTCCAAGCTCGCTATCAACGCTCGCTCTCCGTCCTTAAGCATGCCGCCGAGCAAAACTTCGTGACCAAGTCAGGAATAATGTTGGGGCTTGGCGAAACTGAAACGGAAATTGGCCAAACCCTGCGAGATATGAGATCCCATTCGGTGCGTATTGTTACGCTCGGCCAGTACCTGCAGCCTTCCGCCAAGCATTTGCCCGTAAATCGCTGGGTAACCCCCGAAGAGTTCGATCATTGGAAACAATTTGGCCTGGATCTAGGATTCGATTTTGTCGAATCCGGGCCGCTCGTCCGCTCCTCATACCATGCCGATGAACAATCGTCCGATTTCACGGGAATAGACGAACTTAAGAAATCATCAGCATAATCGGGTTCTAGGAAACTATTTTCCGGGAACCCAAGTAAGCTAAACCAGTCCAATGACTACAATTGTAATCTTTTAGTTGACAGCCCGCTCCGAATCCTATTCCCTGACTTCAACGCCACCCGAACAAGCCATCTCATGTATTCAAATTTCCAATGCCCCTAGAGAGACCTTGGTTTTTACTCGACAATTCCAGATGAGGATTTCCCTGAGACGATACTGAAGAAGCAATTCTTCGCTCTTGTCATGAAAAAGTTCCAAAAGAAGGAGCAAAATCTGTTTTAAGTGCTTGCAGTCGCCCCAAATCCCCCATTTTTCTGTCACCCTTTCCCGATTTTCCCAAATTGCAAAATTTTGACACCCTTGAAAACTCATTCCCCAGCCCGCTTTCAAAAGGCCGCTTACCTAGAGCAGCAAGAAGGCCGCTAAGCTTTTAATTGATGACGAAGACCAATAACTTCCTCAAAGCATTTTTCAGACGATTGTCACCCGTCCCAACTATATAATAACTAAGGCGTTACACCGCATCAACTAACCCTGACGCGACCCCAACGCACCCAACAGACCTTACGATAAAGAGACTAAAAAATGATTAAGATCAAAGCGCTACCAACGATCGCGGCCCTTCTTGCTCTAGCAAGTTCTACCGCTGTGATGTCAGCTCCTGAACTCGGGCAAACTCGAGCCACCCTGAAAGAGTGGGTCGAGCTAAAGAAGCTCATATCGGAAGAACGCAGCAGTTGGACCGTCGAACAGCAAACACTCAACGAGTCGATTGATCTTCTCACTCAGGAAATCGAGAAGCTCGACGAGCAGATCACTGCTATGCAAGAGGATGCGGACGCTGCCCAACTCGAGCGCCAGTCCTTGAACAATGAAGAGGACGAGTTGAAGCGAGCTTCGGCCGTCGTTCAGCAAGTGGCCACCGATCTCGAAGCTTCCGTAATCGATCTGATGGATTACTTTCCCCAATCGCTTCAGGATAAGCTGTCTATACTAACAGAGCGCATGCCTAAAAACGCCAAAGAAGCTGACGCGCTTGGACTTTCCACTCGGATCCAGTACGTAATCGGTATTCTTGGCGAAATCGAAAAGTTCCACAACCAAATCACCGTGGAGGAAACGATGCAGAGAATCGGCGATTCCGAGGTTGCCGTGAAAACTATGTATATCGGTCTAGCAGTCGCCTACTATGTTGACGGCACACGGACTGAAGCCGGCGTGTTGCGTCCTGCAAAGGGCGGTTGGGAAAAGGAAACCCGCAATGATATGGCAGAGCAGATCGCCCAAGCGATTGGCATCTACGAACGCGAAGAAACTGCGGAATTCGTAGATTTGCCCATCAGCATCAACTAATCGGAGCAATTAAATTAAAAATACAAAGATTTCCAAGCACATGAAAGCGGTAAAAACACTCACCCTAGGATTGGCTCTGGCAAGCGGACTATCACTGTTGGCTCAGCCGAAATTCGACGACGTGGCCCAGCAGGCCAAAGAGGAAGTTGAAAGCGCAGAAAGAGAACTCGCTCAACTCCGACAGGAAATAGCTGAGAAGAAAGTTCCTATCTCCGTTCGCCTCACCGAATTAGAGAGCCAGGTACAAGAGAAACGCACCGAATACGATCAAGTTGTTAGCGCTGCGGAAAACCGAGAAGTGGGCCTCGGCACGCTGCAGGAGCGGGTAGACAAGCGTCGCGATGAGAACATCTACCTGAAAAATTTGATGTCCAGCTACATCAAGCAATACGGCACTCGCATCCACGAGTCTGAGATGCAGTCCCAAGAGGACATGATTAACAATGCGGAACGCATTCTTGAAAATAATACGGCTACCGACGACGAACGATTCACCGCTCAAATCGAGGTGCTCCAAGCATCAATTGAACGCATCAAGAACATCGTTGGTGGTCACAAGTTTCCCGGAACTGCGCTCGGTGAAAATGACCGAGCAGTTGAAGGCGAATACGTTTTAGTCGGTCCTTTCGCGTTCTTCGGAGGCAACGACGGCACGAGTGTCGGATTCGCGCAAGGACGGCCTAACGCTACCTATCCATTAGTGAGAAGCGATGGACTTACACCAGAAGTTATCGCTGCCATCACTCAAGTCGCTACCACAGGCGAAGGTACTTTGCCAATCGACACTACCGAGGGCGACGCGTTCAAGCTTGCGGAACTTGAAGAAACCGTAATCGAGCACGCCCTCAAGGGTGGTACTACCATCTATATCATCCTTCCTCTCGCTTTCTGCGCGTTGATGGTCGCCATCTTCAAGCTTTTCGAAATCACTTCAGTCAAGCGTCCGAAATCAGGAGCGCTCCAGCAAATCCTTGATAATCTAAACGCAGGCAAGAAACAGGAAGCTCTGGAAATCGCCAATTCCGTTAGCGGACCTTTCGGCGACCTACTCGTTGCCGGTGTTGAACATCACGACGAAGAAAAAGAGCTTCTCGAGGAAGTACTGTATGAACGCCTTCTCGCGGCCCAGCCGAAACTAGAGCGTTTCTTGGCATTCATCGCCTTGACAGCTGGAGCTGCCCCGCTTCTCGGACTCCTAGGTACGGTAACCGGTATGATCAAAACCTTCAAATTGATCACGGTATTCGGAACGGGCGACGCCGCTTCGCTTTCATCGGGTATTTCCGAGGCATTGATCACGACCGAGTATGGTCTATACGTGGCGATTCCATCGTTGCTTGCTCAAGCTCTCCTGACCCGTATGGCCAAAGGCAAGCTTGGTGAAATGGAACAAGCTTCAGTCGCTTTCGTTAACGGTCTAAGCAAGAAGAGCTAAGTGACACCTCGCCACCACACAGGGAACTAGAGCCAACGTCACATGGGAAAAAATAAAAAAGCCCTATCAGCCACGGACGATGTTGAGGACATCAACATCTCCCCGCTGATCGACATGGTCTTCATCCTCCTGATCTTCTTCATCGTCACGACCGTTTTCGTTGAGGAGCCAGGAATCGACATCGTCAAGCCAATGGCTTTTAACGCTGCAGACCTTCCGAAGAATTGTATCCTAATTGGTGTCACGGAATCGGACAACGTCTTCTATGGAGGCGAAGAAGTCGGTTTGAACGGCATCCGACTAAAGGTACGACGTCTGATTAGAGAGAATAGCGACTACCCAGTGATCATTCAAGTGGACGCTGGGGCATCTAACGGAACGATTGCTCGGCTGATCGATGAATGCAAGCTGGCCGAAGTTCCAGCCGGTCAAATCCATCTATCTTTGGATAAACTGAACAATTAGGTCGCAAAACTGACTGTCCGAACGCGTTCAGCGCATGAGAAACAAGAAGCAATTCAACAAATCCGATGAAGTTACGGATATCAATATATCCCCGCTCATCGACATGGTTTTCATCCTTCTAATCTTCTTTATCGTCACTACGGTATTCGTCGAAGAAGAAGGTATGGCAACCAATACTCCGGATCCTTCTCCTAATCTGGACAAGCCGGATGAAGAAAAGGAACGACTGACTCTCCTGATTAAAAATAATGGAGAAGTATTCGCCAAATTTGGGGCCAGCGAAACCAACATCGGCGTGGGCGGTGTCCGCGCCGTCGTGCAGCAAGAAATGCAGCAAGAGGTTTACCCTATTATGATTAACGTAGAAAAAGAATCTCTCGTAGATACCTACGTCAGAGTACACGACACCTGCATACTGGCTGGGGCCGAGGGAGTTACTATGAAGGTCGTTCAAGAATAATTGTGCTTGAGCGAACAGCGAAATCCAAAATTTAGAAACGAAAGACAAATGATTAAAAGCAACCGATTTAAATTAGCCATCAGCAGCCTCCTGGGAGTGGCCGGACTGGTTTCGGCGCATGCCCAACTTGAATACGATCCAGCAACTTTCTGGGATCAACCCCACATTCGGGCCGCCTACATTGGCGACTACGAAATTGATGTGGCGAAGAACCCTAAGCTCACGGAGACCGAATCCGAAGTCTTCCGGGAGATTGTGGAAGTCATGAAGACCGACAAGGATGCCGCCTTGCAGATGCTCAAGGCCAATATCACCCCGGAATCCAGCGGCTCCTTGGAATTCATTATCGGTAGTCTCTACGGTGAAAAGGGAGACAACGAGAGCGCCATGGAGTACTTCTTGATGGCGATTGAAAAATACCCGAATTTCCTCCGCGCGCAACGCAACTTGGCTATAATGATGGTGCAATCGGGCGAATTCGAAAAAGCCAAGAAGCACTTCATCAAGGCTATCGATCTCGGTTCTCGCGACAGCACGACATTCGGCCTTCTCGGCTTGTGCTACGTTAACGGCGGTCAGTTCATTTCCGCGGAAACGGCATATCGCGAAGCCATCGTTCTCGATGCCACGGTAAAGGATTGGCAACTGGGACTAGCGAAAGCCCTCTTGAATCAAAAGAAATATCAAGAGTCGATCGCCGTTCTTGAAGAGATTCTTTTGCAGGAGCCTGAAAATGAAATCATATGGATCAGCCAAGCAAACGCTTACCTGGGACTTGATGACGCGGAAACCGCAGTTGCCATTCAGGAAATCGTCGACCGTCTCGGTAAGTCTACTCCAGAATCTCTCGAATTCATGGGCAATATCTACATGACTCGGAGCTTAAACGAGCTAGCCCTCAAATACTATCGCAAGGCGATTCAAAAGGACCCCAATCGTCCGGTTAAGACTCATATCGATACAGCGGATATCCTAGTAGGACGTGGAGCGTTCGACGAAGCCAAGACCCTAATCGCAGACATCCGTAGAACCTATGATAATCGCGTTTCAACGGACGAAGATACTCGTTTGCTCCGCATGGAGTCGCATATTGCGATGAACGATGGTCTGGTTGACGTCTTCATCCCGATTCTGGAAAAGCTGATTCAAAACGATCCCCTCGACGGAGACGCTCTCATGATGCTCGCGGATCACTACACGTCTCAGGATAACAATGACGGCTACGCTCGCGCTGACCTTTACTATGATCGCCTGACCAAGATCCCCGAAGTTGAGGTCAAAGGATTGATCGCATGGGCTCGTTCCTACGTAGCTCGCGAGCAATACGGCAAAGCAATTCCTCTACTTGAGCGTGCCAACACACTAGATCCTCGCGATTTCGTAACGCGCTATCTGGAACAAGTACGCAAAGTTCATTTGGCCAACCTCGGTCTCTGAGCGCGTTCTTCAAAACTGTCTTTCCAAAAGCGGAAGCGGCTATGTCGCTTCCGCTTTTTCTTTACTATTATTCCGGTAGCTGTCGATCTCCGAGCGCCCGCATTGACTTATACCCCTTACAAAAAGGATTGAGCAAATGATGCTGCCTCAAAGGAGAGCAACGCAAGGCAGCGAATCGCTTGCGACATCCCGCAATTGCGGGATCGTATGCGATTCGCTACCGCCGCGAACTCTTCTTTGAGGCGCATCTCCTTCCGGGACGGGTATGAAGCGATCCTGGACGTCGTTGTTTGCTTCCACCGTGCGACAGCACGCTTCCAAGCAAGGCTCCTTGACCAAGATCGCTTCACGCTCCGTCATTTACCCAATCCTTTTTGTAAGTGGTATTAAGCGAGCCGGACAAATGCATAGTCTAGTGAACGTCTGGAAGTCGGCCGCTACTTTTGGTCATACCGAGCCAAAACCAAGCGGCCGGTCATCGTCGTCGCCTAGCGTAGCCTCGCCCAGGCTTTTTCTTTCTATTCGAAAATTCCCCTGAGCGGAGCGCGTCTATTTGATCTCGTAGTAGAGCCGCTCGTTCGAACTCTAGTCTCGAGGCTGCTTCGTCCATCTCCACGGTGAGCTCGTTTATGACCGCTTCCACATCCTCGTCTTCACTCACCAGATAGGGAGCATCCTCATCCGTTTCTTTTCCTTCGTGCAAACTCTCTTGCACGGGACGCACGACACTTTTGGGCGTAATTCCATATTCCTCGTTGTATTCGATCTGCTTGGACCTTCTTTGATCTGTTATTTCCATCGTATTGCGAATGGAATCCGTGATCACATCAGCATAGAAAATGACGCGTCCGTTCTCATGCCTAGCGGCTCGCCCGGCCGTTTGAACCAGACTGGTTTGGCTTCTCAAAAACCCTTCTTTGTCAGCATCGAGAATAGCGACCAAGGCAACTTCAGGTAAGTCCAATCCCTCTCGCAATAGATTGATCCCTACGAGAACGTCAAAATCCCCCGCCCGTAGTCTTCTCAGAATCTCTACTCGCTCGATCGCATCGATGTCCGAATGAAGGTATTCAACGCTGATCTCGCGTTCCCTTAGATAAACCGTGATGTCCTCAGAGAGTCGTTTTGTCAGTGTTGTCACCAATACGCGTTCTCCTTGCGCAATCGCCCGATTAACTTCTCCTATCAGATCCTCGACCTGCCCCTTTATCGGTCGAATCTCGATTTCGGGATCGAGCAGTCCAGTTGGTCGAATAATCTGTTCAGCTACCAAATCGCTTCTTTCCAATTCGAACTTCGCTGGTGTCGCCGACACGAAGACGGTCGTTCCTGTTACTTTCAGAAATTCATCGAAGTTCATCGGCCTATTGTCCAGGGCGGATGGCAAACGAAACCCATGTTCTACCAGAGTTGACTTGCGCGAGCGGTCTCCCGCGTACATCGCGCCAACTTGAGGGATTGTCACGTGACTCTCGTCAACCAGCAATAGAAAGTCCTCGTCGAAAAAATCAATTAAACAGGATGGCCTTTCTCCCGGCTTTCTACCCGAGAGATGCATCGAATAGTTTTCAATGCCGCTGCAGAATCCCACTTCCTGAAGCATTTCCAAATCGTAATTGGTACGCATGCTAATTCGCTGGGCCTCGAGCAGTTTTCCCTGCTCTTCAAACCTGGCAATACGGCTTTTCAATTCCGCCTTGATGGAGCCGACCGCCTTGGCAGTCTTTCCTTTGGTCGTAACGAATTGATTCGCTGGATACAGATTGAACTGTTCAAAATTTTGTATCGAATCACCAGTTAGCGGATCAAATTCTGCGAGACGCTCCACTTCGTCTCCCCAGAACTCTATTCGCAAACCTTTCTCCAAATAAGCGGGCATAACGTCGACAATATCGCCTCTAACCCGAAAGCGCCCGCGAGTCAGATCTACATCGTTGCGTTCGTACTGGATCTCGACGAGACGATTGAGAAAGACATCTCTGCCCAGCTCCTCGCCTTGCCGCAGCTCAATCATCAGCTCTTCAAAATCCTCCGGCGAGCCCAAGCCATAAATGCAAGATACGCTGGCGACAACGATAACATCCCGTCGGCTAATCAAGCTGCTGGTCGCGGATATTCGCAGTCGATCAATTTCATCATTAATCGAGGAATCCTTTTCTATAAAGGTATCAGTGGAGGGAACGTAAGCTTCTGGCTGATAGTAGTCGTAGTAGCTGACAAAGTATTCGACCGCGTTGTTGGGAAAGAAGTTCTTAAGCTCCGAATACAGTTGAGCAGCTAAGGTCTTGTTATGGGATATCACTAGCGCTGGTCTCCGGCAACGAGCGATGATGTTCGCCATGCTGAACGTCTTTCCCGAACCCGTAACGCCAAGCAAAGTCTGGTACCGATTTCCCGATTCTATCGAAGAAACGATCGCGTCAATCGCCTCGGGTTGGTCGCCCATAGGCTGATAGTCCGATCGCAAATCGAATAACGCTCCCTCCTCCATTGCTGTATCCATCTATCAGTTTACCTCTTCATTCTCATGCGAGCGATCATATACGCGCTTATCAAGAGCTCCCTCGGAATTAGCGATAATACAGGTGATGGCTGAGTCTCCCGTCACATTGACAGCAGTTCTGACCATATCCAACAGTCGGTCGATACCAATGATCAGCCCGATCTTGTCTGGCGGTAGTCCTACTAGCCCCAATACCATAGTCAGCATCACCAGCCCTGCGCTGGGCACCCCAGCTGTTCCAACCGAAGCCATAGTCGCCGCGAGGATGACTGTTAAATACTGGCCGATCGAGAGATCGATTCCCGACAATTGAGCGATGAATACCGTAGCGACCCCTTGCATGATCGCCGTACCATCCATGTTTATCGTGGCTCCTAGCGGAACCGTGAACGAGGCAACCTTATTGGAAGCCCCTAGCCGCTCTTCTACGGCTCGCATGGTCACTGGAATTGTCGCGTTACTGCTGGCCGTGCTGAAAGCGAATAGCTGAACATTACGCATTTTTTTGAAGAATTGAAGCGGATTCAATCCTGTCAATAGTTTCAGCAACGTTGGATAAACAACTAATCCATGTATCACTAGGACAACTACTACTAGTAGAAAATATTTACCCAACGCGAAAATCGTATCGAATCCCTCCTTGGCGAAAACCTGAGAAATCTTCGCGAACACGCCAAAGGGAGCCATAAGCATGACGATAATCACGAGCTTCATAATCACCTCGTTTAGATCTTTGAATAGGTCTAGAATCCGCTTCCCATGTTCGCCGGAAACTACCAACGCGATACCGAATGCCAAAGCGGCTGCGATAATCTGAAGCATCTCTCCATTAGCAAAAGCGGAAACGACGTTCTGGGGGAAAATATCGATGAATACTTGAAGGAGTGATTTCGTTTCGCCTGGAACGAAATCATTCGCCTCCGCAACTTGAACGCCCTCCCCAGGTCGAACCACCAGGGACACCGCAATCGCGATCGTAATAGCAACGGCAGTAGTAAATAAATACAATGCCAACGTCTTCAATCCGATCGTTCCCAGCTTCCTGACGTCATCCATGGCGGCCGTTCCACACACGAGCGACACAAACACTAGCGGTGCCACTAAAGCTTTGAGACTCCGGATAAACGCTTCACTCAAGAATTGGAAAAAGCCGTTTACAATGTAGTCGGCCACAAAACCGTGCTCCAAAATGGGTCGGTTATTGCTATCCAATTTGACCCTACCAGTTGCTGAATCGGTTGCGAACTCCACGAGTTGCGAAAGGATCAGGCCCGTAACGACCCCTGCCAGCATAGCCACGACGATCCATCGAGTTAGTTTGATCTTGTGAAGTTCCATAATTTTCGGGGTTAAGAGTCTATTCTGAAACCACATTAGGACGGTTCGCCCGTAAGAAACAACCTTCCAATCAATTGATCTAATACCACATCCAAAAAGGTTGGATAGGAAAGCGGGAATCGAGAGGGGCTTGGGCAAGGCGGCTTGTTTCCAAGCCTGCTGAAGCGCGGTGGAAACAAACAACGCAACCCAAGCCCCTCTCTAACCCGTCGCCGGATGCGGCTCTAGCGGGAGTTCGCGGTAATAGCGGGTCGCACCCGACACCCGGATCGCAAGCGTCGCGCCGCCTTGCGCTGCTCCCGATAGAGCCTGCACTATCCTATCAAACCTTTTTGCATGGGGTATAAAATCGGCCCGACTCTAAATGCGAGTCAGTCTCGGACTAGATTCGCTGGCACTAATTGCTTACAAGCTCTCTCAAGCGATCCGTCGTCACTTCAATGAACGAGTCGACAATCAGGTCTGCAGAGGTCTCCTCGAGGACGTTTCGACTATTGGTCGTTGTCAATGCAATCACCTTCATGCCACCGGCCTTACCCGCTTCAATACCGCTCAGCGAATCTTCAAAAACGACGCATCGCTCTGGGAGAATTTCCACCATGGATGCCGCCTTAAGAAAGACTTCTGGATCTGGTTTACCCCGTTCGACATCCGCTGCCGCAACGATATGCTGGAACCAGTCTTCACTGCCCATGAGATTCAAGACGCAT
>NZNM01000146.1 GCA_002694885.1 Opitutaceae bacterium | reverse complement strand
GGTTAAGGAGCCCGAACATCGGCAGGAGAAGATAGAGTTGGCTGCAAGGCTACTAGCGAAAGAGCCAGTTCTCCTGGGCGAAGAGATGATCGCGTCTGTAGGAGATCCTTTCAAAACCGAGGAAAAACCGGAGGTTGTTGCTGAAGAGGTAGTAGAAGTTGCGGAGAAAGAGATTCCTGCCGCCGAGTTGATTCCCCTGCTTGCAGAGAATGTCAACCCGACGGGGATATTCTCGATTGGGGGAGATTGCTACCTGATGTTCAAAGAGGATAAAGTGAAATCCGGGGAGATAGTCCCAGTAGTGTATAATAAAAAAAAATACATGTTAGAAATAACGAATGTTCTAAGAAACGGATACAATCTCCGTTTCCAGGATGCTGAATTGGAGATTAAACTAAAGTAGAGAGATTTGAATACTGCAATGCGATTAACGATAAATACTATACTGTTCGCGTGCCTGCAATTCGCGGCATACGGACAGGTCGGTCAGTCGAACGTCGGCAGGCAGTTCGATGATTCCGTCCTTAGTGGCGAAGGCGATTCGAGCCAAAGCGGAAATACGGGGGGAAGCATTGGCGTCTCTCCATTAAGCAATGAACTTTCTTTGGGCGAATCGGATATGATTTCCGTTGATTTCCCGAACGAAGAGATCCGAACGGTTCTGCGAAATGTAGCTGATCTTTACATGTTGAACATTGTGATTCCAGAGGATTTGCAGGGAACAACTTCTATCAAGTTGCGCGACGTGTCTTGGAGGCAGATCTTCGATGTGGTCCTGTCGCCGATCGGCTACACTTACGTTGAGGAGGGTAACATTATTCAGATCATCTCGAATGATACGTTGAATTTCGAGCCTCCGATTACCGATATCTTCATGCTTAACTACGCGGATGCGGCTGAGATCGCTCCTACGGTTACGAGCATGGTGGATGCGGAAAAAGGCGGCAAAGTCCAAATCGATGCCCGCACCAACGGATTGATTGTCACTGAGCGTCAATCCCGTATGACTAGCATCCAGCGGATCATCGAGCGTTTGGACAAGCCAACCATGCAGGTGATGATCGAAACGCGTTTCGTGGAAGTGACGAATAACGACGTATCGAAGATCGGCGTTAAGTGGAATAGCTTGGAAGAGTTCGAAGTTACCGCAGATGGCATTAGACGTCAGTATAACGATCTCGATTCTCGTTCTCGATCCAATGATCGTGGTACGGAGAACAACCGAGAAACGAATTTCGGTGACATCGATCTATCAGTTGGCGATACTTCAGTCTCGGGTAAGCCGGGCATTCGCAATGGTCAGTTTATCAACAATCTTTCTGGCCAGACTTTGATGGATGCCTCGACGGTATCCGACTCTCTAGTCCAGCAGGATGCTGTTCGTAATCTAACGTCGTTGGTTTATGGAGGCAATTTGCAAAAGACTACAAGCGCCATCTTCTCCACAAGTCAGATTGGGTACATTTTCAGCGCTTTGAAAGAGCAGGGCAATAGCCGATTGGTATCTCATCCAACCGTGGTTACCTTGAACAACCAGGAAGCGGAAATCTCGGTCGGCGAACAGTTCCCAATTCCGAATTATCAGTACAATGAGGAGCGTGGAACATTCGAAGTCAGCGGATTCGAATACAAGGATATTGGCGTAATCCTCAAGGTTAAACCTTCCGTCAACAATGAAGGATTGATCACCATGAAAGTCACTCCGGAAGTTAGCAGCCGTACTGGCGAGCGCGAATTCGGTGGAGCCAGCGGAGCCAGTATTCCGATCATTTCGACTCGTCGCACTCAGACTCAACTATCCCTGAAAGATGGATATACAATGGGTCTCGGTGGATTGCTGCAAGCCAGCGATATTGAAAACGAGAGCAAGGTGCCGATCTTGAGCCAGATCCCTGGATTCGGAGCAGCTTTCCGACACAAGGAAAAGGATGGCCAGAAGATGAATTTGCTTATCTTCATCACTGCTAAGATCCTTTCAGCGGAGGACGCTGACTTCCAGGACGTCTTCTCTGCCTCGCAGATGGAAGATGTTGGGATCGGTCCGGACGCGGTCATGAACCAATAAGTCTATCTCGATACAAATTTAGTCAGCAGGTCTCTTCTTCGGAAGAGGCCTGTTTTATTTTGATAGGCGGAGCGCAGGCCAAGGGGGCATTTTGTATTTGGATTGTGGGCGCTCGTAGATCGTCTGCTACCTGACGAATCGCGAATATGTTTATTCCCCGATTACTGTAACCAGCACTGATCGTTGGTGGGGTTGTACCCGATGCTCCCATAGAAAAAGTCCCTGCCAAGTGCCGAGCTGCAATTTGCCATTCCTAAAAGAGATGGATTCGGAGCTCCTTGTAAGGGCCATTTTTATGTGGCTAGGCATATCGTCGGGACCCTCGTAGGTGTGAGTGAAATGCGGGTCGTCGTCTGGCACGAGCCGATCGAGATAGTTCTCAAGATCGCGTCTAGCCGACGGGTCCGCGTTTTCCATCAGCACCAAACTGCAACTTGTGTGTCGACAAAAGACTACGCAAATACCATTGCTAGTCCCGGAATTGGCCAAGGCTTCCTGAGTTTGCGCTGTCAGGTCGTAGGTGCCTTTCCCGGTAGTTCTGACTGACAGCTCGCTCTGGTAGAAACTCATGGGCAAAGTTCAGGTCGACTAGTTGCCCGACACGTTGCTGGAAGCGTTTTCTGGCAGGTGGTCTTCTTCCGGCTCCAAGAGAATGGCGAATTCCAGTTCCCTGTCTTCTCGTTTTATGGTGAAAAGAAGAAAGTCGCCCGGGTTTTTGAAAAACACACGATCTCGAAGATCGTTAAGATTGGCGATGGGTTGGCCATCGATTGCGACAATAAGGTCTTTGGCTTGCAGGCCGCTTCGTTCGGCTGGGCTTCCCGCCACGATCGATTTAACCAGCACTTGTCGATCGATGTTATATTCGTCGGCTTTCTCTTCGAACTCTACGGGAAGTACACCGTTTCTTACTTTCTGATACGATTTCAGTTGATCGACAATTTGGGCTAGAGCTTTGGTTGGAATGATATAAGACGACTCTACTTCCGGCAGGGTGGCCATGACGATTCCGATGAGCTCATTGCTTGCGTCAAAGGCGGGGGAGCCGCCTTCTGCTGGACCGATTGGAATACTAAGGCGAGTGTAGGTGAGGGGAAACACGACCTCGGCGAAATGGCTTTCGAATCCCGTGACCAAGCCGAATTTGGGTGTAGGTCTGAAGTCGAGAGGACTCGTCACTGCAAAAGCAAGAGAGCCAATCTCTCGCCTCTCTTTTTCTGGATCCAAATTTATGATACCGAAATTTCTCGGTAGATTGATTACTTGCAGCAACGCGACATTGGTTCGAGGATCCGTTCCAACGACATCCGCTAAATAGGAGATGCCATTTAGTTCGATCCAAACCCGAGTAGTTTCATCGGGCGGCAAATGGCTAGTCAAAACCTGTCCGTTTTGGCTAATGAAGAAACCGGAGAATACTCGCAGTACGACTTGAGGATCTTTGTCGGCCTCTCGCTTTTCGGTAGCCACTTTGACTCGAACGACGGCATCTTGACGACTTTGATAGATGGCTTGCATCGTAGACTGCAAGTCGAGGATGGCTCCTGTCGCGTTGGCCTGTTGATTCGGGAAGGCCCCGAAAATTGCTAACCCAATCAGTCCTGCAGCGCCCGCGCGAATCCAGGCGCGATGCGTTAACCACCTGCCCATGATCTAGAAATGGGTTCCAGTACGGATGATTTTCGCGCCCAGGCTTTGCTGGTCAGCTGTCGATTGACTCGCCCTAAATTGTTTGGGTTCAGCCATGATTTGGTAGCTGGCGGGAACGGATTGCTTTGTAATCCGGTGCATCTCGTAGGTGGGGGATCCGAGATGGACAGGCGATGCATCCGCTACGACGCTACCAGTCGAAGTCGCTGTATTAACGACTACAAAAATAGGGGATTCGACAGCGAGGTTCTCGTTTTGAGCGACAGGCGTTTCTACTGTTTGACTATGCGGCTCGAGATTTGCCCCTGGATACAAGCCCGTTTTATATGCGGTTAAAAGCCCCAAAGCCAGGACACTGGCCATTGCCGCAAATACAGCTGATTTGCGCAGAGCGACCAAAGCCATGCTTCCGATTCGCTCTCTCCAGGATCTCGTTTGGACGAGCGCTGTAAGCTGGCGATTCCGGAGTTCCCTATCGAATCGATCCCAAAACTTGCCATCGGGCCGCTCTAGTTTCTTAAGGCGAATCAGTTCGCTTAAGCGGTCTTCATTAGCTGAATTTGTAGGCTTTTTCGAGAGCATCAGATAGGGTAGTCTAGCGCAGATAGTCCTTCAGTTCACCTTGGAGAAATTGTTTCGCGTAGTGGAGGCGGGATCGGACAGTGCCGACAGATGCGCCGACAATCTCAGCGATCTCTTTGTGGCTTAGGCCATCGATCTCGAAGAGTGTGATGACGGTGCGGTGCTTTACGGACAATTTTTGGAAGGCGTCATTTAGTTTTTCCTGTAACTCGGACATCAGGGCTGCTTTGTCTGAATCCGAGTCAGCGGTCATGTTTTCGATGAAACCTTCGGAATGATCCTCATCTACCATCTTCTCGAAGCTGAAAAACCGTCGCAGCTTGTTCTTCCGCAGATAAGTGAGTGAAGTGTTAAGAGCTATTCTGTAGAGCCAGGTGAAGAAGCTGGACTTGCCTTTGAATCGGTTGATCGACTGGAAGGCCTTGATAAAGGTTTCCTGGGTCAAATCGGAGGCATCTTCTCGATTGGAGGTCAGATTGTAAATTACCGAGTAGACGCGTTCCCGGTATTTCAGAATCAGGGCATCGAAGGCGTCCACGTCGCCATTCTGAATCTTGCCCACGATGGCAAGATCCTCATCTGCTTCCTTCTGCCTTTCGGGAGAAGAAACCAGCGATTTGGCGATGGCTTTGGTTAAGCTCATGGACTGGACTTTCGAGTTACGCTACACGCTTTAGAGGCATTGTCTAGGCTCCATCGTTAAATATGGGTCAGTTTCGACAATTTCTGAGGAGCGCGTCTAGACAGTAACCCGGTGGGACTGGAGGGCGTCGACCTGGTTCCAGAGCAATTCGCTTAGCGTATGTAGCAGTTCGACGTCTCTGCTGCCGGAAAATGGGGCTAAGCTTCCACGCGCTTTCTCGATCTCCTGGAATATTGCTTCCCGAACGTTGGAAACCACTCCGGTTTCAGATAACTTGGAAAGCCAAAAGTCGATGTCGGCATCGCATTCGCCGGACAAAGTTTGCCGTAAGCGAGCTTCTTCCTCATCATCCAATTTCTCTCTGAGGAGGATAATAGGTAGGGTCGGCTTACCCGTTGCAATATCCGTACCGAGAGTCTTGCCGATCTTCTCCTCGGAGCCAATGAGGTCCGTGAGATCGTCGTAAATTTGGTAGGCAATGCCCAGATGGCGCCCGAATTTCCCGACAGCCTGAACGTAGTCCTCCGGACGATCCGCTAAGCGGGCGCCGAGAAAGCAGGCGACCTGAAACAACTCCGCTGTTTTAAGGTCGATGATTCGCCGGTAGGTTGCCAGACTAATGTCCGGGTCCCCTCGCTGCATGGTTTGCAGAATTTCCCCGGTGCAAACATTTCGCATAGCGATGGCGACGCGCTCGCTCACTTCCGAGGTGGGAAACTGGGTGGCGAGATAGACAGCATGGGAAAATAGAGCGTCGCCCAGGAGCACGGCCGTGGAATTGCCGTGAATCTTCGCCACAGTAGGCCGATTGCGACGAATGTCGGCCTCATCCATGATATCATCATGAACCAATGTTGCGAGATGCACGGTTTCGATCACTGCAGCGAGTTTCACTAGCCTCTCGCTGACGATCTTGTCTCCTGCCCATCCGCTGAAGAAAATTAGCGACGGGCGAATACGTTTGCCACTGGTATCGATGCAGTAGGCCACATGATCGCGAATCTCCTCCTCGAAGCTGCCGATTTGCTTCTTCAGGAAATCGTCCAGTTCCGCCAAGTGCGGTTGCAGGAGGTTGAATAGCTCAGTCAGCAATTCCGGGTTGCTCTGACAAGGCATATTGGATGCGTGGCTCATGGATGATTTTCTGACTTCAGTCCGTCTGAGGCTATCAGCCTAGAGGGACGATTTTATCCGTAACATGACTGCGATTTCGAAAATTCCGAAACAAAAATTATGGTTTAACTCGTTCGTCCCCGCCTGGTTTTGCGGTAAGATATCAATGGTTGTGGTACCAGGTCGCCCGCGAACTATCAACCCTTGGCTTGGACTAGACGATACGAGCTTTTGTCAAATCCTGTCCATCAATGACCCCCGCGGGTCGCCCGTCGCTATCTACCACGATCAAATCGTCGATATTTTGAGCTTCGAATATCCGCAGCGCCTCTATAGCCAGCGAGCCCTGTTTGATCGTTATGGGGTTCCGTGTCATGTAATCGGATACGTGTTTATCGAGAAAATTCGCGTCTTTCAGTATTAATCTTCGAGCATCGCCGTCCGTGAATACACCACTGAGGGCCCCAGCAGAATCAGTCAGGGCAATACAGCCGCTGTTTGAATTGGTCATGCGTTCCAGGCATTCCTGGCACGTCGCGTCGTCGGAGGCCTGGGCATACTGCCCCTCTGAGCGCATGATATCGTCCACGCTGGCGGCAAACGATTTACCCAGACTACCGCCGGGATGGAATTTCACGAAATCCTCCCGACTGAAAGCCCTCCATTCCAACGTGACCATTGCCAAGGCATCGCCTATAGCCATGGATGCTGTGGAGCTCGCAGTCGGTGCCAGGTCGAGGGGGCAGGCTTCTTTCTCGGCTGAATAAGTCAGGGAGTAATCGCAGAGAATGGCCAAAGTAGAATCGGATTTAGAGGTTATGGCGATCGCCAAGGTATCGAAGCGCTTGAGCAGAGGAACCAGCTTAAGAAGTTCTTCGGTCTCCCCGCTATTGCTGAAAGCCAGGAGGGCATCGCCTTTGCGACAGAGCCCCATATCGCCGTGCAATGCATTGACGGGATCCAAAAAAGTGGAAGGGGCGCCGATGCTGTTGAAGGTGCCGACGAGCTTGCGAGCGATATCCGCGCTTTTCCCGATCCCGGAGAAAATCAGCTTCTTCCCATCATTCAGTATCGTGAAAACCGCGGTGGCTACTTGGGCGAAGTCGTCGCCTAGCCGGGTGCTGGTTTGACGAAGGGCTTCCGCTTCGATGTCGATGCAGCGTCTACCTTTGGCGATTATTTCGTCGTTATTCATCAATGGAGAAATGCGATCCTCTGCTCGAGGGCTCGCTTTAGATTAATACCCTGTTAAAGATGGTATTAGACTTGGAATGTGGTCTAGAGTCCCTCTCATATAAGGAGGCGAGTGAAAGCATGATGAGAACATTCTCGGCATCAAAACATATTTTTCTTCTTCTGGCCGCGGCTCTATTTTATGGCTGTTCGGAGAGCGTGACTCTTGAAGTGCTGGATGAGACCGAGGATCCGATCTACAGGAGAGCCAAGGACCTCCTGGCTCGGGACCTCAACAGCGAGGCCTTGTCGAACTTTAACAAGCTCATCGCCAAGAGGGATGGTGTTGCCCCGGAATCCCATTTGGAAGCGGGCCTGATACATTTGAACCATATAAAGGACCCCATCTCCGCGATTTACCACTTCAAGCGATACATAGCGATCAAGCAACGCCAGCGGCAATCGTCTCAGCGGGATGCGGGTATGGCGCGAGTAGAAGATCTTGTGAGCACGGCGAAAAAGGAATTGCTAATGACTGTCGACGCCCAGGATTATCGTCTCAAATTATTGGATACAATTGAGCAATTGCGCGAAGAGAGCGAGTCTATGAAAATTCAGCTTCAGGAGTTCCGGAAACAGAAATCCAGTGGAGCGCTCTCTTCAGGCGCGTTTTCGCAAACTCCTGGATCGAGTGGAATCGTGGACAATTCCATAGGGCAGTCTCGCGACCGTCTGGAGCCGAACCGTCCCAATACTCAAACCTCCCAAGGGCGTCGCATTTACACAGTCCAAGAAAGGGACAGTTTGTACAAAATCAGCCGCCAAATGTATGGCGATCCAAGTCGTTGGAGGGAGATTTTGGATGCCAATCGTGGCGTACTGCCCAGCGAATCTCAACTGCAGCCGGGCATGCGGCTAATTATTCCGTAGGGCGGCATTGATCGCCTGAATTAGGAAACACGGATGACCGTCTTTCCTCCGCCAGCGGATATGCGGTCACCCGCCTTGCTGCCAATTAGCTCGCGTCCGATTGGAGACTTGGGGCTAATTACAGTAAGCGTCTGCCCGTCAGTGGTTTGGATGTCCATGCCCCCGGAAGCGGGACTAACGAAGAAGAGTTCTCGCCCCTGAGTGGAAAGCGTCTGCACAAGGGCTCCTATCGCGACTGGGGAAGCGCTCTCGAATTTAGGCGGCGCGAACGCGCGAGTGGCTGCCAGGGTTTCCCTCAATTCCAGCGCATGCTGGGCCTGTCCGCTAGCCAAGTAGGAGGTTTCGAGACCTCGAGTATCGTACTTGCCCTCGGATCTAGATTCCTCGTGAGTGGCGGAATCGGCCGAATCTCGGGCGGCGGCTGTGGCCTGGTCGAGATCGGCCTCCAATGATTCGATGATTTTTTGAAGGATGAGAGCCTTATCCATTGTTGGACCGCAGCTAAGGCGGTAGGACTGACTGGGCCGTCGATTCGAGAAGACGATTATGCTCGCTTTACCCAAACAATCCAATCGCCTGGTTCCGGTGTGAGTAAAGTGGTCGAATTCCGGGTTATTTGCGCCTCGCCTCGCCACTCGCCAGATACTGGGTTAAACCAACTAGCTGTGCCATCGGAAAAGGGAAGTTCTAGAGTGAAGGTAGTGAATGTTTCGTTGGCGTCAGCTATTTCGTCGGAATAACTGCCGGCAAATCCATTGGGATTGTGATTCTCGTGAAATTGAGGATTGGCGATGTAGGCGATTACGTTGCTTTCGTCACCCGAAACAGCTGATTTGACGAGGAGGGGATTGTCTCCGGAGAGAAGGTCGTTAGGACGCCAATTTTCTAGACGAATTCCGGTTTCCGTGAAGAATTTGCGGATGTTGAGAATATCGTGGGCGCCAAAACGGAGATCTCCCGAGTTGCAAGCATCGTAGTAGCCGTTGATAAAGGCGTTACCGCGATCCGAGCTTTTTGAGGTATCGAGTCCCGAGTAGGTTGGGAAGCCTCCGGAAAGTAAGGTGCTCCAAAACAGGCGCCGGAAGAAATACCTGGGGAATCGCGGTTTCAAGGCGTATTCTGATCGATCCTCGACCAAGGCGATTGGCTTGGATTCTGCGGCGCGGGCGGATATTACCGCTTCTCCAGTGACCTGGCCAAGCGACTGGATAGATCGGAAGGCGATGGACTTCTGACCGCCTAGCGGAGGTGGCTCGAACCGTTGTCCGGTGACGGTTACCAAGGAATTCCATGGATCGGATTCCGAAATTGCTTGGGCAACCGCTACCGCTCCCTGAAGCAAAGAAGAATCAGAATCGGGCATATCGCTGGCAATATTCCAGTGGACATTGGGGAGTGGCCCGAACCGTTCGATGGCGTAGCGCATGCGTAGATGCGCGTTGGGGTCTCCGTCCCCATAGCGAGCGAGCTCATTGTGGTCGACTCCGAAAAGGGAGATTTCGAACTGCAGCTCAGGGTGTCGCCGCAATGCGAACAGCAATCTCTCTTCTATGCCTTCCCAAAGCTCTAGATCGAGCCGACTGCCACCGGCATCAAACAGAGTGTCCTCGGGTGGACAGAGCCAAACCCGAAGACGATTGAATCCTGCTTGCGCCGCTTGGTCGATGCACGATTTCCACTTAGCTTCTTTTCGATCGAGAAGTCTGTATTCATTGTCACCAAATTGCAAATACCAATTACCATTAGCGTATTGGAATTGGCGAGGATCTACGGGGGAAATTCTGATCTTTCCGGGAAGCGAAGACGCCACTGCTTTGAAGGAAGCCGCTTCGAGAAGCCGACCTTCATAGTTCTTCGCCTCCCAGGACCAGAACCCTTCTTCGTCCACGTAGGCGCGGGCTTTCATCTTCCCGTCGCTGGTTGCGAATCCGCGGGTCGTCTTGATAGCTCCGCTTGGTAGCGTGTAAGATACGACTAACGGCAGTTCGGGACAATCTAAGCGGCCTGCTGTAAACGAAATTTCGTGGCAGCCGAAAACCGGAATGACTGTGCCAGAGGTGAGAATGGATTCGCGATCGGTTGGTTCATTCATATGAGGAGTTGGTACTGGATAGATTTGATTACGGGATTCGCTCTTCGTCGAATTCTATCATGTCGGCAAAGCTGATCAGGTCATCTCGGTCTGCGATCCCCATCTTGTTTTTCGTTTGCTCAAGCGATTCGCGGCCCATTTTGCTCATGCCCTTCTGCACGAGTTCGCGATTCCATTTGGCTACCTCCAAGTCTTCGGGAAGAATTTCAGCAAGTCGTTTGTCAATTTCTTCATCGTTTGCGCTTGAGCGAACGATTTCTTCTATCCCATCTGGATCGACATTTAGATGGAGGCATAAGAATCGATCGAATCCGCGTTTGTAATTTCGCAAATAGGACTTCCCCAATTCGCCTTTCACGTGGCGTTTCGCTTTGGCGATGAATCGGGGCAAGTGGAGCAAGCCATTGGCGTGCGGAATATAAGGCGATGGCAGATCATAGTGGATCTCTCCAGTATCGGGTCTACCATTTCTTGACATAGGCGTGGATGTACCCGTTTTCACGGGTAATTCAATTCAATATTTATGACGAGCAACTATGTTCACTCCTTCAGAACCATGTCGATGCACATGACGGCAGCCATAATAAGCGACCGAAGCGGGCTATCTCCCTCCACGCTCGAGTCGATGGATTGAATGTAGTTGTCGGCGCTCGTGAAAAACTCTTTTCCAATCCCGCTCCATTCTTTGGATACGCGGGCAAACTCGACGCCTTGGTATCCGAACGAGAAATTCCAACCCGTCCATTTGCCGGTTAGCTGGCAGAGAATATCGTCGTCGGGACTGAGAACATCGAACTTCCCGCCGATGGAAAGAACTTCTGCTTGAAGCGCCCTAGCAAGACCTGTTCTTAGTCTCGGACCTCGACGTTTGACAAGAAGAGGGAAACGCCTCGCTTGATATGGATGAGCGTGTGGCCTTGAGGTTCTCTAATTTCGATGTGAAAGGGAGTGTAGCGCTTGTAGTCTGAGAAACGGAGGAGTTTGGTGAAGAAGCCGAGCTTTTCCTCCCGGCACTCCAAAACGATCTGTCCGGTATCCGGATCGAGAATATCAAAATTGTTCGCGGCTTTGAAGAGGCCAACGTGTTCGCTGACCAGAAAGGCGTTTTTCGAGAGAGGATTTTCCATGGGCAACGAGCTAGTGAGCAATCGATATTTGGAGGGCGAAGGGAGTTCCTGTCATTTCAGGGCTTCGCTTAAGGCGCCGATGATTTCGTCTACCTTCTCGGTCCCGACACTGAATCGAATCAGTTCCGGATTGATGCCTGCCGATTGGAGGTAGTCCCGTCCATCGTTCGTAGTGACGAGATCGTAGTGGGCCAAGTACATAAACGGACAAGCGAGAGAATGGACCATCCCAAAGCTGGGACCCTTCGCTATCCGCAAGCGATCAAAGAACTCGGGCAAATCAACGTTCAAATCAAAGGCGAGCATTCCGCCTATGGCATTCTCGTGGCGAGCGACCTTGGCAAAATTGATCTTAGATCGTGATTCCTTGGCCCAATGCGTCTTTTTCACCTTCGGATGGGATTCCAAAAACGCGACGATCTGTTCGGTGGATGCGTTGACCGTTTCGATGTGCTCCGGATAGTGGCCGAACTGATTGGCTAAGCAGTCGAGCGAACGCGGGTAAGGAGGGATAATTTGCTCCCGTATCTTTTCGATGAGGGCTTCACTCTCGGGGCATTTCGGAGTGACGCTGGCGGCTCCCGCGATTACGTTGCCCTGATTGGCGGCGTATTTCGTCAAACTGTTGACAATGATATCCGCATACGGGGACACGTCCACATTTCTCGGAGAGAGAACCGTGGGATCGATAACGAGATAGACGCCGAATTTTGTCGCGAGGTCTCTGATACGCTCTAGATCTGCGGATTGGATGAGCGGATTGGTGGGGAATTCGGTTATTATGCCGGCGAACTCCGAAGGTTTGCTATTGAGAAGTTCTTCTAATTCGCCGATATCGAATACGTTCAGCAGTTCGCAGTTTCTAGTTCCCTCGGGCGACAGCTTGTCGAGGATGTGCATGGTGTCCGCGTACAGCCAGCCCAGCTTAATCCATGAATTGCGGCCTTTTGGCGATTGGATCGCGTTTACGGCTTGGAAAACGGAATAAATGGCGTTCATTCCAGAGCCGGAAAGAGCCACATGATTGGGGGAATGCGCTCCCAGGAGAGGAGATAGCGCGTTGAGAACTTTTTCCTGGGAGTCGCCTTCATAGGACGTTTCCTTTTTCCCGTATTCGCCCAACCCGTTAGCTACCAGGTAATCCTCCGCTTCTCGTGAACAAAGATAGCCGCCAATGTGGCGCAGGAAGAGTTTTGCTCGCAAGTTGAGATCCTCGTCATTCGGTAGGCAAATCCCGGATACATCTTGATGTTTGAGGAACTTGGATTCTGGGCATTGCAAATAGGCTTCGAGCTCTTGAGCGATTTGTTCGGAAGCAGTAAGCCAGATAGGAAGATTTGGCCGATCGAAAAACGCCTGCCAATAGGATTCGATTTGCTGGAGGCACTCGTGTTTGACGAAACGGGGGTATCCAGCGGCCATTTTGGCGAGCGTGTCCGGATCGCGCTCCTCGTAGCCGATCACGTCCGCCATGGTCGGTATGCTTACAGAAACGGCGTGAAGTTCGTCGGGAATGCGTTTGCCCAATGGAATCTGCTGGTCAGAAATCATCGAAGTGGCCGCGACTTTAGAATTCGCTCTGCTGGTGTCGAGCGCCGATCTTGTCATTGGAGCCGGTGAAATTGCCTTTGCGGATCCAACTAAACGGTTGCTTGGGCGGTCGTTAGGCCTATCACCGGGCTGATGAAGTTCATTTCATGGAACGTAAACGGAATTCGGGCCGCGATTAAGAAGGGGGCGATGGATTTCATGGATTCTTCGAACGCCGATTTCATTTGCTTGCAGGAAACCAAAGCCACGAGAGAAATCGTCGAGGAACTGGGCTGGCGCAGCGACTTGAAAGTATTCGCCAACGAAGCCGAAAAGAAGGGGTACTCGGGAACGGCCATCGTTACACCCCACGAACCGCTATCGGTTGTTTTCGGTTTGGATATCGACGAACACGATGGCGAAGGCCGCGTGGTTACGTTGGAATACGATGACTTCTTTCTGACCAATGTCTACACGCCCAATGCTCAGAATGAGCTCAAACGATTGCCCTACCGCAGACAGTGGAACGAAGCCTTTCTCAACCGCATGCTAGAATTGCAGGGGAGCAAGCCAGTCATTTTTTGCGGCGATCTCAATGTGGCTCATACGGAGGACGACCTGGCCAACCCCAAGACCAATCGGAAGAACGCCGGATTCTCGGACGAGGAGCGGGCGGATTTCGGCTCAATAGTCGAATCGGGATTTATAGATACCTTTCGTGAATTCACCGAGGGAAATGGGCACTATTCCTGGTGGAGTTTCCGAGCCAATGCGCGAGCTCGAAACGTTGGGTGGCGCATCGACTACTTCCTGATTTCCGAATCTCTAAGGCCACGATTGGTTTCCGCCGAGATTCTCGCGGATGTAATGGGTTCGGATCACTGCCCAGTGACTATGGAGCTGAAGTAGAGGTTCTCGATATATCTCGATGGGGTAGCGGCCGATCTCACGCCTACGCTGCAACTACAGCGGGGCGGGCCGAGCGGCCACATCGATCTAGCAAAATTTCAACAATGACTAGCGATTCGGCTGCTTGGGGACAAGCAGCCCTACCAAGGAAAGCATCATTCGCTTTCGCCGAACCACTTTTCGGTTTTCTCTCTGGCTGCCAGTCTGTGTTGGGGCTTTATATGAGCGGCGACGGTGGCCAGAGCTAGAGCGATGGCGCCCAGGTCGTCTGTAAATCCGAGAAGCGGAGTGATGTCTGGGATCGCGTCCAAGGGCAGGATAAAGTAACCTAAGGCCGAGAAGATGATCGCTTTAGCCTTCTGTGGGGTATCGGGATCGGATGCCGCGTAGTACAGTATGAGCGCTTTTTCGACGAGCTCGCGTCCGGCTGATTTGGCGAATTGGGTTAATTTTTCCCAAAGTCCGTTCTCGCTGTAGTTGTTGGAGTAGTCGGGTTGTTTGGGTACGAGATTGCTCATATCACGATGGCTATATTTCGGTACGGTGATTGGACGTGGAAATCTTGTCAAATGGGAGTTTGGACGGCCTCGGATCGATAAGAAAGCTGCTCAAGCGAAAATAGTTGGCCCAATTGACAGCTGGCTGAATGTATATCTATAATCACCACTTTGTTAACGGTACCATGTTCATCCTACGCATGCTTCCTCCCTTAGTCGTCCTAGCCGTGTCCGCTGGGATATGCTACTGGATTTTTTGGTCGGAGCCGGCGCCCCGGAAATTCCCCCAGAAGGAAACCTTACCAGAAGTGAGTGTTTACACTCTGGAGCCGATCGACTACCAAGTTTGGCTTCATTCTCAAGGAACGGTCCAAGCCCGGACTGAGAGCTCGCTCGTCTCCGAAGTTAGAGGGAAAGTGGTAAACGTGGCTCCTGCGTTTCGGGTCGGCGGATTTTTTGAACAAGGGGAAACCTTGCTGGAGATTGACAAGCGGGACTATGAGACCGCGGTTCTTTCTGCTGAAGCGACGCTGGCTCGAGCCCGATTGGCCTTGGCCGAGGAAGAAGCGAACGCGGCCCAAGCCCGGACGGATTGGGAACGTCTCAATCCGGGAGTCGAACCGCCAGAACTCGTAAGTCGCAAGCCTCAGTTGGCTCAAGCCAAGGCGGATGTCGCTTCGGCCGAAGCTAGAGTGGAGAATGCTAGCCTGAACTTGGAACGCACTACCATCACGGCTCCCTACGCCGGTCGAATATTGGAAAAGCGGGTCGACATAGGACAGTTCGTTAATTCGGGAAGCGTATTGGCCGAAATCTACGCGGTCGACTACGCGGAGATACGTTTACCACTTAGCGAACGGGAAATTGGATACATCAATGTTCCTGAACTTTATCGCAACGACTCGAATCCCGTACTGCCAATGCCCACAGTGAATCTGACCACGACGATTGGTAACGAAACTCTGCATTGGGCGGGGCGTATCGTGCGTGCGGAAGGGGCTTTCGACGTTCAGTCGCGACAATTGTTTTTCGTTGCTCAAGTGGATGACCCCTACCGGAAGCAAGGTGATGGCAGGCCGCCGTTAAAGGTAGGTTCTTTCGTGCAGGCTCAGATTGAAGGAGAAGTTTTGGAGGATGTAATTGTCATTCCGAGAGAGTTGTACCGGAAAAATGAGTACGTGGTTGTCATTGAAGATGACGGAATCTTGAGGCGGAAATCTATTGAGATTGAGTGGAGCGACGAGGAGAGTTTGGTCGTAAGCAGCGGACTGAACCCGGGAGACCGCGTTTGTCTGACCCATCTGAGCTTTCCTTCGGAAGGGATGAAGGTCGCGGTTGTGTCCGAAGACGGAATTGATGTAGCAAACAAATCTGCGCATCAAGGCGCTGACGCCAAGCAGGTTGTTCGATAATAGATAGGAGCCCGATCGCGATGCATAGGATTATAGAGTGGTTTACCAACAACGGTGTAGCGGCGAATATCCTCATGTTTGCCATCGTGTTGACGGGCGGATACCTAGGTTTGAACAAAGTGGTTCTCAGGGAATGGCCTGACTACCTGCAGCGGGAGATCGAAGTGGGTGTTACTTACCGCGGGTCCACGCCCGCCGAAGTTGAAGAGTCGATCGTCATGCGCTTGGAAGAGGCCCTCTTCGACGTAGCCGGGATCAAGGAAATGCAGAGCCGAGCCTCGGAAGGCTCTGGGCGCGTGACTTTGGAGATCGAAGAGGGTTACGACATGAATGTGATCCTTGATCAGGTGAAGGACCGTGTTGACTCGATCAACACGTTCCCTGTTGAAGCGGAACGGCCCCGCGTGAGCCAGGACACCTTTACGGAGCGTCTTATGGCGGTGGTCATTTCCGGAAATCTGGGAGAAAAGGATCTCATGGAGCTGGGGGAAATTGTCCGCGACGACCTCACAGCGCTTCCAAATATATCTCTCGTATCCATGAAAGTGGCGCGTCCCTACGAAATCGGGATCGAAGTTTCGGAGGAAACGCTAAAACGGCATGGACTTACTTTCGATCAGATTGTTCAAGCGGTGAGAAATTCTTCGGTCAATCTATCGGCGGGCAGCGTTAGGACCAACGCGGGCGATATTCTTTTAAGAACCTCTAACCAAGCATATAACTACGAAGATTTCTCAAAGATCGTGGTTTATACTCGGGAGGATGGGACCCGGCTGACACTGGAGGATGTTGCCAAGGTTAATGATGGTTTCGATGAAACGCCATTGATTTCCAACTACAATGGACGGCGATGCGTTGTTCTGGACGTTTATCGCTCGGGCGACCAGAATCTAATCGTCTTGGCCAATGAGGTTAAGGCCTACCTCGAAGCGAAACAGCCCACGTTGCCAGAGGGCGTTCTATTGAGCTATTGGAGTGATGACTCCGAGCGGGTGAAGCAGCGGCTGTCGACGCTAGCGGGAAGCGCAATTACCGGCTTCATCCTCGTGCTAATCGTGCTGTCGCTTTTCTTGCGGCCCTCGCTAGCCTTTTGGGTCAGCTTAGGCATCCCCATCGCTTTCTCAGGGGCCTTCATTATGTTCTACCTGTGGAACGTTTCCCTCAACCTGAGCACATTGTTCGCATTCATTCTCGTTTTGGGTATTGTGGTCGACGACGCCATCATCACGGGCGAAAACGTTTTTCGCCGCATGCAAGATGGGGAAACGCCGCTAGATGCCTCGGTGAAAGGTACACAGGAAGTCGCTATTCCGGTCGTGTTTGGCGTGCTTACCACGATTGTCGCCTTCTACCCGCTTCAGGCCATGACCGGATTCATGGGCAACAATCTGAAGCAGATTTCCTACGTGGTGATCCCTGTGCTTCTGTTCTCGTTGATAGAATCCAAGTTGATACTTCCGGCTCACCTCAAGCACTGTAAAAACATAGGGGCAACGGGCGGAAACGACTCCAAAACCAATTTCATCACCCGAATTCAGCGAAGAATAGCTACCGGACTAGAGCGAGGGATCGAACGGTTCTACCGTCCCGTACTAGACGTTTGCTTGAGAAATCGGTACGTAACGTTCTCAGTTTTCGTAGGAGGTTTGGCGATCGTTTGGAGTCTCGTAGAAACTAATCGGATACAATCCAGTTTCTATCCGAGAATACCGAGCGACCAAGTCACCATACGCCTGCAAATGCCCGCGGGAACGCCGTTTGAGACGACGGATTCCCATATTCGCCGGATGGAGAAAATTGCCCTGGACTACAAGGAAAAGGTCAATGAAGAGTTCGGCACTGAGATGATCCGCAATGTTTTCGCCACCGCGGGTGGTCAACCGATGTATCGAAGTTATGGAACACGGGCAGTCGGGGTGGCGGAGCTAGGCGAGGTGGTTATCGAGCTCACTCCCTTCGAAGTGCACGGTTTCAATTACGGCAGTTCCGAGGCGACAGCTTATCTTAGGCAAGCGATTGGCCCTGTGCCCGATGCCGAGCGGCTGTCGCTGGGCTTCCTCCGTGGTGGCGGATCAGGGGTTTATCTGAGATTTACGAGTCCCAGTTTCGATGACCTGATAGCTGCCTCTAGCCAGCTGCAAGACAAGCTGACTGAGTATCAAGGCTTGGCCGAGATTACCGATTCCTTTGAGAGCGCTAAGGCGGAATTCGAGTTGCAGCTCAAGCCGCAAGCGGAGTATCTAGGGATCACCGCTAACAATCTGGCACGCCAGGTGCGTCAAGCATTCTTCGGAACGGAGGCCCAGCGCATACAGAGGGGGCGCAACGATGTACGTGTTATGGTTCGCTATCCCGAGGCCCAGAGAAAGTCGTTGGCCACCTTGGACTCGATGATGATCCGGACGCCCAACGGGACGGAAGTGC
The DNA here is from genome assembly GCA_002694885.1 of Opitutaceae bacterium. Lineage (GTDB taxonomy): Bacteria > Verrucomicrobiota > Verrucomicrobiia > Opitutales > Opitutaceae > Pelagisphaera. The sequence continues at coordinate 17,220 of NZNM01000146.1, read as the reverse complement.
CCTTCGACACGGTCGCTGAAATCAAGCCAGGCAAGAGTTTACCAGCTATCTATCGAGTCGATCGTATGCGGCAATTGACAGTATCGGCCGAAGCGGAGTCCGACGAGATTGATGTGGATTCCATTGTTATGGAGCTAGAGCGCGACTTTCTTCCTGGATTAGTCGATCAGTATACGGGAATGAACTACGTCAAGTCTGGTAACGCTAGGCAACAAGAGGAAGACGCTCGTAATATTCGTTTCAATACAATACTCGTCGTCCTAGGTGTTTATGTGTTGCTGGCGATTCCATTCAAAAGCTACGTCAAGCCGTTCGTCGTCATGGCCGTAATTCCGTTTGGGATTGTTGGAGCTATCCTAGGACATGTGATCATGGATTGGATACTTGGAGCAATTTGGGACGATGGAGTAACGGTGAATATCATGTCGCAATTAGGATTCTTGGCTCTTTCCGGAGTGGTAGTTAATGATAGTCTTATCATGGTGCACTTCATCTCAGCCAGAGTGAAAGAAGGCGTAAAGCTGGGCGAGGCGGTTAGGGCGGCAGGCGTTCGGCGGTTCCGCCCCATCCTGCTAACATCGATGACTACATTTGCGGGTTTGCTTCCTTTGATGTTCGAACAGAGCCGGGGGTCCAAGTTCATGATTCCTATGGCCATATCTCTGGGCTGGGGCGTGGTCTTCGCTACCGTGATCACACTGATTCTTGTACCGGTTAATACGCTGATACTTGATGACTTGAAGCGTCTTTTTCGCGCCTATTGGAGATGGCAGACCAATGCGGAGAAAACTCCCGAGCGAGCGGAAGCGGATCCGGTTGCTAGCAACTAGGAAATTCTCCACCATTCAGCATCGCGCCCCTTTCGCGACGTCGCGCAGGCCTTGACTCAAGTAGCGAGGCCTTGGTTCCAAAACTATTATCCGCGAAGCGGATACCTGTTTCCTGAACTCCGCAGAGCGAGTGAAGGAACTAGCGATCCCGCATTTGCGGGAGAGCGATGTTAGAAACCTCTCCTTGCCGGTTCGAAAGAGAATACTTTGAAACAACACTCGTGCCTCGCTTGTTGCCTCTGAGAGGCAAATAGGTGTCTCTTGCCCGTCCTCCCGCGACTGCGGGAATCGTCGAGACAAAAGGCTCGAAGCAATCAGCTGGGAATCAAGGGAGTCAGCCATTTTGCAAACACGCTACAGCCTCAAACCTGCTGTGTCTTTCGATCTGCTACTAGCTGTAGATCAAACAGATTTGACCTAAATTCACGTCAATGCCCATTCCCCAGAGAGCGATGTTACACCCTATACGCGCCCTCGAACAACGCTCGTGTCACACGTATTGTCTCTGCCAAACAAATAGGTGTTTCTTATCAAACAAGTTTTAACTGTTACTAAGATTGCCTTGATTATTAGTTGCGCAAAGATTGGCGTATTTTGGCGATCCCGTGAGAGAGGAATACAAGTATCAGATATGGCTTCATCTTGCGGTGTTTATCTTCGGAACTACTGGAATTCTCGGTAAGCTCATTTCGTTAGGCTCTTATGCCCTGGTTTGGTATCGATTGTTGATCGCTCTTTTTGCCCTGTTGCTGATTTTCGGTATCGCGAAGCGCAGTCTGGCGATAGATCGGCGAACCGCGCTCGCTCTGATGGGTGTCGGATTGATATTGGGAGCTCATTGGCTGACGTTTTTCGAAGCGATCAAGCGATCCAATGTGTCCGTAAGCTTGGTCTGCTTTTCCAGCGTGGCCTTGTTCACTTCCTTCATAGAGCCAATCCTGTATCGTAGACGGATTTTTTGGAGCGAACCCTTGATTGGTCTGGGAATTGTTCTCGGGTTCTATTTCGTCTTTCGCTTCGAGTTCGAATTCGCGGCAGGAATGCTATTGAGCGGAATTTCCGCGGCTCTGGCAGCTTGGTTCACAGTGCTAAATGGATTGCTGGTCAGGAGGTTGGATCCGAGAGTGATGACTTTTTACGAGCTGTTAGGAGCGTTTTGCTTAGCCAGCCTTTGCTTGGGAGTTCTGAGCCAAGTGGAGCCTCAAACCGTGCTTCCGAAGCCACTGGACTTGCTTTGGCTAGCCATCCTAGGTGTTGTGTGCACGGCTTTTTCCTTCATGCTAAGCATCCAGCTGATTCGGCGAATTACTCCCTACAGCTTCGTAATGGCCATCAATCTAGAGCCGATTTACGCTATCCTTCTGGCCCTGGCTATTTGGCCGGAAAGCGAAACAATGTCTTTGGAATTCTATTACGGAGCCGCGTTTATCGTAGCGATGATCTTTCTCAATTCCTACCTCAAAGGAAAACGGGGATTTATGGGCAAGCAGTCGGTTGACAGCATTCGTTGAACTTGAATGATGCGGCTATGGTTCGAGGAACGCACGACAGCTTGGAAGACGAAAGAAACGCGTCGGTTTTAATTTACGTAAACGGGGTGATGACCCCGAGGGATGAAGCCAAAATTTCGGTGTTCGATAGCGGGTACCTCGTCGGCGATGGCGTTTGGGAAGGGGTTCGCTTTAAACAAGGCGTATTCGTTTTTCTGGAAGAGCATATCAATCGCCTTTTCGAAGGGGCTCGTATGATATTCATGGATATCGGTGAGACGTTCGAATCGTTGAAAGGCAAGTTAACTGAGACGATAGAGGCTAATGGCATGACAGATGGAATCCATGTGCGCCTCATGGTGACGCGAGGAAACAAGAAAACCCCGTCTCAAGATCCGCGGCTTACGATCACCCCTCCCAATATCGTCATTATTCCTGAATACAAGACAGCGAATCCCGATGTTAGAAAATCAGGAGTGCGCCTATACACTTCAGCTATTCGTCGCGGCTCTCCGGACTATTTGGATCCCCGATTGAATTGCCATAGCAAGCTACACGAAGTGGTCGCTCTAAGCCAAGCGATTGGGGCGGGAGCCGACGAAGCGCTCATGCTGGACATTAATGGATTCGTATCCACCTGCAATGCCACCAATTTCTTCATCGTCCGTAGCGGCGAGGTTTGGACTTCAACAGGAAAATACTGCATGAATGGAGTGACCCGAGGCAAAGTTCTCGCTGTTAGTGAACTGGGGGGGATACCTGCGGTGCAGAAGGACTTCTCCCTGGTGGACGTGTACAGCGCGGACGAAGCCTTTGTTACCGGTACCTTCGGGGGAATCACGCCGGTCTCGGAAATCGACGGCCGCCCTGTGGCCAAAGGTTCTTATCCGGGTCCCATGACGCAGCGATTGATCGATTTGTACGATCAGGAAGTGGGCGCCTACATCGCCAAAGCGACCGCTTGAGCAATGGAAACCAAAAGAATTAGCCTTTGGTCGGGCCCTCGAAATGTATCGACGGCCCTGATGTATTCATTTGCTCAGCGCAATGATACGGAAGCCTATGACGAGCCCTTATATGCTCACTACCTGATTCATGAGAAAGCCCGCCCTGAGCATCCAGCGGAGAGCGAGATCATAGCGGCCCAGGAGAATAGGGGAGAAAAGGTGATCCAGGAACTATTTCTGGGGCCTTCCAAATCGCCCATTCGCTTTTTCAAGAATATGGCCCATCACTTGGTCGAGCTTGAGTGGGGTTTTCTCGGATCGCTGAATAACGTACTGCTAACTCGCGATCCCAAAGAAATGTTGATGTCCTACAAGAATACGATTCCGGAGTTCAAGATTTCGGATACAGGCTATCCGAAGCTCAAGAAGCTTTGCGATGCCATTCTCGCATTGGGACAGGAGCCGGTTGTGATCGATTCCAAGGTTCTGCTCCAGTCGCCGAAAACAACCCTAGTAAAACTCTGCGCCAAATTGGATATCCCTTTTTCTGAATCGATGCTAAGTTGGCCGGCAGGAACCAAAGAACCAGACGGCGTCTGGGCGCCTCATTGGTACCACAATGTTCACCGATCGAACGGATTCGGCGCCTATCGTCCCAAAACGGAACCTTTCCCAAACGAGCTGCAAGGGATCCTTGAGGAATGCCAGCTGCTCTACAACGCGTTGTCGCCTTGGGTCCTAAAATAAAAAACCCGTTCCGAACTACCGAAACGGGTTGTATTAGAAATTATTTTTGCGGCTCTCGCTCAGCTTTCTTTTTCCTTAACGGCAGAGGGGACGATCATGAGTTTGCCGTCCTCTTTTTTGACCACTCCGGTGACGAGCAGGTTTTCGGTCTTGCCTTGGCAGAAGTACTTTCCGTGGGCCATGTTTTCGGTGAATAGATAGGTCAAGACCTTCCCGTCCTTACCTTTTACTTGCAAGGCGTTGGTGCAGGAATCGGTCTTGCTTAGAGAGCACTTGGCGCACATTCCTGTACCTTCAAGGGTGACTGTCTTCTTTTCGCCGGCCATCAAAGGCAGCGTGAGCGCGAGGCTCGCAATTAATATCATTAGTTTTTTCATAATCGGGCTATCGTAAGTTAAAGGGTTAGGTGAAAATCTGGCGAAGAAGCTAGGTTGAATGCCGTTTTTTAGCAAGCACGGATTCATCATCGCAGCGCTCGAACAGAGAAAATGCAAATCCCGGTCTAGTAGACATGGCAGGAGACTTAATCGACGAGCGGGAATCTTATTAGCGTGGCTTATGGAAATTCGGATACTCTCAGCTGCGTAGGGTGAATTACTCATAAATCGAAAAGGAGTTCTAATAGCCTATCTATAATGGCCCCTGATAAATGAATAAGCGCGGTTTTTTCATCGTCTAAAAGATCGAAAAGCGCTTAACTCGTTACCCAAGAGGTAGCCGTTTTAAAGATCGCCCCGATCGAGCCACCAATTCTTGGTTGATGGAGTGTGGATAAGATGAGAGCCCAAAGATTTAGCGTTGATCCCCGATTCTGGAATCGCCGGTTTGGCGCATTCGCATTGGTTCTTTGCTTTATGGCTCAGGTTGGAGTACAAGATTTTAAAATCGCAAAGCCGATCCTCTTCCAGCAGCGGCTCTTCTTCATCTTCTTCTTCCAAATCGGTCTTTAGTGGAAGCAGCGTTTCCAGGATGCCATCCAGGCAGCGATCGACAACAATCAGCGCCCCTCGTCGATCGAGCTCATCCAGCGCCCCCTCTCGATCGCGCGTATCTAGTCCGCCATCGAGGTTGTCATCTTCGTCATCAGGATCTCGGTACAAGGGCGCGCGAGGTCCCGTTAAATCTTATTCAAATTCAAGAGTCCAATCAGGACCTCGCGTTTCATCGAGCGGCCGGCCATCGGTTTCCCGCCCGTCAACATCGAGTTCATCTAGGCAGCGTCCAACGACAGTCCGTCCAACGCAGCCGCGTCCATCTCCAAATTCAAGCCTGTCCGCTCCTAGGCGCTATTCGACGAGGCCTTCCGCTCCTACCCGAAGCAACAGAAGCGTTCAGCCGAGGAGATCTTCCTCGGTTAACGAACAAGCTAGAAATCGAACGCGTTCATTCAGATTGCCAAGCCTGTTCCCTTCGATATCGAACAACGGAAACGCGCCTTCATCTTCTACCAAATCCCCAAGCGGCTATTCCCGAACGCGACCGACGACGCCGTCGCCCAAAGTAAGCTCTTCGGCCCCAAGGCGGAATTCTTCGAGCTCCGTTTCGAGCCGCTCCAGCGGGCAGTCTACTAGGGAAGCCGTAGTGCCTAGCCGTGGACGGTCGACCGGCATTACACTGAGTCCGGAGGGCGTTTCCAGAAATCGAACGCCAAGCAGTTCCTCGACCAGATCGGCGAGGCCTGCAACGAGATCGACTAGTGCTCCCGATATTCGAATTCCCAGTAAGCATTCGCGATCGCTCTCATCGGCCCCAAGGAGATCTTCTACTACCAACTCTATTGCCAGATCGTCGACGGGACGGAACTCAGGGAATCCTCTTGTTTCAACGAGAAACCGCTTTTCAAGCTCGAGAATGCCAACCGCTCCAGTGGAACAGCAGACGGCGATGGCGCTAACTCGAGATCTTTCCCAAGTTTCGGGCATTTACCGACAGGACAGGGCCAGCTCGCGTAGCGCCTACCGCGATGCCCAGGCGGAAACCGTAGCCCGCACCGAAGAAATGCGAGAGGAGCAGACATTTGGGGCGGTTTCTAAGCTCACGCAGTCCGTGGGGACGCCGAATAGGCGCATGGACCATCAGACGGCGTCATCGCATGGGGCGAGAGGCTCCAGGGGAGTTGCTCGAATTGCCCATTTCGATCTGGATCGCCGTCACAAGCATGGCCCGGCCTGCAGGCATCACTATTACGATAGGCGGTGGCACGATTTTCCTAGCTCTCATCGCCATGGTCCCGGTTGCGGGCATCATTATCGCAACGGTGTCTGGTTGTCTTTCAGCATAGCGCATCGCCACGGTCCGGGTTGCGGACACTATTTCTACGGAGGCTTGTGGCACAACTACCCGCAGCGGCATGTCCACTTTGACGGTTGCGGGCATTACCAACATCGAAGCGTCTGGCTCGATTTTCCTCCCGCCCACCGGCACTCGGCTAGTTGCGGCCACCTTTACGATGGGGTTCGCTGGTATGTGCACGGCTCCGGTATCTACACGCATGGAGATGGTTGCGGGCACTTCTACTACGAAAGCAGATGGAACTCGTACCCGAGGCGCTACTACACGAGATACCGTCGTAATGGCTTCTTTTTCTTTCTCGATTTAGGGAACTACCGTAACAGAAATGTGCCAACGCAGGTCTATGACGAAAACATCTACGAGGAGCGTGAGCCGGAAGACATTTACACGGACTCGGATCCGGTAAGTCGGGCCTATGCGGCATTCGCTCACGGGCGTTTCTATGAATCGGTTATCGCCTTCAATGACGCCATTGAAACCGAGCCGGAGAACGGCATACTCTATTTCGCTCGAGCTCAGGCTCATGTGGCCATTCGCGACTATCGGTCAGCCTACGACGATATGATACGAGGAATGGACCTCGTTCCGGAGTGGTCGGACGTGGATTTCAGCAAAGCGGAGCTTTACAGCAATCCGCAGTGGTTCGAAGAGCATTTCCAAGCCTTGTCGCAATGGGTGGCGGATTATCCTCGAGACTACAAAGCCCACTTTGTACTCGGATACATCCACTATTTCGAGAAGGATTACGCTTCAGCTAAGAGCGAGTTCGGCTATACCCTCGCTTGGAATGAGGAGCACGAGCAAGCGAAACGAATGCTGGATTCGGTTCTTGGTTTGGAGGCGGAGATGGAAGTAGAGGCCCTAGTGATCGAGGAGCCAGATACGGAAGCTGCCCCAGAGGCCCGCAAACAGGGAGCAAAGAAATCGCCCCTTCTCGAGGAAGAGGCGACATCGTTAAATTGATTTTCCGGCTTGGGAAGCGGAATTAAGCGTTTCCGCCCCCGCGAGGGCCACCACCGCCAGGTCCCCCTCGGGCGCCGCCGGGTCCACCACGACCACCACGACCACCTCGGCCACCGGGTCCGCCTCTCTGAGGCATGGCGTTGAATTCCTCTTTTGACAGCGAGCCGCTCTCATCGGCATCCGCTTTCTTGAAAGCGTCCTTCATTGCGGTTTCGATGCGCTTTCTAATCTCTTCCGGATTGGGACCGCCCTCTCTTTGTTGACCGCCAGCCCGGCGCTGCATCATAGCGATACGGGCGTCAACGAGCTCTTTCAGGCTCACGGAGCTATCCTCGTTCTTGTCTGCCAGAGCGAAGAAGTCGGGGCGTTCTCGATTAGGCCTTTCGTTTTGGCCGATCGCGCTCGAGGCAATGGCGGCAGAAGTCATCAGGAAAATCAGTTTTTTCATAGTGTTTATCTTTCTTTGCAGATTGGGTTTTGGTGGTTGCTGAAGCTTTCAGTTCATAGGCAAACGGCGATTTGATGATTTAAGTTTCAGATTTCAAAGGGACCGGGGCTTTATCGTGGACATGGCGAGCGTCTTTCGTGAAAGTTTCGGCGAGTTCCCCCCATCACCCGCGGGGACCTTAAACCAACCCAACGATTATTCTAATTATGAAATTACGTAGCGCTCTCTTGCCGATCCTGCTCATAGCTGGTTTCGTTACCAATTCGTTCGCGGCCCATCACGGAAAACCGCTTTTTGTTCAAACCTATTTGAAGTCCTACACTGCCGAAACGGATAAGCTCATAAGCTTGGCGGAAGCTTTCTCGGATGAAGGTATGGAATGGCGTCCTGCCGAAGGAATCCGTTCCGTCCGGGAAGCTATCTTGCACGTGGCTCAGGCAAATTACGGAATCGGTTCCCGTTTTCTGGGCAAGAAACTGCCTGAAGGCGTCAATCCAAGGGAGTTCAGAAACATCACTTCCAATAGCGAAGCCATCGCGTTGCTCAAAAGCTCGATCCAATTCGTCAAAGACGCGATTGGGAGTATGGACGAGGCTGCCTTGGCTGAGGAGATCAAGCTTTTTGGACAAGACTCCAATCGAATGGGAGCTGCCATAGCGGTTGGAGGTCACGCTTACGAACACCTGGGCCAGCTGATCGCCTATGCTCGCTCCTCAGGCGTCGTTCCGCCTTGGAGCCAGTAGAGAACTCAGGTTAGAGAAATTTTTCATGGACCCGTCTTCGCGACGGGTCTTTTTCGTTTTCCATTTCGCAATCGGTACAAGGAGAGAAATTCCTGGTTACCATAGGGAACAGACTTGTTGGTTAAAGATTGTCCAATCGATCGGAGCGGAACGGTAAAGTCCCCGGAATGACTGATAATTGGCTCGTGACTGAGCGGATAATTGGTCGAGTTTAGAGCTTTTATCGTGATAATCCAGGTTGTCAGGCACTTCTTATTTGTCTTTAGGGGGAAATGTTTTGGTCTCTTCGCGTTAACCTTATTGAAATTCGAACCATCATTTGGTCCCTAATAGTCAAAATCTATCCGTAGACGGGAAACCCGGACTGAAAACAGATCGTTATGCAGAATTGTTACTTGAACGCTATGCAGCAAAATATTGACGGCGAATCGCTCAAACTCGCCAATAAGGGACGTCCACTGGCAGGGATCGCCCTGAGCTTTCTGGTTGCGACTCTCATTATTTTGAGTCCGGAAGCCCAGGCCAAGAAGGTGGATGGGTGGCTCAACTGGCGCGGACCGTTACAAACGGGAGTTTCACTAGAAAAGAATCTCCCGGATTCCCTTGAGCCTGAAGGAGATAGCCATTTGTGGAGCTATCCGGTCAAGGGTGGCGGCGCCCCGGTCTTTGCCGATGGTCGCGCGTACATTTTTGGCTATCACGAAGAGAACGACGGCAAGCTCGTGGAAGAAACGCTCCTTTGTCTGGATGCGGACACGGGCGAGAAAATTTGGGAGTACCGATCGCGGGACTTCTTGAGCGACAACATTTACAATCGCTATGGAATAGGCTCTCCTTGCGTCGATCCGGAAACGGGAAACGTTTACTTTATGCCCACTTCGGGTCTAGCCATAGCTTTCGACCGGGATGGTAACAAATTATGGGAGCACTCGATGCTGGAAGAGTACTGGAGGTTGACGTTTCCGAACGGGAGAACGGGAGGTCCAGTGGTCGATGGAGAGTATGTCATCTTTCGGGGAATCACCGCTAATTGGGGAACGACAGGACCTCCAGGAGACCGATTTTACGGGTTCGACAAGATCACCGGGGAGCTCGCCTGGTATTCTTCGCCTGACATCAGGCCAGTCGATAGCTCCAACTCGTCGCCTGTCTTCAGCGATCTCGATGGACGCCGCGTCTTTGTGGCCGGAACCGGCTCGGGGAGCATTATTTGCTCAAACGCCCGAACGGGAGAGCCCGTGTGGCGGGCTACGATCTCCCAAGGAGGTGTCAATGCGTCGATTCTCTACTACGAAGACGATAAGATTATCGCCATTCACGGTAAGGAAAATATCGATACCACTTCAAAAGGCAGATTGGTATGCTATCGGATTCCTACTGAATACCCTTCTGGCGATAAGCCGATTCTATTAGGAGAGAAGGACGAGGTTTGGCGTAATGACGAGCATGTGTCATTTAGCAGCTCTCCCGTTTTGCACGAAGACCGCGTCTACAGCACCATCGCTACCGGGGAGCTTCTATGCGTTGATGCAAAAACGGGCGGGACTCTCTGGTCGCTTAAGCTAGCTCCAGATCAGCTGCACGCCTCGCCGCTTTTTGCCGATGGCAAGCTCTACGTTCCGATGCACGATGGAAAGGCATTTGTCGTGAAGCCTCACGACGATCGTGGCGAGATTCTCAACGAGGCTGATATGGGAGCGGTCTGCTTGGCGGCTCCATCGGCGTATGATGGCAAAGTTTACATACAGACGAAAGAGGCTCTGCACTGTTTCGGGAGCGAGAAAGGCAAGTTTGTTGGCGTCAAACAGCCGAATGTCCGAATCAAGGACAAGACTATCGCGGACTTGCAGGTCCTTCCTGCTGAATTCGCTCTGAAGAGGGGCCATTCCACGGAGTTCACTGTGTGGGGACTAAATTCTGTGGGACAGCGTATTAAAAAACTGGATAACGCGAGCTGGGATTCCGGTTCGTTGCAAGCGTCTTTTAATGGTTCGACCATGACGGCTAATGGCGACGCTGCTTACGCGGCGGGAATGATAAAAGTGACTGCGGGTGGCGTAACGAAGTCGGTCAGAGGCCGCATTGTTCCTGGAGCCAACTACACTGAAGATTTTAGCGGCTTTGAACTTACCCAAAAAAATCATCTTGGCGAATCGGTCACCTTCCCGCCGTCCCCTTGGCTGGGTGCCCGGGTAAAATGGAGCGTAATCGAGAGAGAGGGCGAAAAGGTGGTTACCAATGTGTTGGACTCGGTGATCAAGCAGCGAACGATGAACTTCGTCGGCCATCAGGATCTATCTGACTACACCTTCAGCGCGGACGTGCTTACTGATGGGAATCGGAGGATCATGTCATCAATAGGGTTGGTGAATCAGCGCTATCTCATCGCCTTGGTGGGCAATTGGCGCATCCTCGAGGTTTCTAGCAATCACGATCGGCTTAAGGAATCCGTACGTTTCAATGTACTGCCAAACACCTGGTATCGCTTGAAAACAAAAATTAAGGACAACGGGGATGGAACGGGCGTCGTGCAAGCCAAGGCTTGGATCCGAGACCAGCCAGAGCCAGATGCTTGGACGATAGAAGTGCCCGTTGACAAGCTTCATCCGAAAGGGGCGCCCGCTATCTACGCGTTGTCTCCGCAAGCCCAAAAACGGGTATATATCGATAATCTGAAAATCACTCCAAACAACTAAGGAACCATGAGTATTTATAAATTCGCTACAGGAATTCTCGCCGTTGCTATCGGCGGGAACATACTGGCCCACCAGCACAAGAGCTCTCAGCCGGATTGGCCCATGTGGGGCGGCACGGTTGATCGCAACATGGTTGGCCACGCTAGGGGACTGCCTGTCGATGTGGAGCCAGGAGACTTCAAGCCGGGCACCGACGAGATCGACCTCTCCACCACCAAGAACGTTCACTGGGTCGCCAAGCTGGGTTCTCAAGCCTACGGCAATCCAACAGTCGGCGGAGGCAAGGTATTTGTAGGAACCAACAATGAATCGCCAAGAGACGGTAACCAGCTCGGCGACCGAGGCGTGTTGATGGCATTTAATCAAAGGACTGGCGAATTCGAATGGCAGCTACTCATTCCCAAGCTTGGGGCCGGTAAGGTGAGCGATTGGGAATACGTTGGGCTTTGTTCCTCTCCGGTGATCGAAGATGGAAAAGTCTACGTGGTCACCAATCGGGGCGAAGCGGTTTGCCTCGACATTGATGGAATGGCGGATGGTAACGACGGACCCTTTACCGATGAAGCGAATTACATGTCGGCGGACGGCAACCCCGTGGAGCTGACAGATCAGCATGCCGATATCCTCTGGATTTACGACATGCGAGAAGAATTAGGGGTGTTCCCTCACAATGTTTCGAGTTGCTCGCCTTTGATTGTCGACGACATCCTTTACGTGGCTACGTCGAATGGCGTTGATTGGTCGCATAACAATATTCCAGCACCATTTTCGCCGGCTTTGGTCGCTTTGAGCAAAGCGGATGGTTCGCTTCTGGGGGAGGAAGCTTCGCAGGTATCCGAACGTGTACTACACGCGAGCTGGAGCTCTCCAGCCTACGGCGAAATCAAAGGTAAGCCCTTAATCATTTGGGGCGGAGGCGACGGATTCTGCTACGCTTACGAACCTAAGCCCGTAATTGGGCCCGATGGCTATGAGATTCTCAAGGAAGTCTGGCGCTATGACAGTAACCCTCCTGAATATCGCATGAAGGATGGCAAACCCATCAAGTACGCAACCTACCCGGGTCCCAGCGAAGTGATTAGCACGGTTATAGTGAATGACGATAAAGCGTTTGTGCTTATAGGGCAAGATCCCGAGCATGGCGATGGAGTGGGCATGCTCAGCGCGGTGGACGCTTCCCTTGAAGGCGACATTTCGGGCAAAGCTGTTTGGACCTACAAGGACATTGGTAGAACGGTTTCCACGCCGAGCATTTACAACGGAATGATTTTCGCTGCCGAGTATGATGGCGATATCCATTGTTTGGATGCTGGTACGGGCGAAGTGCACTGGGTGCATCCAACTGAAAGCCGCATTTGGGGATCTACGCTTGTCGCAGATGGGAAAGTGTATTTGCCGAACGAGGATGGTCAACTGGTCGTTCTGGAGGCTTCCAAGGAAAAGAAGCTCCTCAAGGAAATCGAGTTCTACACTCCCATTTACAGCAGCCCGGTGGTAGCTGGCGATGCGCTCTTTGTAGCGACCCAAACTCACCTTTACGCGTTAAAGAAAGGCTCTGAATGAGCCGGCCTGTTGTTATTGCAATATTCTTAGTCCTGTTGGTTCTCCATCAGGACTTTTGGTTGAGAGACGATGCCTCGCTCGTGCTCGGCATCGTTCCGATAGGCTTGGTTTACCATATGGCGTTTACTGTGGTAGCGGCATCGTTTTGGTTTGCCGTAGTCAGACTGTCCTGGCCGTATTCAAACGAAGACGACGATGGACAAGGAGGCGAGCAATGACTCAGACTGTTATCGTTGTCATATACTTGGGTTTGCTACTCAGCCTGGGCTATCTTAGCAGCCGGTTGTTTCGCGGGAACTCGAATGACTATTTCGTGGCCAGTCGCTCGATCGGCCCCTTGGTCCTTTTCATGTCGATTTTCGGTACCACCATGACCGCTTTTGCCATGGTGGGAAGTACGGGCGAGTCCTACCGAGTGGGGATCGCCACTTACGGAAAGATTGCTTCATCGTCGGCCCTCATCCACTCAGCCTGCTTCTTCTTGGTGGGCCTACCTCTCTGGGCGCTGGGCAAGCGAAATGGCTTCCATACCCAGATCGAGTTTTTCAGAGCCCGATTTGAAAGCAGTAAGTTGGGATACCTTTTATTCCCGATCTTGGTCGGCCTGATCATCCCTTATTTGCTCGTTGGACTGATGGGCGCTGGATCGGTAATGCAAGGCGTTACCCGAGGGGCATTCCCTGAGCTATTTGCATCAACCGGAGGCGCCATTCCGCCTTGGCTGACAGGTTTGGTTATTTCTGGCGTTGTCCTCTACTACATCTTCGCGGGCGGCGTTCGCAGCGCCGCTTGGGCAAACACCTTCCAAACATTCGTTTTCATAATCATGGGCTTCATTGCCTTCGTCACGATTTCGACGAAGCTTGGCGGCTTGCAAGCGGCCTCTTCCATGGCGGATCCATCCAAAGCGGTCCGCTCCGGAAATATCACTGAGATGCAGTTCCTTTCTTACTGCCTGATCCCGCTCTCGGTCGGCATGTTCCCTCACTTGTTTCAAAACTGCCTGACAGCTAAATCGGCTAATTCGTTTAAATTAACATTAGTCGGTCATCCGCTGGCGATTATGCTAACCTGGATTCCCTGTATTCTAATAGGCTTTTGGGCGACTGGGGCGGTGATGCCCGACGGCGTGACACCGGTGATTCCAGAAGGCACGAGTCCGAATGCCGTGCTGGGTATGATGGTGGGCAAGTTAGCGACGCCAGTAATTGGCGGCTTGGTGACTGCCGGTATTATGGCGGCGATCATGTCATCATTGGATTCCCAGTTTGTCGCCGTCGGCACGATGTTTACCAAAGACATCGTCGTCCATTCTTTCGGCAAGGAACGGTTTTCGGAATCGCAACTCGTTCTTCTTGCTCGAGGATTCATCTGCACGATCGTACTCGTAACTTACCTCCTTACCTTGGTCGAGCCACGTCAGGTATTCTCTCTTGGTATCTGGTGTTTTAGCGGATTCGCAGGGTTATTCCCCCTTGTGTTTGCCGCGATCTACTGGAAGAAGGCCACTAAGCTGGGCGCCTACGCCGCAGTGATCGGGGGAGCCGCATCTTGGTTCTTTCTCTTTCAGGCTTCTGGCTACGGCAAGAACAGCTCCTTCATGGTAGGCGGGGTGATGCCAGTTGCCGTCGTATTCGCCACTTGTGCAATTTGCATGGTTGCGGGTTCGCTCGTTTCCCAGCCCCCGTCGCAAGAAACATTGGATAAATTCTTTAGAAAGAAGGCGAAAGCGTAGCTCGACTGAGCCAGTTTCGAACAAGAACTTTTCATTACAATGGTGGGCTCGATGTTGATCGGGCCGCATGACAATCGCACAACTAGCTATCTTTTATTTCCATGACTCAGATAACCGACCAAACTGACGCAGTTGCAGCGGCGAAAGCCGCTCTCGACCAGTACACTCGCGAAATGGTGCAATGGCATTTCTCGCCTGAAACCGGATGCCCCTATTGGCTGGACTGGGCCAAGGAAGCCGATTGGAACCCGTTGACGGATGTCACCAGCTTTGAGGATGTGATGCGCTTCGAAAACTTCGATGACGAAGTTCTGCGAGATACGGATCCCGCTCGATTTATTCCTGCAGCATTTGGCGACCGGCCTTACAACGTATTCGAAACCGGAGGAACAACGGGAATGCCCAAGCAGCGTATAGGCTGGGAGGACTATAAAGTCGATTATTCCGAATTCAGCGATTTCTACTCTGACGACTTTTTCCCGAAAGGAGCGAACTGGCTGATGGTAGGCCCAACGGGTCCGCGACGGCTGCGCTTGGCTATCGAGCACTTGGCCAATGTCCGAGGCGGCGCTTGCTATTTTATCGATCTAGATCCGCGTTGGGTTAAGCGTTTGATCAGGGATGGAGAGTTCGATATGGCTCGAAAGTACAAGGAGCACGTGGTCGAGCAGGCTATCACCATCCTCAAAGGAAGAGATATCGGTTGCATGTTCACCACGCCGACGATCTTGGAGGCCATCGCCGAACGCATTTCCATCCCTCAGGCGGGAATCAAAGGCGTTTTCGTGGGAGGAACGACGATGACCCCGCAATACGTACGCTTCCTCATTGAAGAAACATTGGAAGGCCAAGTGAATTTCGCTCCCACATACGGCAATACCTTGATGGGACTGGCTATCAGTCGTCCTCTGACATCGGAAGACAACTATAGCCTCACCTACTATGCTCCGCAGCCGAGAGCGGTTCTGAGAATCGTGGATCCGAAGGACTCGACCAAGGGCATGGACTACGACGAGTATGGCCGGGTCGAACTGACGACTATGACCAAAGAGTTTTTCATGCCGCGCTTTCTCGAGCGTGACGAGGCCATTCGAAGAAGGCCTTGCGAGCGCTTTCCATGGGATGGAGTAGGCGATGTCCGACCGTTCGAATCGACCAAGAAGAAAGTCATCGAAGGCGTATATTAACCATTTTGAATTAGGGAAAATTAGGGAGAAAAGTACAAGTTATGAAGGACAATGTTACGCACATTCCAGCACTTCGTTTTGGCGAGGCTTATAAAAGTTTGGATACGAACGATCTCGGAACGGTGCTCAAATCAGGCAACCGTTTGGAGGTGAGCGTTGTCAATGCCGGCATTATCCGCAGGGATAAGGTGGCGATCGAGCGAGCGAGAGAGTCGCTAAGAAAGATTCCTGCCGAGACATTGCTGGATTACGCGGAAAAGGCATCGGAAATTTACTTGGAGGGGGAATTGCCATTCGGAATGGATGGGGAAACGCAAACGGTGGCGGACTACGTGACCGCTCTCTCTGGTCTGACCGGTCTACCGCATTCGCTTTGCCGATCCAATATGTTCAAAGTGGCGGCGGCGTTGAAAAACATTCGAGCTGTATTGGCTGGATTGACACGCGGTCTTCCGGCCGAGCTTTTTGACAAGGGTTGCGCCCGTCTAGGCGACATTGACATGAATTTCTACCCGACAGCCGATAGTTTGGGAGTGACGCTTCCTAGCAATTCGCCTGGCGTCAATTCTTTGTGGCTCCCAGCCTTGGTGATGAAAACGCCTGTATTCTTAAAACCAGGACGGGAAGATCCATTGACGCCGTACCGGATTATTCAGGCCATGATTCAAGCGGGATTCCCCAAAGAGGCATTCGGTTTCTATCCGACTACCCATGATGGAGGGGACGCGATCCTGCTTTCTTGTGGTCGAGGTATCGTATTTGGCAGCGACGCCACCGTTAAAAAGTACGCCAAGTACAGCAATATCCAAGTTCACGGATCGGGCCGAAGCAAAGTGCTCATTGGCCAGGACATGGCTGAGGAATGGGAGAAGCATCTCGATGTTATGTTCGAGTCTGTATCCGCCAATGGCGGTCGAAGCTGTATCAATGCGTCTTCAGTTCTAGTACCATCGCACATCGATGAAATATCAGATGCCTTGGCTCGGAAGCTGGCGACTATCGAGCCTTGCTCGCGAGAGGATGAAAACGCTCTGCTCTGCGGATTTGCCAACGCGGAATTCGCTAAGATGATGGATGAGGCGATCGACGATGCCCTCAAAACGCCGGGAGCGGTAGACTTGACCGCTAAATATCGCAATGGTCCACGACTTATTGAGAAATTTGGACAGACCTTCCTGTGCCCGACCTTGATAGCCTGCAGTGACCCCTCCCATCCTTTGGCGAATACCGAATACATGTTTCCTTTCGTAAGTGTGGTGGAGATGCCCCAATCAGAAATGCTGGACGTCATAGGCACCACTCTGGTGGTTTCCGCTGTAACCGAAGACGAAGGATGGATGGAAGACTTGATGGCTTGTCCGGATATCGATCGACTTAACCTCGGCTCCGTGCCGACGAACTGGGTACAGTGGGAACAACCTCACGAGGGAAATCTTTTCGAATTCCTGTACCGACGACGGGCTATCCAAGCCAAGACGTTAAAGATAGCCTGAACGTGGAATTCGTTACCAGACCAAGCCCGAGGATCGCTTTTGGTCCCGGGATGATATGGCGGCTGGCGGAGTTCGTCGTCGAATTG
>NZNM01000145.1 GCA_002694885.1 Opitutaceae bacterium | reverse complement strand
CGGGGAGGCTTGCTAGGGCACGCCAGCATTTTGACAGCCACTTCCAACGGAGGAGAGACTTCGCCCGTTGTCCGGGGAATTTGGGTACTGGAAAACATGTTAGGAACGCCTCCTTCGCCACCTCCTCCAGATGTGGAGCCTCTGGAGCCCGATATAAGAGGGGCGACCACTATACGCGATCAGCTAATCAAGCACCGCAAAGTGGAAACTTGCGCCGACTGCCATAGGAAAATCGATCCTATCGGCTTCGCCCTGGAGAATTTTGATCCTATAGGAGTTCATCGTTCGTACTATCAAGACGATCAAGGAAAGATCACCAGTCCGGTGGATACAGCCGGAGCCTTAGCTAGTGGAGAGTCATTCGCCCATGTGGATGAGCTAAAGCAGCTCCTTCTGGAGAGGAAGGATCAGTTCGCTCGCTGCCTAACCGAGAAAATGCTTACCTACGCGCTCGGACGGGAACTCCATTTTTCGGATCGTCCAGCAGTGGAGGATATTGTTTCGAAATTGGGGGATCGAGGCTACGGGCTGAGGGATTTGGTGGAACTGATTGTCACCAGCGATACCTTCAGAGAAATCTAATATCTTTCCCCAAGGAAGATTCCTCGAGGCTTGGAGGCTGTTGAAAAAGGAGACACCGCGATGACAGTAGAGCACTGTTAGCGATTTCAGCCAACCGCATCAAAACGTAGTTCTCTGTAGCTCAGTGCTTTAGCCTGAGCAACCAATCGGCCAAAAATCAGGCTAAAGCACTGAGCTACTGATTCGAGTCTTTTTCAACACCCTCCAAGCTTTGTTGTTGAATGAAAAAGGTAGCGTAGGCTTCCAGTCGTACCGGGCATAGCTCGGAGAGCGACGACTGGCCTGTGTTATTCATCTTCCGTGCACAGGCAGGATGCCTGTGCTACTTTAGAAAATGGGCCGGAATTGGCGTACCCTGCCTTCTAACGAAATTTCTGGTCAGATCGAGAGCTGCCATTGATAGTTGTTAATACATGAACACGTGTCATCGCCTCCTACTGCTGCTCTCCCTGTTCGCTACTACCGCTACTCACGCATTGGAACCGCTCATCGCTCGGAAAGGAGAATTGCTCTTCGAAGATCGATTTGAGGGATCGAAGGCCAAGCCAGAATGGCAGGCTCTCCACGGGACGCGCTGGACCCTCGAAAAGGGCTCCTTTCGGGGCATTCCCTCTACGAAGGAGTTTCAAGCCAGCCGCGACAATCACACGGGGGCCACGCCCAGTATGAATTTAAAAGCTGTCTCGAGAGATTGCATACTGGAAATGTCGGTGAAGATCAGTGGCGGTCTTAAGGCGGCCCATATCGGATTCAACGAGGGAAGTACTCGAGACACTTCTGGTCATATCTTTCGCCTCATCCTCAGCGTTGATGATGGGGTCGCTTTGAGAAAGGACCGCCACTCGCAGATTGAAGGCGACAAGGATCAGATTCTGGATCGGGCCGACTGGAATATCGAACGTGATAAATGGTATCGAGTAATGCTCGAGACGCGAGAAGATGAAGTTTTAGCCCAAATCGAAGGCGGCCCGATTCTAATTATGCGACATGCTCGACTGGATGTGCCCAAGGCTTCGGGCAACTTGAAATCGCGGGGCGGAGAAGGCTCGATCGCCTACGACGATGTCCGTTTGTGGAGAGCCCTCCCTCGAAACAAGCTAGCTCCCAATTGGAAGAAACACACCATCGTTCCATCCGGTTCCGGCGACATTAATTCGGCAATCACCTCTGATTTCGATGGAGATGGGCACCGCGACGTTATCGCTTCCTACGGCGGCAATGTCGTTCTACATCGTGGTCCTGACTGGAAATCGACCGTCATACACGAGTTTAAATCAGGACTGTCGCGAAACCGTCCACGAGACAATTGTATCCATTCCTGCCTCCTGGATGTCAATGGCGATGGAGACATGGATTTCGTAGGCTCAAACAACACGGTATTCTGGCTTGAATGTCCGGATGATCCTTTTTCGGGAGAGCCCTGGAAATATCGCACAGTGGACGACGTCATACTTGGCACCCATTGCCTCATTACAGGCGATGTAAACGGCGATGGTAAAAGAGATCTAATTGCCAATTCGGGTCGAGGTCCCAGCAATACCGAGATCCCGTTTTCCATTACCTGGCTCGAAACACCGAAGGACCTGAGTCGATCGGATGAATGGACGCGTCACGTATTCGCCCGCAACGATGCCCCAGGTGGGTCGCACTACATGGGAATTGGCGATGTGAACGGCGACGGACGACCGGAGATCGCAGCTGGTGCCAAAGGCGGGCCAGGGTTTCCAGATGGCGAATGGTTCGCCTATTGGATACAGCCTGAAAATCCGTCACAGCAGTGGGAGAAACGAATGCTGTCTGCCGTCGAACGAGGCGCCTCCAACATTCATCCCGGCGATCTGAATGGCGATGGCCACGTCGATTTTCTAGCGTCTCGCGGACATGGAGTGGGGCTTCTTTGGTTCAAGGGGCCGGATTTTCAGCCGATCGAGATCGACCCGAAAAACGTGGGACCCCATAGCCTGGTTCTTCAAGACCTCGATGGTGACGGCGATCTGGATGGGGCCACTTGCGGCCGCTTCCAAACGGGGGACATGCTTTGGTATGAAAACGATGGAGAAGGAAATTTCACCAAACATCTCGTGGGCGTGAATCAAGGCTCATACGATCTTAGAGCGGAAGACATGGATGGAGATGGCGATCTGGATTTCCTCGTAGCTGGCCATTGGTCCGGAAATGTAGTCTGGTATGAGAATCGTTGAAAGGTTGTCCTCTGCAGCCCGCTGTAAAAGTCAACCGGTAGGGAGGACTGGCTCAGTCCTCCAAAAATCCAAAAGAAACGGAGGACTGAGCGAGTCCTCCCTACCTGTTATTTCGGCTCCGTTATAAAATGATTCAGTTTCCCAATGCGATTAAACAGTCTAACCTGAATTTTCTTAAATCTGTTCCTATGCCTCAATCCTGCAAACCATCTATCTTACTGGGAGCTGCCGCATCTATCCTGCTTTCGAGCTGCTCCGATCAGCCAAACATCAAGACCGTCAAGGATCTCGACAACGATCACGATTGGGGAATCTATCGTGGAGACCAGCGCTCAAATCAGTTCTCTTCACTCGATCAAATTAACGCGGAGAATGTATCTGAACTGGAAGTCGCTTGGACCTACCAAACGGGCGACGCTACCACGAGTTCGGCCATTCAATCCAATCCCATCATCATCGACGGCTTGCTGTACTTCGTTTCCCCAGCCGGTCAGCTCACCGCTCTGGAAGCGACCACTGGAGCCCTTCAATGGAAGTACGATCCGAGATCCGAAGAGCAAAAAGGCGGAAATTACGCCGTTATCAGTCGGGGAGCCTCTTATTGGTCAGACGGCAAAGAACAGCGTATCCTCTTTTCCACTGACTCCTTTTTGTACGCAGTAGATGCCAAAGAGGGGACGCTTATCACTGAATTTGGCGAGAATGGGCGTATCGATTTTCGCAATAACCTAGGAATGGATCCCCAAACAGTGGATACATCCATGACCACTCCGTGCGCCATTTTTGAAGATTATCTTATTCTCGGAACCCGGGTGGGCGAGGGCTTTGGATCCTCTCCGGGGCATATTCGGGCCTATAATGTTCGCACAGGAGACTTTGAATGGATCTTTCATACCATTCCTAAGGAAGGCGAATTCGGATTCGACACGTGGGAATTCGTTGAAGGCGAAACCTATGGAGGAGCCAATCCCTGGGGCGGGCTAACGGTGGACGAAGAGCGCGGGTGGGTGTTTGCCGCGACCGGATCGCCGACCTATGATTTCTATGGGGCTAACCGGAAAGGAATGAACCTGTTCGGCAACTGCGTTCTCGCGCTCGATGCTCGTACAGGCGAACGCATCTGGCATTTTCAAACGGTGCATCATGACATCTGGGACATGGATAACCCTCCGGCCCCAATATTGGTGGAATTGGAAATCGAAGGAGCTCCTCGAGATGCGGTGATCCAGATGACTAAGATGGGATACATGTTCGTGTTGGATCGAGAAACCGGGGAACCTTTGTTTCCAGTTGAAGAACGGCCCGTGCCCGCGTCCGATGTTCCTGGAGAAGAATCCTGGCCAACACAGCCGTTCCCGCTAAAACCGCCTCCACTCACCCGGCAAGGCTTCACTAAAGACGATTTGACGGACCGCACTCCTGAAGCTCGAGCCAAGGCCTTGGAAGTCTTTGCCAATTTCGGTCCCTCTGAAATGTTTACGCCTCCCAGCCTTCGCGGCCACGTGCTCTTTCCGGGCATGTCAGGCGGCATGGAATACCACGGAGCCTCCTTTGATGCGGAAAGGAAATTGCTCTACGTAAACGTCAACGAGAGCTCGAATCTGATGAGGCTTAACCAAACGGTGATGCTGAAAGACGATTCGCTGCTTAACCAGTATGAGAGAGGGAAAGCCCTTTATCAGCTCAACTGCGCTTCTTGCCACGGGCTAGAATTGAAGGGATTGCCACCAGCGATACCGCCTTTAGTCGACTCAACTAAACCCGAAAGCGAATTGCGCTCCATTATTCTTAACGGAAAGGGACTCATGCAGCCGTACAAAAGTTTCTCGAAGGAGCAACTTGATGGATTACTGGAGTACATCAAAAATCCGGATACATCGCCTGCTAACTTTGAGGATAGGGAAACAAAAACCGTGTACTTGCTGGAAGGGTACATCCGTTTCATCGATGATGATGGAATGCCGCTCTTCTCGCCTCCTTATGGAAGTTTAGCCGCGGTTGACCTCAACGACGGATCGATTAAATGGAAAGCGCCTTTGGGCGAATACCCAGAACTCGTTGAAATGGGTATACGCAACACGGGCACCCGAAATTTTGGCGGGGCCGTGGCCACGCGTGGCGGAGTGATTTTCATAGGAGCTACTGCTGATGAAAAATTTCGCGCCTTCGATACGGAAACAGGCAACGTACTCTGGGAGTTTCAACTTCCTTTCGGCGGCTACGCAACGCCCTCAACCTACGAAATCGATGGTAAGCAATATGTCGTTATCTGCGCAGGAGGGGGACAGAAAGTGGCTCGCACCCAATCGGGCGATTTCGTTTACGCTTTCGCTCTCCCGGATTGAAAGTAGCTCGATGCTTGAGCCCGAGCGAAATCGCTTGCCGAGATGCGGTTCATATTGTTTTCGTGAGTGGTATTAGGGTAGGGCTGGTTCTCCGCAACCAGCCGCCAAAAAGCCCTTACTACCCGAAAAACGGGAACAGCTCCATGAGCTCGTCCCCGCTGGTTCGGAGGCCGTACTCGCACAGTTCGAAGGCTTCTGCGTATTTCACTTCCGAACCGATCTTCCGCCCATAAAGTTCGATGAGCTTGTCACGGAAGCGATTGGCGATGTTGCCATAACGCACTTTCATTCGTTGAGCCAACCCTGCTTTACGTGCCTCCCTCTCGGGTCCTGACGGTGGAACGGGAACAACCGATTCGAAATCTCGGGTGGCCCAATAGCTTTCGATTTGCGACTCGAGCTCCCAAAGAGCATCGATCTTTTGATCCATGACGGAATCGATGCTAACGACGATGTCCGGATCCATCGGGTTCGGCTTCTGAAAGCCGTCCTCGGTATAAAGAAAAACTGGATTCTTGGTAAGGTTTGGTACCAATGGCATGAACGATTTAACGATCAACATGAACGCTGCGTCCTGCACCAATATTCCCGTGTATCGATGATCTGGATGATAATCGTTAGGCCTATGAGCTATAACAACATCCGCCTTCCATTCGCGAATCGTCTTGGCGATCTTGCGACGGTTCTCCAATGTTGGCATAATCTCGCCATCGTGAATGTCATACACTTCGGTTGATTTAACTCCGAGAATGGCATCGGCTCGTTTCAACTCCTCGGTACGGCGGCGGGCGAGGGGAGCGCCAGCTTCCCGAGCGTGCCTAATGTCGCTATTGGTTGTGGAAACGAATTTAACATGATGCCCCGCAGCTGCCCAAAGAGCAGCCGTTCCACCAGCTTCCTATTCAGCATCATCAGGATGGGCCCCAAAAACGACAATTCTCATTTCCCCTCGTCGGGTGGAACGTCCTCAGCGTCAATTCGAGGGAGGTTCAAGGCAAGCGCGACGATCGTGGTCGCAGCGACGAACAAGAAGGAGCGATAGGGCTGAAAGCTCATAAAGGATATAGTTATCCGACGAACGGAATAATTCCAGCTCGAAAGTCGGCACCCGTTGCTCGATATTGCATTTCTTGCCCATCCACCCAAGGTATCGCCGTATGTTCTGGAACCGAATCAAGCAAATCTCTGTCGCGGACGCCATGAAGCTCATCAAGGAGGAGGGAGCTCTCCTTTACGACGTTCGCCGTCCTGTGGATTATGAGAAATCCCACGCAACCGGAGCTTTACTGGCCGACAAAGGGAAAATCGAGTATTTCGTGGAAACCAACGACAAGACCAAACCCATTGTTTGCTATTGCTACCGAGGCGTCTCCAGCCGCATAGCCTGCAAGCGCTTGATGAAAGCCGGATTTCAAAATGTCTGGAACTTGAAAGGCGGATACGCTGCCTGGCAGAAGGAGTCTGGCGACGTTACCCAGACTTGACTATGGCCACATTCATCACGGGAGCCAACCGAGGTCTAGGTCTGGAATTCGCCAGGGTCTTTGCCGCAGAGGGATTAGACGTGGTCGCGACTTGCCGCGATCCATCGAGGGCAGAAGCCTTGAAGGAGCTAGGGTTTGCATACTCGACTCTATCAATCGAGCCTCTGGATCTAACCTCCGATGATAGTATCTCGAACCTAGCATCCCATCTGGCCGAACAAAGTATCTCCATCGACCTCCTGATTTCCAATGCCGGCATTCTTGAGAATGAAGCTTACGGCGATTGGAGCCGTAAACGGTTTGCGGGTACCTTTCATACAAATGTGATTGGTCCTGCCCTCTTGGCCCAAGAGCTGGATCACGTTTTGACGGGCGGCGCCAAGATCGTTCAACTTTCCTCCGGTCTCGGTTCGCTAGAGTGGGGAGGCGAGGGCATGTCGGACGGTGATTCCTATTCTATGAGCAAAGCGGCCTTGAACATGCTGACCGTGCGATTGGCTCGTTCGTTCGAATCAAGCGATCGAGTCGTTGTATCCATGAGCCCAGGCTGGGTGGCTACCGACATGGGCGGAGCTGGAGCCGATCTCTCCGTAGAAGAATCCGTTTCCAAAATGGTGGGGACTATCGAATCGTTGACACGAGCCGACACAGGCCGCTTTATCGACAATCGAGGAAACTCGATACCCTGGTGAAACGAAGGAAACCCCAACTCTCCTTTAAGCGACGCGACGTATCTCATGTGCCCATGGCGCCCATGATCGATATGGTCTTCCTCCTACTCGTATTTTTCATGTGCGTAAGCTCG
>NZNM01000144.1 GCA_002694885.1 Opitutaceae bacterium | reverse complement strand
TGATGCTTGTGGTGGCCGGGAGCGTATTCTGTCAAAACCCCTTTCCCGTCCGGGGCAACGATAGGGTGAATGTAAGGACGGTGATCATCACGAGCATTTTGAACGAGAATCGGCTCGTCCATTCCTGACCGGAACACGCTGATCGTTTCCGCGTCCTCGTCCTTTACGAGGCTCAAGGGAGCGGCGAGAAGCGGGGCGCAAAGCGCGAAGGCCACGAGGCAATTAAGAATTCGGTATAGTTTCATGGTCGTAAAGTGGATTTTCAAGGTAGCTCAGCGCTTTAGCCTGAGCAAGTTTTATCAAAACTCAGGCTAAAGCCCTGAGCTACTTTTTTTAGTTCTGCGGGTTCTTTTATAAGGCATCTGTTGCTCGTAGGAGCGGCTTTATGCCGCGATAGATACCCAACTCAAATCGCGGCGTAAAGCCGCTCCTACAAAGTTAATTTCAATTCAATTCATTGGTCATTCTAACGGCGGCGACGGATCCACTCGTTGTCGGCGTCGGTACTACGAGCCCATTCATGGGGATCGATCTCAATGTAATTAGGATTCGCCGAAAGCATCTGAGCATCAACCTCTTTTCGCCAGGCGTGCAGCATAGCGGTCAATTCCTTCACTTTGTCGGGCTGGAATTCCGACAAGTCGTAGTTTTCGCCCAAGTCGCTATCCAGGTTGAACAATTGCACAGTGTTGTTCTCGAAGTACTCCAAGAGTTTATAAGGCCCACTGCGAATGGCTCCCGCCGGCGGCTGCATGCCATGGTTGCTGTAGTGCGGGAAATGCCAGTAGATGGCATCTCGTCCCAATGAGTCTTCGCCTTTTAATAGCGGCACAATGCTAACTCCATCGCGGTGCTGATCTTCGACGAGCGGCAATCCCGCCATCTCCAGTATAGATGGATAGAAGTCAGTGCTGATGATCGGTTCATCCGATACCGCCCCTTCCATTCCCTGTCCTGGCCACTTGACAATGCACGGAACGCGGATGCCCCCTTCATAAAGCCATCCCTTGGCTCCGCGAAGTGGCAGCACCGATGTCGAGAAGGCCCTGTCCAGTTGTTCTTCGGTGACAGTTCTGATCGGGTTTCCCACGTTCATACCAGCCATGCCACCATTGTCGGCGAAGAATATAACGATCGTGTTGTCGTCGATACCGAGCTCTTCGAGGCGATCTAGCAATCGTCCCAAACTTTGGTCGACCGCTTCCACCATGCCTGCGAAATGGGTATTATCCTGACGCTGCTTGATCTTGACTGCGTGCTTCGGCAACACGCCATATTCTGCGAACGCCGGGTCGGATATCGCTTGATTCAAATATTCCTGAGAGAGCTTTTCCGGGCGATCGGGATTTCCTTCCAGGATGAATGGCTCGACCATGGGCGGTGGATCATTTTTCAGCTTTTCCTCGTACTTGTCCACCAAGTCCAATCGACCGTCGATCGGGTCGTGGACCGCAAAGTGGGCCATATATAGAAAGAACGGACCATCTCTGTTATCGTTGATAAAACCTAACGCTTCGTCGGTCAATCGGTCGGTGAGATACTCTCCTTCGGGAGCGTCCTCCAAGCCTTCTAAGTTATAAGGGGCATAAAAGGTACGGTTCGGAGCGCCGCGCGACCAGTTTCGCGGAATATGCCAATCAAAGCCGTGTTTGTCAGGAGTGGATGGAGCGCTGCCCAGGTGCCACTTGCCTACAGCCGCGGTCGCATAGCCATGGCCACGCAAGGTTTCCGGAAGCGTCGTCTCCTCATACGGCAGATGCTGTCCTGAGTAGACATTGAGGAGCTTCTGAAACGGGAAGTCCCGTCGTCCAGGTATCCAGTCGGTCATGTTATTGCGAGCCGGATACTTGCCCGTCAAAATGCTGGACCGCGTCGGCGAACAAACGTGGCAGGCTGCATAGGCGCTAGTAAACTTCACCCCCTCAGTGGCGAACTGATCAATGTGGGGCGTCTCGTAAAAACTGCTGCCGAACGTCCCCAGATCCGTCCAGCCGAGATCATCGACGAGAAAGAAGACGACGTTGGGGCGATCTTGGGCAATCGTTGAGAAAACCGGTGAAGCTAGAAGCATCAGGGCAAATCTATAGGGTAGTTTCATATCAACCTTCTTTTAATAAATCTAACAGATGAAAAATTTATATCCGCAAATCGGATACTCATTGGACCCGCATCTCAGGGACACAAGTGACGAAGGTACTGAGGAACGATGTTAACAACGCTTCGCTTGTCGCCGCAGGGTTGCGAATGGGTCTTCCTGCTAAGCAGGAACAATGGGTTATGTTCAATTCTCATTATCTTACATTCACCTGCGGCAGCGATTTCGCCAAACTGGCTATTACTGATTTGTATTCAGGATTCTCGGCCAAATTCATCCACTCGTTCGGATCGATATTGTGATCGTAAAGCTCCTCGCCGCCATCATTGTAGCGGATGTAGCGCCAGCGGTCCGTTCGCACTGCGTGATTCTCGTATCCAAAGGTCATCAGTACCGGGCTCCCCCAATCCATTTCCGGATTCCTCAGCAACGGCACGAGAGTTTGCCCGTCCAAGCCGTCTCGGGTGGGTAGACCGCACAGTTCTAATACGGTGGGATACAAGTCAACCAGGCTCACCGGACGCTCGCACAACTGGTTCTGGGCAATGCCTTCCGGCCCAGCGATGACTAAAGTGGTTCGCGTGGTGACCTCCCACAGGGCATGCTTTCGCCAGTGCTGCTTTTCACCAAGATGCCAGCCGTGATCGCCCCAAAGTACCACTATGGTGTTGTCCGAGTGCTCACTCTGATCCAAAGCATCCAGCAATCTGCCCACATGGGCGTCGACATAGCTGATAGTGGCTAAATAGCTTTGCACAGCCCGACGCCATTGTTTGTGTTTGGTCACCATGTCGTGGTCTTCGCCTTGGGTAGCGAAGTTTCGGGCTCCGGATACGTCGTGAACTTCAATGGCGAATCGCTTGCCCCAATACGGGAGATCATCCCGATCATTATCCAGCGTATCGGGTAGCTTGATACTTTCTAAGGGATGCAAGTCGAAGTACTTTCGAGGAGCGTACCACGGCAGATGCGGCTTGGTGAATCCACAGGCAATGAAGAAGGGTTTATCATGGGATTTCCTAAGTTCGCTGATCGCCCAATCGACGTTCTTGACATCGAACAATTCCGACTCCTCCACCTCTAACGGTCCCCAAGGCGCCCAAGCCTCTTTCGGCAGGTAAGCGTCCCGCTCGCCGGCAAGCCGTTTTCGTTCCGGCTGGTTGTAGTAGTCCCAGGAATCCGGATCGTAAGGCGAACTGCCATGAAAGGTCTTGCCACCGCCCTGGACCGAATAACCGCCTTGATCTCGCAAATACTGCATCAGAGTAACCGCATCGGGAACTTTGTCCCGCATCCGTTCACCATTTCCATAGACTCCTGTATTCGAGGGCAGACGACCAGTAAACAAACTGACACGCGAAGGGTTGCATAGCGGCGCATTGCAATAGGCTTTGGCGAAAGACACGCCTCGCTTGGCAAGCCGGTCGATGTTGGGGGTCAGCGCTTGCGGGTGCCCGCTCAAGTGCCCTACCCAGCTATTCAAGTCATCGATGGGGATGAATAGCACATTCGGTTTATCGTTCCCGATCAAGGGGACTAAAGAGAGGATAAAAACTATCGTTATGCTATAAGTCTTCAAATCTATTGTATTTTATTTTTAACCACAGATTTCTCAGATGACACAGATGGAATGGAGTCGTTTAATATCTGCGTAATCTGTGGTCCAAATTTCTTTCATGATCCGCTTTCCCTACTTCCGGGTAACATAAACATAGTACGCGCTTAGAATAGTACTTCCCGTTCCACTCCCCCTGTGAGCATCGCTTCCCCGAAACCAGGTGTGCAAAGCGATGGGCCCCTTGTCCAGCTTGGCCGTGAAAGTAACTGAAGTGTCATTAGGCCCAACCGGTTTCGTTTCTCCCTCAAACCCGTAAGGACTTTTTTCACCAATACTCAAGTGATGGTAATTGCTCAGATAAAAGCTAGCCTGGGTAATGGGTATGGCACCCTGACCTTCCTCTGAGGGCGCGGTGAGTGGACGGTCGATTTCCTTGGGCCACCGGCGTAGCTCGAATTCATATTCTCCGGCCTCGGCAACTTCCAGCATCCAATAGCCACTCTTATGCTGACCAACGCGAATCTGCCTCTGCTGGTCGATGAAGACATCTAGCCATTCGCAACCCGTCAGGCGCGATGGGTTCTCATGGTCGCTTCCAATAATCACTCGTTGCACTTCATTGGCCTTAGGACCGACATCAGCCCACCATTCGTCCAAACGATTTCGCATTTTGGCTAGGACCTTTGGATGCTTATCGATCACATTGTTTTGCTGCAGTGGATCGGTCTCGAGGTTGTAGAGCTCGCGGTCTTCAAGCAATCGCCAGCGCTTCCAGAGAACCTCACCCAGATTCCGCTGCATTAGCGTCTGGGCGAAGGGCGTTGGATAGTTCACGAAATTGGGCATACGGCTGTAATTGATTACTAGCATCCGGTCTTCAGGAACGACCGCCTTTCCTCTCAAAATCGACGCCAAGCTCATACCGTCGAACTTGGCGTCGTTAGGTATATCGCAAAGATCGAGCAGCGTGGGCAGCATGTCTTGCACCTGGGTGAGTCCATGGATATCCTGCGGCTCCATGAGGCCACCATTCGGCCAACTGATGTAGCATGGAACGCGATGTCCTCCTTCCCACAATTCAGTTTTCCCACCACGCATTCCGGCGTTGTAGTAACGTGGACCGTGGGTGCTTCCATTGTCGGTCTGAAAGATCACGATTGTATCGTCCTTAATCCCTTCGTCGGCAAGAAACTTCATCATCGCGCCCATGTTGGTATCAATATTGCGCACCATACCCAAGTAGTCCGCGAGACGAGTTTTCAAATCGGGATCCATGCCCCCAAATTCCGATTGCCCAAGAATGTCGGCGATTGCCTTTTCATCTTCATCCTTAGCAACCAATGGTCCGTGTGGAGTGTTGGGCATAATGATCGCAAGGAAAGGGTTTCCATCTTGGGCAGCCTTCTTCATGAACGACATTCCCTCTTCAAAGAAAACGTCTGTGCAGTAGCCTTTGTACTTCTTCCACTTCCCATTGTTCACGTAGGTGTCGTCAAAGTAGTCATTACCCCAATAGTCGGGAACGGATCCGATGTGCGATGAAGGAAACCAAACTGTCTGATCGAATCCGCGATCCTCGGGCCTAAACGGATAGTTAGACCCTAAATGCCACTTTCCAAATAATCCGGTCTCATATCCTGCATCCCCAAAAAAGTTGGCTATAATCGGCACCTCAGGTCGCAACAATCCCCGGCCGCTACTCACATTGATCGCTCCATTCCGAGCTGCATCCAAACCCGTCATCAATTGGCCTCGCGTGGGAGCGCACATGGGAGAGACATGGTAGTCTTCCAAGCGGAGACTCTCGCTATGCAGGTGATCGAGGTGCGGCGTCTTAAGAATCGGATTTCCGTTAACTGACAACTCCGGGTAGCCCTGGTCATCAGTCATGACGATTATAATATTGGGTTGCTTCGCCAGTGCCACCGTTGCGAAAATCAGCGCTGCAAAACAACAAATAGGACGTATTAGCCGGTTCATAATAATATTCTTTCTGTATTGTTCGATCTTTCCCGCTCAGCGGGACCACTCTATGCTTGGATTTTGGCCGCTCGGCATGCGCCGCCGAAGCTTCAACGTAGGCGTGAGATCGGCCGCTACCTTCAGTTCTCAATTTTGAATTTCGTTTTCAGTCGTTCAAGTTCCGTTTTTAAATAAGCTATTTTATCAGCGTATTCAGGATTACCATATTCGCTTTTCATTTCGCTAGGATCACGCTGGTGATCGAAAAACTCCCACTCATCCACATCGTCATACTTGTAGTGGATTAACTTATACCTTTCAGCGGCCACGCCTTCGTGCGGAGGGACGCCATGGTTATAGTATCCTTCACTCACACTTCCTCCGCGCCTCTCGCCGTAGTATTTATAATAGAAGCTCTTTCGCCAATTTCGAGGAGCGCTGCCTTTCAGGAGGGGAACCAGGCTGCGGCCTTGAATTTCGCCTGGAATCGACGCGCCCGCCATTTCTAGAAACATGGGCGCGAAATCCAGGTTCGAAACAATATCAGCGCTGACCTGACCTGCTTGAGCGACACCCGGCCACCTAACCAAAAGCGGCGTTTTCAAACACTCTTCATACATCCACCGCTTGTCATACCAGCCATGCTCCCCCAGGAAAAAGCCCTGGTCCGCCGCGTAGATAACGATCGTGTTCTCCGCCAATCCACTCTCATCCAGATAGTCCAGCAAACGGCCGACATTCTCGTCGATGCCTTTGCTCGTCAGGAGGAAATTCTTAATGAAGCGTTGGTAACGCCATAACGCCAGTTCTTCACCCTGTAGATCAGCCTTTTCAAAGGCCTTGTTGGCTCGGCTAAAATGACCTCTGTATTGCTCGAGTTGCTCGCCCTGTATGTTCCGATACTCCAAGCTGAGATTGCTGAGCGGCATTATTTCGGCGATACTGGTATTGTGATTCGCGGGAGCGCGACTGCGACCACCGTAGTCGTCGAAAAAGTTGTCCGGCACAGGTACTGTAACATCGTCCAATTCGCCGAGATGCCGCAAGGCCGGTTGAAACGGACCATGGGTCGCTTTGAATTGGCACATCAGCATGAAGGGCTGATCCGAATCCCGGGAAGTGAGCCACTTCAATGATCGATCCACTACCACGTCCGTATTGTAGCCCTCGTACTCAGTAGGCTCCCCATCAGTGTAGAGGACTGGGTTGTAGTAGCGGCCCTGACCTCTCATAACTTCGTGGTGATCGAATCCCGTGGGTACGGATTTCAAATGCCACTTGCCCACGATCGCCGTCTCGTAACCCGTTTTCTGAAGCAACTTAGGAAACGTCACCTGACCTCCGTCGAATGTATTGAAATTATTCATCTGCCCATTCAGGCGGGAATACTTCCCAGTGAGCACCACCGCCCTGGAGGGCGCGCAGATTGAATTCGTAACCAGGCATCGATCGAAGCGAATGCCTTCCTCACCGATTCGATCAATATTCGGCGTCGGCACTACCTTTGATAAAGGGTGACCATAAGCGGAGATCGTCTGCCAAGTGTGATCATCGGAAAATATAAACAGGATATTTGGGCGATCCTCAGCCGAAGAGACCAGGGCCGCTAGTATCCAAATTCCTGTGAAAGCTATAAATCTACGGTCCCTCATCCACCTTCCAATTCTTATTAGCCCGATTTCCGTAATGCGGGTAGTAATCCCATTCGATCGGACCCCCTACTACTCGGGGGTCTTTTGTCTTTTCCAGATAATCGAATAATTGACGGCGCAAAGCGTTTTGAGCGGCCAGGTATTTTAAATTTCCCGCCAAATTGCGCATCTGGTGTGGATCGTCTTTGACTATATAAAACTCCTCAGCCGGATGCTTCCCAAAAGATAACTCAGCCAGATGAGCAACCCCATGCTTGTAGCGGTTCTCCACCATGTAGGCCTTCGTTGGTGAATTATCGTATTCCCCAAATGGAATCAGACGATTGCACACTTCCGGATCTGGAGAGCCGGCTGGCCAGCGATCTGGTTCGAAGTTGTAAATATACAAGTAATCCTTCGTCCGGATAGCGCGACTGGGGTAGCCTTTACCACCAGCTCGCGCTCCGCTGTGACGTTCGAACGCGATAAATGCGGCTTGCCGATCCATGGTGGGACTATCTTCAAACAGGTCCATCATGCTTCGCCCGGTCATCATATCCGGAACATTTACCCCAGCGGCTTCTAGGAAGGTCGGCGCCAAGTCGCTGAGGTTAACCGGCGCATCAATTACCCGGCCGCCATTCTTAATACCTTCTCCCCATCGGATGGCCAAGGGCACACGTGATCCGTCGTCATAAAGCGTCGCTTTGCCTCTAGGAAAAGGCATGCCATGGTCGCTGGTAACCACCACGATCGTGTTTTCCAATTGGCCCCGTTTTTCCAGCATGGCGATGGCCCGCGCGACCATCGTATCAAAGTGCTCAATTTCTACATAGTAATCCAAAATGTCACTACGGACGATATCGTTGTCTGGAAAGATCGATGGAACGATTACCTTGGAAGGATCTTTGCCTGACTTAATACCAGCGCCGTTTTCGTAGGGACGGTGCGGTTCGCTGGTTCCTAACCAAAAACAGAAAGGTTGGCCCTCTCCTACTTCCGAAATGAAGTCCTCGAAATTTCCCGCGTAATCCGTATCCCTTATCGCGCTATAAGTTAGCTCAACGGTCCTGCCTGCATAAGGCTTTCCCGCGGGATTTTCTGTTCTTCCGCCAGGCTCTAAGCGTCCCGGTCCCCAAGCTTTACCAGTGGAGCCTACCTTGTACCCTGCTTTCTGAAGCTCCTCGGTGTAAGTGGCAAATTTAGCCTGCAGAGTGCTCCAAATATTGGCCGCCTCCTCCAGTCGCCAAATGTGTTGTCCGGTTACGATGGCGCTACGCGATGGGCCGCAGGTCGGGGCATCGCAAAAGGAATTGACAAAGCGTAGTCCCTCCGCTGCTACACGATCGAAGGCAGGCGTCTTAACCACCGGATCGCCATTGGCCCCAGTGTGGGCCCAAGACTGGTCGTCTGAAATGCAAAAGAGAATGTTTGCCCTATCCTGAGCTTCGACCAATGAAATCGATGCTAGCAGACAAACGAAAGGTAGAATAGGTAGGGAGGACCGGCTCGGTCCTCCGTATACACCATCGATTCGGAGGACCGAGCTGGTCCTCCCTGCCCTGAAGAGAAAGTCTGCAAGAAATCGTTTCAATTTATTTCATTCCGGTTTCGGGTCCACCGTCCAACCCTCCGTTCGGATACGTCCATAATACGGATAGTAATCCCAATCGACCTTTCCACCCACCACTCGTGGATCCTTGGTTTTTCTCAACTGAGCAAACAACTGCTTCCGAAGTTGGGCCCGCATCGACTCGTATTCCGTGGTTCCTGCTACATTCACCATTTGTTCCGGATCCTTCTTCAGGTCATACAACTCCTCAGCTGGGCGCATGCCAAATGAAAGATAGGCGAGATCCGCAATGCCATGAGTATGACGGTTCTCCATCATGAACGTCTTAGTAGGTGACGAATCGATTTCTCCATACGGTATGGCTCTAGCGCATACAGCGGCATCCGGAGATCCTGAGGGCCAACGGCTGGGCTCGAAGTTATAGATGTACATGAAATTCTCAGTCCGGATCGCCCGACAAGGATAACCTTTTCCGCCCGCGCGACAACCGTCGTGCCGCTCCATAGCGATGTAAGCAGCATCACGCGTCTTGCGTTCCTTATTTGCGAAAATATCCGTCATGCTTCGGGCACTCATCATGCTGGGAGGCTTCAAGCCAGCGGCCTCTAAGAACGTGGGAGCTAGATCGCTCAGATTGACGAAGGAATCAACCACCCGCCCCGAATTCTCTATCCCCTCCGGCCAGCGAATCGCCAAGGGGATCCTTGAACCCAAATCATAGAGGCTGGCCTTGGCCCGTGGAAAGGGCATACCGTGATCACTGGTGATTACAATGATCGTGCCGTCTAGCATTCCCCGTTCTTCCAGAGTCGCTATAGCCCGTCCCACCATCATGTCGAAGTGTTCGATCTCCACGAGATAATCCGCGATATCGCTGCGGACAATTTCGTTATCGGGAAACACTGCGGGCACGACGATTTTACTGAGGTCTTTTCCCGTTTTCAAACCTGCCCCATTTTCGAAGCCACGATGGGGTTCGCTGGTTCCTAACCAGAAGCAAAAGGGCTCGTCCTCGCTCACTTCAGACATGAAGTCCTGAAAGTTTCCGGCGTAGTCCGTGTTACGCATGGCGCTGAAAGGCGGCTCAAGCGTTTTTCCCTCGTAGATCGGTCCAGCTGGATTTTCCGTTCGCCCGCCCGGCTCGAGTCGTCCCGGACTCCATGCCTTGCCAGTCGCTCCCACCTTGTAGCCCGCCTTGCGCAGCTCGTCCGTATAGGTAGCGAATTTCGCTGGCAAAGTGCTGTGGATATTGCCTGCCTCTTCCAATCGCCATATCGATTGCCCCGTTAAAATCGCGCTGCGCGAGGGGCCGCAAGTCGGGGCATCGCAAAACGCATGCGTAAAACGCAGGCCTTCATTAGCAATACGATCAAAAACGGGCGTATTGATAACTGGGTCCCCATTAGCTCCCGTATGCTGGTAAGACTGATCATCCGAAATGCAGAAGAGGATATTTGGCTTCGACGTGGTCTCCGCAGCCGATTGTATTGCAAAGCAGCATACAAACAATACAACGGTTTCTCGCAGGATTAAGTGTAATTTCATTAGTCTAATTATCGTAGCTCACTCGCTTCAGCGTGAGCCAGGTTAGTTCTATATTTGCTCACGCTAAAGCGAGTGAGCTACTTCAGCGTAAATTCGGGCATTTGCTTCAGGGCTCCGCCTTCCATAGCCGACTCATGGGCCAGAATGCCAACGCAAGTGATGTTAGCCGATTCGGCGGCATTCGGATAAGGAGAGCGCTTATCTAGCAAGGCGCTCACAAACTCATGCACCAGATGGGGATGCGAACCACCATGGCCACCGCCTTGGGTGAATGACAAGTGCTGCTTTTCGTCTGAGTCGTAGACGCCACGGCCCGTAAAAGGCTGGATCTCCTCGGGCAGCAGGTGGGCGTAGTCGGGCACTTCGACGCGCTCCGGGATTTCCGGCTCCGGCTTGCCAATCGTGTGAATGACAGGATCCTCGCCCTCAACCAGCGGCCATTCGTAGCTTTTCTTGGAACCGTAGGCATCGAAGCTTTCCCGATATTGACGGGCTGTGTTGTACAAGGACCGTATAATTCGGGCCGATACATCGGAATCCTTGAAAGTCACTTGACAGGATTCGATCGCAAAGGGCGACCCATGAATGGGTATCATCTCCTCGTTAATGCGTCCGGAACCGAAGCACGAGAGCGTTTCCGCCCGATTGCGTTGCAGGGCCAATACCGGGCCTACGCAATGCGTCGCGTAGTGCATGGGCGGCAATCCATCCCAATAGCTAGGCCAGCCATCCATATCCTGCTGGTGGCTCGACTGCAAATATTGGATACGTCCTAGCTCTCCTTTGTCGAAAAGCTCTTTCACGAACAGGAACTCTCGGCTGTAAACCACCGTTTCCATCATCATGTAAGTGAGTCCCGTCTCCTCTACCAGCTCGCAAATCTCCCGACACTCGTCCACCGATGTCGCCATGGGTACAGTACAGGCCACGTGCTTGCCGGCCTTCAGCGCCTGGATCGAATGGGGGGCGTGGCTAGCGATAGGCGTATTGATATGAACCGCGTCGATGCTCGGATCTTCCAGCATCTCCTCGTAGGACGTGAAGCGCTTGGACAATTCGATGCCAAATTCGTCTCCCACTTGGTTCAGCGATTCCTCGCTTCGCTGACAAATGGCGGCGATAGTCGTATTCGGGTGCTTTTGATAGATAGGAATGAACTCGGCTCCAAAGCCGAGGCCAACGAGAGCTACATTGATTTGGTCAGACATAAATAGGGAATCAGGCCTTGTTTAGGGCAGGTAAAGAAAAGAAAAGAAAAGGAATGGGGCTGGGATCAAGAATCGGCATCATACGCGAAACCCACCAATTCCGCTTGTATTATTTCATCAAAGAAATTGTATTTTTTCGCCATGACTACGCTTCAGGCCCATCTGCGCAATTTCCGTGATGGTGGTGAACTCTATCGACTGTTCGAACACATACCCGATGTGCTATTTTTCGCCAAGGACGGTGAGGGGCGCCTGATCATGGGGAATCAGCGCTTTGTCGAACACTGCGGACTCTCGTCAATTGACGAGCTAGCCGGCAAGTCGGACTACGATATTTTCCCGAATTACATGGCCGAAAAATTCGCCACAGACGATCAGGCTGTGCTCAGCTCCGGAAAGCCATTGCTGCATCTGGTGGAACTCTTCCCCTCCCGGGATCGCCTCCCCGAATGGTTCACAACGAACAAGTACCCGATTTTTGACGACAATGGGAATGCGGCAGCAGTTTGCGGAATTGTGCAGAACTACGAGCAGTCATTCTACGACTCGAACGACCCGGTCTCTAAGGTAGTCGAACTCATCAAAGATCGATTCGATCAAGCCCTAAGCATACCTGAACTCTCGAAGGAGGCAGGTCTTTCCCAGCGCCAGCTCGAACGCCTCTTCAAAAAGCGTTTTAGCATAACGCCACGCGAATACATTATCCGACTGCGCGTCTTGATAGCTGCGGATCAACTACGGTTCACAAGCAAAGGGATCACCGAGATCGCTCTCGACTGCGGGTTCTACGACCACAGTTCATTCACTCGTCAGTTCAAGCGCCACATGGGCACCCTGCCGCTGCAATTCCGAAAAAACGAAAGTGGATGACGCGCCATCTTTTGGATCTAATCTATCAAGAGTGGAACGGGCATTCTGCCTGTTACCGTAATATCGACACAGGCTGGAAGCCTATGCCACTCTTTTCACCCTATGAGCCTTACACCCTTCCACATCGCCGTCGCCGTGCGCGACATTGACGAAGCTCGAGAATTCTACGGAAAACAGCTTGGTTTCCCGGAAGGCCGCAGCGCCGACAACTGGATCGATTTCGATATGTTCGGACACCAGTTCGTAACCCATCTCAATCCCGAACTCGGGCCGGAAGGGAAAGTGCCCGCCCTCTTCAACCCAGTCGATAATCACGGAGTGCCCATTCCCCATTGCGGGGTCATTATGCGGTTCGACGACTGGCAGGCATTCGCCAAGCGGCTCGAGGGGGTGATCGCTGAATTCATCATCGAGCCCTACATCCGTTTCAAAGGTCTCCGCGGCGAGCAAGGCACTCTCTTCTTCGCCGATCCTTCGGGAAACGCCCTCGAGTTCAAAGGCTTTCGGGACATCGAAACGGAACTGTTTAAGAAGTAGAAGACACAAGTTGGGGCATCTATTTATTTTAGCGAGCGATCTCCGATCGCCCATTCGAAATAGTAGAACAGGCATCCTGCCTGTTTGCAGAGTTTAGATCACAGGCAGGATGCCTGTGATACCTTTAAATCGGAGATAGCCCGGTCTATCGCAAATTTTTTGCGTTTGTACTTGCCCTTAATGAAAGCTTTTTGCATTAACACGGAATGCAAACTAGACTATGTGTTTTGGTGGCGGCGGCTGTCACTGCTGGGCAGCTTGGGTATGGACAAGTCGGTGGCGACTTGGAAGACGTCGAGGTTTTGGATCCCCTCGTGATTACAGCGAGTCCGTTCGTGGAAAGCAGGGCCGAGCTAGTCGTTCCGGCTGGCCAGTTGTCGGGAGAGGCTCTTCGGCGTTCTACCCAATCTAATCTAGGGGCAACCTTGGATGGTCAAGCGGGAGTTCACTCTTCCTATTTTGGACCCGGTGCCGGGCGACCCATCATTCGCGGTTTTGACGGAGACCGGATACGTATCCTGAGTCATGGGGTGGACACCTTCGATGTTTCGCAAACCAGCCCTGATCACGGCGTCAGTATCGAACCGCTTTTCGCGGACGAAATCGAAGTGGTCCGAGGGCCCGCGTCCCTGCTTTACGGGAATGCCGCTATCGGCGGTGTGGTAAATGTTTTGGGCAAAGATTTGCCCAGGCAGCGGGCCATCGCTCCCATCGTAGGTCAAGCAGAAGCTTACTATGGATCCGTCTCGGACGAGCAATCCTATGGGGTTGCTTTGCAAGGCGGCGAAGGAGACTTCGCCTGGAGCGCGGGTTTTCTGGATCGTCAATCCAACGATTTTGAGATTCCTGGCTTCGCCGAATCCATCTATCAGATGGAGGCCGAAGAGGAAGAAGAGCATCACGACGAGCACGAAGAAGGCGAGGAACATGAAGAGGGAGAGGAGCACGAAGACGAGCACGGCCACGAGGAGGAAGAGGAAGTGTTCGGCGTTCTGGAAAGCAGCTTTGTGGATACACGTACGGGCTATCTTGGCCTAGCCTGGTTTGGCGACAACGGCAGCCTGGCCATTTCCTACTCCGACTACGCAACCGACTACGGCGTTCCCGGTCATTCCCATGCTCATGGACACGAAGATGAGCACGGTCATGAGGAGGGCGAAGAGCATGAAGAAGGCGAGGAACACGAAGAGGAGGAGCATCACGATGAAGACGAGCACGGCGAGGAGGAATCGGTAGCGATTGATCTCGACCAGTCCCGATTCAGCTTGCGGGGCGAATTGCTCGATCCATTCGATTTTCTAGACAGCCTAGAGCTGGACCTGGCCTTCGGCGACTACCGCCACATTGAGTTTGAGGGCGACGAAGAAGGCACCACCTACGAGCGAGATGGCTACGAGATGCGCCTCACCGGCGTGCACAGCCCGATCGGTGATTTCACAGGCGCTTACGGCTTTCAAGCCAAGGTGGACGACTTCTCGGCCGCGGGTGAAGAAGCGTTCATACCCAGCTCGGAGACGACGCAATACGGCCTCTTCATAATGGAGCGTTTGAATCAGGACTGGGGCGCTTGGGAGTTTGGCGGCAGAATTGAGAGCGTGGATATTGATCCAGAAGACCCGAGCCAAGAAAAGCGGAGTTTCGATACGCTAAATGGATCCGTGGGTTTCGTGCGTCGAGTCGATGAAAACAGCGCGTTTTCCGCCAATCTGGTATTCGCGGAACGGGCTCCCAATGCTTCCGAGATCTACGCTTTTGGACCGCACGTTGGCACCCAAACGTTCGAAATCGGCAAGGAATCGATCGACGAAGAATTCTCCACTAGCCTTGATTTGTCCTACCGGATCACAGCCGGGGCGATCA
Organism: Opitutaceae bacterium; assembly: GCA_002694885.1. GTDB lineage: Bacteria > Verrucomicrobiota > Verrucomicrobiia > Opitutales > Opitutaceae > Pelagisphaera. Next base: position 37,831 of record NZNM01000144.1, on the reverse strand, counting down.
CGGGAGAAGTCACCGCCTTCTATTCTGATTTTGCCAACTACATCTACTTGGAGTTCCTCGATCACGAGGACGTAGAAGCGATTTATGGCGAAGACTTCGATACCGAGGGCTTGGATGTATTTCGGGCTACAAAAGCGGACGCCAAGTTCTACGGCTTCGAGGTCGATCTCCGCTACCATATTGTTGACGAGGCGGATCAGGCCATGCACGTGGACCTCATTTACGATCAAACGCGGGCGACAAATGAAACCTTGAACACCAACATGCCCCGCATTCCAGTACGACGCCTGGGGTTGCGCTATGAGTATCAGAACAATGACTGGCTATTCGGTGTAGAGGGACGCTGGCACGACGAGGCTTCTCACCTGGCCCCCAATGCTTTGCCGACCGACAGCTACACGCTTTGGAATGCAGATGTACGTTACCGTATCCGCGCTTCTGAGTCAGTCACGGTCGATCTATTTGCCGCGGCTCATAATTTGGGAGACGAGGAAGCCCGCCCCAACACTTCTTTCTTGAAAGACTTGGCCCCAATGCCGGGCCGCAATATTAGGCTGGGAGTGAGAACACGTTTCTAGTTGATCTGCATGGGGACCCAGGACCTCTCAAAAAATAAAGAATCAGCTTCCGAGAGGGATACGACCGACAGGCGTATCCCTCTTGTCATAATAACCGGTTTTCTCGGGGCTGGCAAAACTACCCTCCTCAACCATCTGCTGCGACACCCCGACGAACGTCGGCTCGCCGTCCTCGTTAACGATGTCGGGGACGTTAATATCGACGCTGCTCTGACTCGAGATGTGGCTCAGGTCGATTCAGGATCCGCCGACGAAATCGTAGAACTCAGTAATGGGTGCATCTGCTGTGGAATTCAGGACGCGTTTGGCAAAGCGGTTATGGAACTGGCCCAGAGGAGGCCAGACTGCATCGTCGTAGAAGCGACCGGAATCGCAGAACCCCTACGCATAATCGAGAGCTTGGCCGCCCTCAACGACGAAGGGCTGTCTGCTTTGGAATTCGTGCGTATCGCTAACTTGGTTACGCTTGTCGACGCTAGCTGGTGGGTGGAGAAGGTTCAGGAGGTTTACTCTTCCGTTCGACGTTCGCTGCTGCTTTTCTCTGATCCTCGAAGACCCCTCAGCGAGCTGCTGACAACGCAGGTCGAATGTGCGAACGTGATTATCCTAAACAAAATTGATCTCGTGGAGGAGGAATCCTTAAGCCGATCTCGGGCCGCCCTCGCAACTATCTGTCCCTCGGCCAAAATCTTGACGACTACAGAAGGCCAGGTAGCGATCGATCAATTGTTAGACAACGAGCGATTCGACATCGCTACGGCATTCAAAAGCTCGGGCTGCGACCTGGAATTAACATCCGCCAGCAGGACGGATAGCGAGCAAACGAAAGAGCCAAAAACGCACGATCATGCTGATTTCGGCCTGATGGCCTTCACCTATCGATCACGGTATCAGTTGAGCCATGACAAGCTAGTCGCTTATTTGAGGAGCCGAATCCCGGGACTCCTTCGAGCAAAGGGCTTCGTCTGGACGGATCGCGAGCCGGATCGTATAGGTTTCGCTTCGCTTGCCGGAGACACTCTGCGCTTCGATTATCTCGGCAAGTGGATCCACGCCATGGTTTCGAGTGGAGACATGGATCGATCACGAATCCCGGCCCCGATTTGGCGGATTTGGGATGACACTACAGGCGACCGACGCCAAGAGCTCGTCTTCATCGGCATCGACCTGGACCGGAAGGCAATTGAAAACGAGCTGGAACAGTTTCGCTCTAATACAACATGCCAAAAAGCTTAGTAAAGGTCCCCGCAGCAAGCCACGGGGCATTCCCAAAGGTAAGGAGGATCGTCTCGATCCTCCGAAACTCAAACACGGAGGACCGAGACGTTCCTCACTACCAAAAAGCCGAAGAAACAGTCTTCACCCCGTGGGCTAAGCCCGTCAAAAACTTCAGGTCACTAGACCCAAAGCGAATAAAATGGTGCAGGTTCTAGCTAGAGCCGCACCGGCGGACGGGTTCGAGCGGGCTAGCCACGGGAGGCTCTTCGCTCACCGCATTCCTCGCAATATCCGGTAATTTCCCACCTTGAGCTGATTCCGCTGTATCCCAGTTCGTGAGCCAAACTTTCTAGCTCCGGAAGCCGAGGTGACGGGTGCAATACCGTCGCATGACAGTCCCTGCAAGCTATCTTAAGATTCGGACCATCGACTTCGTTCAGTCGGTATCGAGACCGCCCTTTTTCATCCGTTATGCGATCGAGCATCCCAATTCTCGTTAGGGTCTCCGCGTTGCGGTAAACAGTGACGGCATCGGGATTTCGGGCAATCGGATGCTCTCGAATCTCCCCAACTGAGAGGGCGTAAGGCTCCCTGTCCAAAAGCAGGGTAAACAGCTTACGGCGGAAATTCGTGCGCCTGAGACCTGCTCTCGCCAAGCGATCCATTGCTTACTCGCAACGAGTCCTCATTTCGGTCGAGGATTCAACGGGTATAGCTAGTAGGATATTGGGGGATTAACGCTTGATGCAAACTATTTGCAATATATATTGACGCTAACGCAAGGTCTTTGCGATAAGATCGAAATGAATTTCTGGGAACCGAGAATCCGAACTGCACATCAGGGAAGGGATCAAGTTGTCTCCTAGGTTCGGAGCACGAAGTCGTACCTCCGTCGAGAGCCAGAAGGTTTCTGAACCCAATACAGCCAGGGCAAATGCACGCAACTCTATCAAACGCTTCCTGCTAATGCAGCCGAGTTGCCAGGAAGGATGGTTCAGGACTTTGTTTTGGAGAATGGGACGGGCCGGGAGTGGGGAAACACTCCGACATTTTGCCATGCGATCCTAGTAAAAACGTGGGAGCGAGAGCGGGCTTGGAAATAGGAAACTCAATATGAAGGAATCTAGTTACGATGTCGCCATCGTTGGAGCAGGCCCGGCCGGGCTAGGCTGCGCCTTGGCTCTACGTGAAATCGGAGTCGAAAGTTTGACTATTCTAGAAGCGAATCGAGTGGGCTCATCTTTTGACGCGTGGCCAGAGGAAATGCGTTTGATCACCCCTTCTTTCCACTCCAATCCGTTTTACGCTACCGATTTGAATGCTATCAACCCGCGTACTTCACCTGGGGATCTTTTTGGGACAGAGCATCTGACCGGGAAACAGTATGCTGCCTACCTGAAAGCAGTCATCGACCACTACGTCCTTCCCGTCAGAGAGGCTTGCCAAGTAAACGAGCTGCGTTCCGAGGACAGTGAATTCGTTCTAGAAACGGACGAAGGAGTGGTTCGAGCTCGCTTTGTTATCTGGGCAACCGGCGAATTCCCGTTTCCCGACCTCGAACCGTTTCCGGGCGCGGACCTTTGTAGAGTGGCATCGCTAGTTCGAAGCTGGAGGAAAATAGAAGGGCATCAATTTGTAGTGATTGGCGGATACGAGAGCGGGATAGATGCAGCCTACCATCTCGCGTGTCGCGGCTGCTCGGTGAAAGTGATCTCGAGCAGCGAACCCTGGAATATCGACGATCCTGATCCGAGCGTAGCCTTGAGCCCGTTCACGAAGGAGCGACTTGCCCGCATCGCGCAGGCCATGCCTGAAAGCATCGAGCTAATCGGCAATAAAGAAGCTATCGAGGTGGCTCGCGAAGGCGACGGCTATCGAGTTTTTACCGCTGACGGCGACTCGTGCTCGAGCCCCACTCCACCGATATTGGCGACGGGGTTTCAGTCGGGCATCAAGCGTCAGATCGCTTCGTTTTTCGATTGGGAAAGGGGAAACCCGATCTTCAGCGAAGTCGATTCCTCCACCTTGTATCCGGATCTCTTCTACTCAGGTCCGTCTTTGGTTCATCGCGATTCGAAATTTTGTTTCATCTACAAGTTTCGAGCCCGCTTTGGTGTAATAGCCCGAGAGATTGGCGCGCGTTTGGGCTGTGATACGTCCGCCTTATCCGATTGGGCGTTGCGCGGATTCCTGATCGATGACCTCGATTGCTGCGTGGACTGCAAATGCGAGGTGGAGCAGGCATCTACTGCAAACGAAGCGTATCAATGAAGTCCAAAGAAGCCCCCAACTTGCCCGCGCGGAACAAGATTCCGTTGAAAGTGATGGCTATTGGCTTGGAAAGCGTAGGCAAAACATCGTTGTTGAGCGCTCTATCGAAACGTCCTGGACGATCCGAGGGAATTGCGGGGTCGACGCTTTATTGCGAAACGTTTGCGGACGACGATATCGATTGGGTAGACGCACCCGGTCTATTGAGAGATTCCGACACGGAAACCATTCGCGAGACGCTATCCCATATTCCAGAGGCGGAAGTCGTCTTGCTAGTCGCCCGGGCCGATCATGCCGCAACAGATATTGCCTACCTCGCTCCACTAGCCAAGGACAAGCGGGCGTTGATCGCCATTACTTTTAGAGACAAGATCGGGCTCGACGCGGAGCAACAACGCATTCGCTTGAACCGCTGGACGGAGCAGCTAGGCGTACCGGTGGAGCTTATAGACGGGCGAGCGGTTTCAGATAACGACCGACTGTCGCTACGCGAGAACGTTTGTAAAGCGGCGGCGCTTGGAAACTTCATGGTCGACGCGCTGCCTTCATGGGTTTCAGAGACTCAGGATGAGCCCAACCTATGGAGTCGCCTATTGGGTTTCCCGCCCCTAAGCCTCCTTTTGCTTTTCGCCCCCGCGTGGATCGCTGTGACCAAGGCTAATGCACTGGCGGACCGATTGTTCGATCCACTCGCATCCCTGCTCGCTCCGCTGCTCGATAGGATCGCTGGCCTAACGACGCCTTTCGCAGAGATGCTGGGTGGCGACTACGGGGTGGTGGCCATGTTTCCTTTTCTCTTGCTTTACGCCTTGCCGACCATCGTTTGCTTTTCCCTGCTGATCGGATTTTACAAATCGACGGGTTTGATGGATCGGATAGGCCAGGGCTTGCATCCTTGGATACGTCCTTTCGGGTTGGGAGCCCGAGATCTGACCCGCGTAATTATGGGATTCGGCTGCAACGTGCCCGCCGTTATTTCAACCCGAGCCTGCCACAGCTGCTCGCGATCGGCTTGTGTATCCGCTATCGCTTTCGGCTCGGCCTGCTCCTACCAACTGCCAGCGACGCTCGCGGTTTTCGCGGCGGCAGGCATGAGCTGGATGGGGATGGTCTATCTGGCCGCCCTGGGGATTACGTCCTTGATCTATCTCCGTTTAACAACGCCGAAGGTCCTGCGAGACGCCAACAATCGTCTCCTGTCGCCAAAGCAGAGCGACTTGCGCGCCCCGAACTGGAAAGGTATCTGTCGAGAGGTATTGGGCACGCTTCGCATGTTCTTTGTCACAGCCCTGCCGATATTCATCGGCATCTGTTTCGCGGCCGCCATCTTGAAGGTCTCGGGATTTTTGAATCTCATCGTTCAGTATTTGGGCAAGGTTATGATCGTGTTCAATCTTTCCGCTGATGCGGCTGTCCCTGTCGCCATCGGATCGATACGAAAAGACGGCCTAGCCATCGGCTTACTCGACAGCGAGTGGGGAGCGTTGAAAGTCGTTCTCGAATCCCCCGTCCAAGTTCTCACAGCAGTCTACCTGGCTGGCGTCTTGCTGCCGTGCTTGGTGACGCTTCTGACCATCGGTCGCGAAATGGGTGGCCTTATCGCCGGGAAGCTAGCCCTACGGCAAGCCGCATGGGCGGCCGGTTTCAGCATCGTCATCGCATGGGGCGGCGCCCTAATACAAGCATTTTAGAAGAAACAAAAAATGAATACAAAACGACTACCCGTTACAGTGCTTTCCGGATTTCTCGGAGCAGGCAAAACAACACTGCTTAATCACGCCCTCAACAATCGCGAGGAGCTGCGGGTCGCGGTCATCGTCAATGATATGAGCGAAGTGAATATCGACGCTCGCCTCGTGGAGGACGGTGGCGCCGAATTGAGCCGCCAAGAGGAGAAACTCGTCGAGATGAGCAACGGCTGCATTTGCTGCACCCTGCGTGAAGACTTGATGGCCGAGGTGCGACGGATGGCCATTGAAGGCCGCTTCGACTACTTGTTGATCGAATCGACTGGCGTTTCCGAACCCATGCCAGTGGCCGAAACCTTCTTTTTTCGCGATGAGCTGGGCAGTTCCCTCGAAGATATTGCCCGTTTGGATACCATGGTAACCGTGGTAGACGCCTTCAATTTTCGCCGAGACTACGCTTCACCAGACCGTTTGCCCAACCGAAACCTGGAAGTGGAAGAAGGCGATCAACGCAGCATCGTCAACTTGCTGATCGATCAGATCGAATTCGCCGACGTGATCGTTCTCAACAAGCTCGACCTCGTCAACGAGGCTGAGAAAGAGCAGGTCGTCGCCATGATCAAAGGGCTGAATAGCAAAGCCCGAATCGTCGAGTGTTCGCGCGGAGAAGTGGCGATGTCGGAAATCTTGAATACGAATCGTTTCAAATACGACGACGCTTCGCAAACACCAGATTGGTTGAAAGCCATCTACGAGGAACCGATGTCCGAAACCGAGGAATACGGCATTCGAAATTTCATCTACGAAGCCCGGCGTCCCTTTCATCCCCAACGCCTGCACGACTTCCTAAAGAAGCAATGGCCAGGGGTGGTGCGGGCCAAAGGCTTCTTTTGGCTCGCTACGCGCATGGAGCAATGCGGCTTGCTATCGCTGGCTGGGGCCCAGGTCGAGGCGGAACCTGTCGGCAAATGGTTTGCAGCGGTGCCGCAAGAAAGCTGGCCACAGGATGGGGAGTCGCGTGAATTCGCCAGCCGCTATTGGCAGGACCCCTACGGCGACCGCAGGCAAGAGATTGTTGTTATCGGTTTCTCCAAGGAAATGGATGAAGAGTGGGTACGTGCACGTCTCGACGAATGCCTCTTGAACGACGCGGAAATGTCCAAAGGGGCAAAGGCCTGGCAACACCTGCCCGATCCCTTCAACAGTTGGGAGCCCGCTTTTGCCTAGGAATGCTTTTCATCACCGTCTGAGTTAAGCTTTTTACAGAGGAAAGGCAGTACCATAGCTACGACACCCCACTCTGGGGGACGGTAGTCCAGCGATATGCAAATTATAGGCAAACCGAGCGAGACGTCGAAAGCAACAGCCACCAGCTTGGATAATCGGGAGCCATGATAGAAAATTCTTATAAAGGGGCAGGGAAACTGCAATTTATGCAAATTATTTGCAATAAGCGTTGACCTGAATGGGCGCTTGCGTCGATACCTTAAGGAATGACATTCGACAGGAGAGAATCCGTGCTACAAGTGGAGGAAGGGAACACCTTGGCTCCCAAGTTCGACGAGAACGGCTTGATTCCCTGCATATGCCAAAGCGCCAACACTCGGGAGATACTGATGTTCGCCTACATGAATGCAGAAGCCCTCGAGGCAACCTTGAGCACTGGCCTGGCCCACTACTGGTCACGGTCGCGACAAAAGCTCTGGAAAAAAGGCGAAACCTCAGGGATGACCCAAAGAGTCAAACGGGCTCTCATAGACGATGATCAGGACTGCGTGGTCATCGAAGTTGATCTGGCAACGCCATCTGCCGGTGGCGACGAAGCCTCTTGCCATGTCGGGTACCGAAGCTGCTTTTATCGAGAGATAGAGCTCGGCGAGAGCGAAAACACCCGAGAGCTCGTTTTCATCGAAACCGGCAAAGCTTTCGATCCTAGAAAGGTTTACGGCGACGCGCCCAACCCAACCCAATTGTAAACTAAAATCGTCATTGCTCTACGACAACAAACCCTTTTTTAGTCCCCAGGAAATACGCCATGAAACTATTAATTAAAAACGCCGCGAATTGCTTAGACCAACGTTCTGGTTGGCTGGATCGGATTGCGATCATCATGGCGGTCGTTTGCAGTATCCATTGCTTGATAACACCAGTCCTGCTTCTGGCATTGCCCATCTTGGGAACCACGTTTTGGGGAAGCTCGAACTTCCACCTTTGGATGCTCGCCTTCGTTCTGCCCACGACAGCCTTGGCCAGCATTGCTGGCTGCCGCAAACACAAGAACCAGGCGGTCGCTGCCCTGACCATCGGCGGCGTCGCTCTACTAGCCACGGCAACCTTTTGGGAAAGAACCAGCTTATCGAATGAAGCGCCTCCTTTAATCCACCTTGCCGAGAATCAATCCCAGGAGGGCGAGTCCTGTGGAACCTGCTGTCCAGTTCCTTCTCAAGGGGACAATTCGAATTCGCTGAGTCTTGCTGGGATCACCCTATCCCCTCCCATCCTTCTCAATCTCCTAGGCGGGGTATTGCTAATCTGCGGCCACTGGCGGAACTTCCGTCTCTGCCGCATGGATCGCTGTTGCTGTTCCACCTAAGCGTTTCTTGAGGACCGCATAGTTCGGATAACACCTACCGCTCGCAGGAGACGGTTAAGCGCTCTTTCTTGACTACACGAAAGCGGCCGGATTCTTTGGTCTGCAATGATGCCTCGCTCGCTCCTACCTATAGTCTCTGCCTTCGCGCTGACGGTTGCCCTTCCATGCTTATCCGGCCACGACGAGCCGGAAAAAACCGCCCGTTCTGGAGAAGCAATCTATCAGAGCTTTTGCGCCACGTGTCACGGCACGAACCTCGAGGGCGGCAAGGCCCAGTCCTTGATAAAGGAGGTTTGGCAATTCGGAAGCCAGCGGTACGCGATGCGCGACCACGTCAATTTCGGCATCCCGACGGTTGGCATGCCAGCTTTCGGAGCCGCTCTCAGCAGTGAGGAAGTAGACAACGTAATCGATTACGTAGTTTCCAAGCAGGGGACCAAGCCCAGCGCGAATCCATCCGTTCGTAGGGAGGTTCCCAAGGAGATCGATACCGAGCTAAACACGCTGGTCGTAGAAGTCCTCGTTTCGGAAGGATTGAATATCCCCACAGGAATAGAATTCGTAGACGACCGCCGCGCCTTGATAACCGAACGTCCAGGTGGACTGCGCTGGCTCGTTGATGGCAAGCTAGACCCGAGGCCAATCCAAGGTCTACCGCCTACCTGGTATTTCAGGGACGCTGGGATGCTGGATCTCGCACTGCACCCAGAATATAATGACAACGGGTGGATCTATATCGCCAATAGCGATCCGATTGGAGACTCCAAGGATCGCAAAGCGCCAGCGATGCTTCAGATCATTCGAGGACGCGTTGACGGACACAATTGGGTTGATCAGGAGCTTATCTTCTCCGCGCCCCGTGAGAATTACACGGTCTCAAGCATTCATTTCGGCACCCGTATCCTCTTCGACAAAGAAGGGTATCTGTATTTTTCTACTGGAGACAAAGGCGTACCGGAAAACTCCCAGGACCTATTCAGCGCTCAGGGTAAGATCCACCGCCTTCACGACGACGGATCGATTCCTAAGGATAACCCTTTCTATAATCACCCCACCCGTTTCAAAAGCATTTACACCTACGGAAACCGCAATCCCCAAGGCATCGACCAGCATCCAGAAACCGGCGAGATTTGGGCCACTGAACACGGTCCGATGGGCGGGGACGAATTGAACGTGGTGCGCCCTGGGCTCAACCATGGATGGCCTATCGCGACCTACGGAAAAAATCACGACGGAACCATCATTTCCGACAAGACCGAATACCCGGGAGTGACGCCTCCGATCCACTATTGGGTGCCCTCCATCGCTACTTGCCCTATCGCCTTCGTGGACAGCAAGCTCTTTCCCAAATGGAAGAATCAGCTATTGCTTGGCGCGCTCAAGTATCAAGAAATCCGCCGCCTCGTTATTGAGGACGACCAAGTCGTTAAAGAGGAGACACTATTCCAGGGCTACGGACGTGTGCGCGAGTTGAAGTTCGGTCCCGATGGATCCCTTTACGCTCTGACTAACAATCCCGATCAGCTTCTTCGTTTCCGGCCCAAGAAGTAGACAGCCGAGGGCCAACGTCTTTTTACAGACGCGTCAACTCAACGGATTTCGCTTCGAGGGTAGCAAGCGGGCGATCTCCGAGCGCCCATTTATAAAAGTAGCACAGGCATCCTGCCTGTACACAGAAGATGAGAAAACAGGCTAGAAGCCTGTTCTACTATTGTGGACGCGGCCCATCGACAATTTCGGGGTATAAAGCATCATGCATCAGCGGGACTGCGTTTTCCTTACATAATTGTGGAAATCGTAGCGCCCGTTGCCCTATTTCGACACGTACTTGGAGCAAACGCCTTTTCTCGTTTCCCGATGGGCGTCCTTCGTTGACTTTCCCAATGATAAAAGCGGCATATACTCGTATGCAATCCCCGCTTCGTTCTCTAAACGCCCTAGTAATTATCGCCACCTGTGTATTCGGTTTTCAATACAGGGCTAACGCTCAAAATCAAACGCTCGAGGCCGATCAATGGGAAGTGGTGGAGTTGGTGATCAAACTTCCCCCATCAAGCGACAACCCGTTCGATCGATTGCCTCTAGCCCAATGCGCTGGTCTCAATGGAAACGCTTTCGCTGTTCCCGGATACTTCGTTGGTAACGATCGCTACCAATTCCGCATCAGCTTTCCAGAGGCAGGCAACTGGACGGTTGACTCTCAAGATACAAATGACGCATGGGAGGTCTCCGTCTCCGCAGCAAATTCCGATGTCCTAGGACCAGTTGTCATCAACGAAGACACCCCCCAGCACTTTCACTACGCCAACGGAGAGCTTTGTTTTGTCCTGGCATTCGAAGCCGACTGGCTCTTCGCCATCGACCTGGAAGTAGACGGGATCAAGCGGGCCGAAACCCTGCTGCGAGATATCAAGGAAAATGGCTTCAATCAGGTAGTGATGAATGTCTATGCCCATGACGTTAATTGGGACAAGGACCCCCAGCTACCCGCCAAATACAACTTCTCGGCTCCCAAGCAATGGCCGTATGGAGGCGACAACGACAATCCCGACTACTCGAAGCTGAATCTGGAAAACTTCAATCACTTCGATCAGATCATCGCTCTGATGAACGAGCTGGATATCACGGCTCACATCATGATCTACGTTTGGAACAAGAACGTCAACTGGCCCGAGGTGGACTCCCCTGCCGACAATCGCTACTTCGACTACGTGGTCGCCCGATATCAGGCTTATCCGAATATCATTTGGGACATATCTAAAGAGACTACTGGATACGGGCACAACGACATGGAATACATCGTGCGCCGCATCGATCGGCTCCGGAATCTGGATGGCCATGATCGACTCGTAACCGTCCACTCGTTTTCCTACTGCGCCAAGTATCCGGAAACTGTGGACTTCATATCCTACCAAAATTGGTCAGCCATCCTATTTTCAGTTATGAAGGACACGTATGAAAGATTTCCTGACAAACCCCTATTCAATATCGAGCACGGCGGCTACGAGGAGGGTCCCTACCACGTGTTCGACGGCGACTACGAAGACCCCGTTGCTTGCCTCGACCGGAACTACCAATGCGTCTTCGCAGGCACCTACTCAACGCACTATTGGCAGGATACCTCATGGAATGTGGTCATATGGGATCGCAAAGATCTGCCTAAGTCGCAGCGGCCTCAATACGAGCTCTATCGCCACATGAATAAGCTCTTTCAGGATATCGACTACTCCAAACTGGCCCCACCGGAAAACCGACTGTCCTCCAGCGGTTTCGCCCTGGTCAGCGAAGACCACACTTATCTCTTCTATCTCCCGGCAGCCAACAAGCGTATCAATACCCGCATCGAACCTTTCTACGGCAAAACCATGCGAGCCAAATGGTTCAATCCATTAACCGGGGAATATTCCAAGGAGACCAAACCCGTGATGGAAAAATGGTTACGATTCAATCCACCTTGGGAGAATCAACCAACAATCCTGATCCTGCAGCCGTAAAGAGTTTTCAATGTTCGCATCTTTAAAGCTTCAAGAATAGCAGGGCTGACTGTCCCTGGTCAGCCGTTTCCGTGAGCATATCCTATCTCGGCTGACTGAGGACAGTCAGCCCTACCAAATTAAAATTGAGACCCCGAACTAATATCTATCAATTTATGGGCACTCGGAGATCGCTTTGCGAAACTAAGGTCTTCAATTAGACAAGTAACATTTCTTGCCTTCAAAGAAGGGATGCTATTTGTCGACGCCATGCGACGACTTCCTAGTCCCGGCCCGCCTGGACGATTACAATTCGAACTTTCCTTGCTCAAGGAACCTTACAAGAGCTCTTTCAATCTAGTTAAGGATTGCCTACTTGATTCTGGTTAGCGAAAATACCTATCTGATAAATGAATAACGACCCTATTTCTACCGGACTCCCCCGTCGCGCTTTCCTCAAAGGCATGGCAGCAAGCGGACTTCTTGCCTCAACGAACCCTCTTAGCGCTTTGGCCGCCCATCATGGGAAAAAATCAAAGGTTAAACTCGGCTACGACAATTTCGCAGTGAGAGCCATGAACTGGATGGTAGAGGACCACCTGAAGTATGCGGAGAAACTGAATATCGACTCTCTGTTTATGTCGGATCTCGATCATTTCAAGAGCCTCGATATGCATTATTTGCGCGACCTTCGTAAGAAGGCTGACGACCTGGGGATCGATATCCACGTGGGCACTTGGAGCATTTGCCCAACCTCCACCACCTTCAGAGACAAATGGGGAACCGCCGAAGAGCATCTCCGCCTCTCCATTCGAGTAGCTGAAGCACTCGGATCACCGGTTATTCGCGTGATCCTCGGAAATCGCGATGATCGTTCGACGGAAGGCGGAATCATGGCTAGGATCAAGGACACGGCCGAAGTTTGCCGAGCCTGCCGTACCCAAGCCATGGATGCGGGGGTAAAGATCGCCATGGAGAATCACGCTGGCGATATGCAGGCCCACGAAGTCGTCATGCTCATCGAAGAAGCTGGGGGCACTTCCTACATGGGAGCGAATCTCGATGCCGGCAACGCGGCTTGGACTTTGGAGGACCCTCTGGAGAATCTGGAAATCATGGGTCCCTACGCGGCGACGACCAGCCTGCGTGACTCGGCCATCTGGCTGTCTGAAAATGGGGTCACCGTCCAATGGACAGCCATGGGGAGAGGGAATGTGGACTGGGTCCGCTACTTCGATCGTTTCCGGGAACTTTGTCCCAATGTTCCCGTGCACATCGAAACCATTTCCGGCTTTAATCGCGAAATCCCCTTTCTAACGGAAGAGTTCATGTCACAGTTCGAGGACATGAATTCCGGGACACTGTCTCGCTATATCAAGTGGGCCCGAAACGGCACGCCTCGCCAACCTTGGAAAGCGCCGGTTGGCCCCAATGCGGATCGGGCCGATCACAACGTGGACAAAGCCACGCAAGACTATCAGAAAGCCCAAATCGAAGAGAGCATCCGCTACTGCAAATCGATCGGACTAGGTATTAGAGCGTAAACGAAAGTATACGCGTCCGAATAATTGTAGGAACGGGTTGAGCCCGCGATCCGCGCGTAGTGGATAAGGACTTGAACAAACTCTAGCCTTCGAGCCTTTTGTCTGCTTAGCGGACACCTATTCCCTCACGCAGAGAGGGACTAGCGAACGGAGGGAGCGATGTTTAGAAATCGAAATTCCGAACAACGCTGCCCCGCGACAGCTGGTCCGTATCCTCACGAGCCATAATATATCGTAAGGTAAAAGCCGGACCCACCAGCTTTCGATCGGTCTGATTCAAGGCCGATACGCCTTGGATATAGGCATTTCGAAATCCGTGCTTAAACAACAGTGTGGCGATTGTCGGCGTGCTGGCCAAATCGAGGCGAGCGCGAGTCTCGTCAAACAAGAGGGGTAAATTGGATTCGCTCATTCGATGGATGATCCTTGAAGAAGGGCAATGGGTTTAACGACTTTGAAATATCGAGCTGGCAAAAACTTCCGATAAAAGATCCCGAAATCCGTATCCATTTTCTTTTACGCGTTCCACTATTTCGTCCACTTCAATCCTATCCCTAAACGTCAGTTCCCTTCCTGTCGAATACATTAGCAGTTTGCTTACCAGGTTGCGAGCGAAGAGATCCTTCCGCTCTACGAGAGCTTGCTTCAGATCCCGTTCATCCTCTAGCAAATGGCCGGATGGCAACTTAGCTGATCCGTCAACGATTCGACCGGGCTTCTGCTTGGATATGCGCCCCTCGCCATAGAATACGGTGTAGCGATCGCGAAACCCACCCACCGGATCGTAATGTTCCAATCCGAATCCCCAGGGATCGATCTTGGAGTGGCAATCAGCGCAGGTCTCGATTTCACGGTGCTTCGCCAGTTGTTCCCGAATCGTAGTTGCCCCCCGCGTATCTGGTTCGATTGGCGGGACATCTGGGGGAGGAGGCGAAGGAGGCGTACCCAAAATATTCTCCAGTATCCAGACTCCCCTTACTACTGGCGAGGTTTCTACCCCATTCGCTGTAGCGGTCAATACGCTGGCATGCCCAAGGAGGCCACTTCTCCTCTTAGATTTAGGCATTTCCACTCGTTGGAAACGCTCTCCGAATTCACCTTCAAGCCCGTAGTGCTGAGCCAGTGCGTCATTCACAAAGGTGGAAGAACCATCAATGAACTCGGTCACTGGCAGATTGTTATCGAGAATGTAGCTGAACAGAAGGGACGTCTCCTTCTTCATCGCCGGCTCAAGCCGGTCGGCATAGTAGGATGGATACTGCGAGCCGCTAGGCGGCATGGTGCCAATCTTATCCAGCCGCAACCAGGCTTCGGGAAATCGCCTTGAAAACTCGCTTGCCCGTGGGTCGTTCAGCAGGCGTTCGACTTGAGCCAGCAATGTCTTCTGGTTGAGCAATTGGCCAGATGCGGCCAAATCGAATAGTTCATCGTCAGGCATGGATGCCCAAAGAGCATAGGAAAGTCTGGTGGCCAGCTCAAACCCATCCAACTTCGGATTGGATTCCAAATCCCCCTCGTCCAAGAACAGGAACCTAGGCGATACGAGAATCGCTGCCATCCCGGCCTTGATAGCTTCCTCGTGGCTCGTACCGGCCTCGATACGATCTTGGACGTAACTGATATGATGTTCCATCTCCGTTCTGGGCGTCGGCCGCCGGAAAGCCTTACTCGCAAATCCCGTCAACGCAGCCGGAATATCCACTTTTCTAGCATCCGTGATATCTCCAAAGATACTTCTGTGTCCGGCGGGCGGCCATTTCTCGAAAAAAGGGCCTTCAAGTTTCACTTCGTACACGCGAACACGGGGGCCAACGTAGAACTGGGATATGTAAACTCTGGTTTCAGGATTGATTTGCTTTTCAGGAAGCGGAATCCCCTGCTCCTTCATACGATCGATGTCGGCATTACCCGGAATCTTGGCGTAAGGGTGATAGGCTTTGATCACTCGATTCAAGATCCCTTTAGCAGCGCCCGGACCATTGATATAATTAATAAAGGGGATCGATCCTTCCGGCATCCAAGTCGTGGTCTCGAAAGTGGAGGGTTCATTATCAAGCAAATCGAATACTTCTACCAAGTGTCGGCCTTCCGTGCTCGATTTTTGGAGAAAGCGTTTCTCTGGCACGTGCCAAACCCCTAGTTTCAAAGGCGATGTCAGATCCAATTCCAGTACTTCGGGATCGTAGGGATTGTGTCGGCCCACCGCCTCAGCGACTATCGATATCTTGTAATACCCGCTTGCCGGCACTCCTTCATTGGCGAAATTCAAAGGAGCATTCGGTCTTCGGTCGGCAGGCTCACCGTGCCCGATATCGAAGAATTTGCCCGTCTCGTCTAA
Organism: Opitutaceae bacterium; assembly: GCA_002694885.1. GTDB lineage: Bacteria > Verrucomicrobiota > Verrucomicrobiia > Opitutales > Opitutaceae > Pelagisphaera. The sequence goes on along the minus strand of NZNM01000144.1, from coordinate 22,128 downwards.
TACCCGATACTTGATCGTCGCGTTGCCGCGCGTGTCCTTGGTGAAATCCTCCGGCCCGAATCTCCAAGAACGAGTCTGCGGCTCCTCTTCCCCGAAAACTAAAGCCGAATCCAGATAAGTCCGGGCGGCTCGCAAATACAATGAAAGCTGGTGCTGAGAAAGGGCCTGCCCTGCTCCAACGTTCGTGAAGCCATGGGTTTCCTGATCGGCAGGGAATTGCTTGGTCGCGTCCATGACCTCGGGGACCACGCCAAGCAAATCTCTCATGGTATTATTGTATTCGTATCGAGTAAGCCGTCGAAGAATGGTTTCCGCCGGAGATCGGCTTTCCTCCAAAGCCAGCAAATACGCGGTAATCGTATCTATAATTTCGCTACGCTCTGCAGATGATGGTTGCAAGACGTCTTCCTCATCTGGAGGCATGTCTCCTAAGTTCAGCAAATCCACGATTTCCTCGAGGACGTAACTCTCTTCTGGATTCGTTAGATGATTTAGCAGAGACTCAAAGGACCGGTCCCCTTTCTCCTTGTCGTCATTATGACAATCGAGACAGTACCTCTGGATAAAGTCGCCCACCTCTGGTCCCAAAGCCTGAGGCTCGGCCATGCCAAAACGGAACGAGCAAAGGCAAACGCTCAGATAAACTGCGAATCGCATGGTCACGCCTAAGCGATATCGAGCCCGGTCAAGCTCCCGGTAGATAAATTGAATCGATCCACCTCAGCCCCGAATCGTTGCAACATGGAGACAAAGAGATTGCTGGCAGGCGTATGGATCCCGCGACTCTTATCCTTCTCGTAACGAATGTGCTGACCATGCCTGAAACCACCCCCTGCGAGCAGCAGCGGCAGATCTTTGTTACTGTGCGAACTCGCGTTGCCCATACCGCTGCCCAGCAGAGCCATCGTACTATCCAATAGCGTCTTCCCTCCTGGCTCTTCCACTGCCGCTAGTTGGTCGAGAAACCTAGCGAACTGATTCGTATGGTACCTCTCAATAACCGAAAGCTCATCAATATAGCTCTCCACCTTGCCGTGGTGGGTCAATTGGTGGTAGCCTTTAGTGATCGGAAATCCACCTGAATTCCCTCCTATGTCGGAGATTTCAAAGGTGATCACACGCGTAGAGTCCGTCTGCAAAGCGAGCGTAATGAGATCATAGTAGATCGGAACGCGATCGACAAAGTCCATCTCGTCAACCCCTTTCGGCAATTTGTATCCGACTTTCGGTTTCGAGCGATCTAGCCAGGCTTCGGACTGGATCAGCCGCTTTTCCAACTCTCTCACAGAGGTGAAATACTGATCCAGCTTTTCCTGATCCTTTTTTCCTACCCGCTTCATCAACCGGTCAGCATCGATTTTCACGAGATCCAGGATGCTCTTCTCTTCCCGATAAGCTCGTTTGAGAATATCTACCTCACCGAGCTCCTGGTTCTGGAAAAGCAGGGAGTACAATATGCGCAAATCCTGTATCGGCGGGATCGCTACACCAGCATTCGTCCAGGATAGTTGATTACCCGCTGAGCTCCCAGAGCTAAACTGCATGGATGAGTACCGAGTCGCCGCCCCCACGAATTCCGCGGCCTTCTGATCCAACGTGATATTCCCCTCTTGGAAGCCCTTAGCATTCTTCGATCGGATACCGGATAGATAAGCATGAACCCCACTGTGGCCACCAATCGCTTCCGCGCCATGGTCGAGTTGAGAGAATATCGTGAAATTCTGTTGATGCCGGGCAAGTGGCTCAAGAAGCTTGGGAACCACGTAATCGGACCCGGTCTGGCTCGGGAAAAACAAATCGGGCACGAAGCCAAAACTCGTACCCACGCACACCATCCGCATCGGAACCTGCGGCTGGCTGGCCGCCATTATTTCAAGACGCGGCAAGGCCACCATGGCGCCACCCAAGCCCCGCAAGAATGCTCTACGATCAATCCTAAATTTACCTAGCATTACAGATTAGCGAAAAACGCGATCATTTGGCCCCTGTCCAGAGTTATTTCTCTACAGGCGCTAGCTTCCGCACCCAACCGTCGCCTTTGGTCAACAGATAAATCTCCCCTTCTTCATCGATTCCGAACCGAAGGTCGGCTCGCATTCCAGGATGGTAAGTGTTCGGATAGCCCGCTACGTCGAGCAAATCCTTTTCCTCGCCATCGAAGGAGAGGCGGAGTTCGGATATCTCAGCTAGCTTGCCCGGTTCTAAACCATCGGTATCGATAACGAAAATACGGCCTCGTACGATGTCGGCGAACAGATACTTACCTTTTAATGCATCTATCTTAGAGCCTTCGTAGGCAAACCCGCTACCTACAGCCCGGCCTTCATCGTGGTCGTACTGGGCTACCGGCTCCACGAATGCTTCTGGTCCTTTGTGAGGCCAATCGTATACAGGACCCACTTCGACACCATCTATGTCGTACCCGGACGCGTAAGTACCTTCGCGAATACGCCAACCATAGTTGGCGCCTTTGATCCCGATATTCACTTCCTCGACCTCCTTTTGCCCGATCTCGGTGATGTACATCTTTCCGGACCGATCGAAAGAGAAGTGCTGGGGATGACGCAATCCGTAGGCCCATATTTCTGGAGCGGCACCCGATCGAGAAACGAAAGGATTGTCCTCGGGAATCCCATACGCTTTTCCACCCGACGTGTCTAACGGATCGATTCGCAAGATGGCGCTATGAGGGCTCGCCAATGATTGTCCGTAGTCCATTGGGTCAAAACCTGCTCCGCCATCACCTAGGGAGAAATAAAGGAGCCCATATTCCGAGTCGCCGGGTCTAGCCGCTGGATTAAAAACCAGGGCTCCCACGCTATGATTGGCCGCGAACTGGCCAACACGAAATAGCTCCCTATGTGTTCCTTTGAAGGGGACTTCCCAGGGATCCTTGGTCGTCCACTCAACCAGTACACTTTCGTGGCTGCCATTGTCCTCCTTGTGGTAGTCGGCCTTGCCAGATCCCGATACCGCGCTGAGTGCCGTGTAGAATTTTCCGTATCCAGGTTTTCCCTTCTTGGAAAAGTCCGGGTGAAATGCGAAGCCGGCAAATCCAGTTTCGTTCGGCATCATGGATGCATCGAAGGAAAGCGGATAGTCGCGGTGATCCATATAGAGCTGCGGGGATTCGCCATTCTCGTCGGTAATATACATCGGCCCTCGCAGATCGTTGATAGCCAATCGACCCGATCCATCGCCCACAGGATTGAGGTACTGAATGCGAGCATAGGCGTGAGTGGTCGCCCCTTCGACGATCGCGTCCGTAGTTTTCGGCAGTCGAAACTGGTCAACCACGGCAACGACGATATCACCTTTTTCGATTGGCTCCTTGATGGGACCCTTTAACCCCTCTGGAAGCTTTTCAGAGAGTAGCGATGGGGCTGCGAAAGTTAAACAGACAGCCGTGAATATAACAGGGGTGTAACGCATGATAGAAATTCAAAGATAGTCGTGAAAGTTGAATCAGAATTTTCGTTGTGGGGCAACCCAGAGGTAAAGGGTGACGGATTCTCGTTTGATCAGGGCCTTCAACTTAAGCTCGCCCGGCCCTTCGACACGCTCAGGGTGGTGAGCCACGTCGAACCAAGGTCGAGCTCCACCTTGATACATCGGTTTCGTGGGTGGAACGCGACGTCCCAGCGCGTTTAATCTATTTGAAAATTAGTCTAGTTTACACATGCCCGCGACTGAGGGAACGGGCATAAATCCGCGCCTATTTTCTTACCGATACCGCGACGGGCTCCAGCCCACCCAGCGCTTGAAGAGCGTGGAAAAAGTAAAGGGATTTTCATAGCCGACCGCTCGAGCGATGGAATCAATTTTATCGTCGGTGGAGCTCAAGAGGTATTTGGCTCGCTGGATGCGGAGGAAAGTTAGGTGCTGCATGGGGCTCCTTCCATAGCGACGTCGACACAGGCGACGTAAATGCTCCTCGCTCACATGGGCGATCCCAGCCATCTCGGTCAGATTCCATCTCCTATCCAGTTGAGGCTCCACCTGATTCCAAAGCTTCCATAAGCGATCATCGTAATCCTTTGGCTGGGCAAATCGTAAGGCGTATTGGTGGATCAACTCCACCCAATGGCCCAGAGTTCCCGGCGCACCGGACCCGGAGGCCTCCGCATACAAGCCTTCTATGGCGGCCTTCATGGGAGCGTAGTCATAAGCCTGCAGCACTGGCGAGTTCTGGGAAACGATCGGTTTTTGCTCGCGCGACTCCAGGTAGCGCACCCAACAGAATTCCCAAGGAGCGTCTTCACGGCAGCGAAAGGCATTCTGAACAAAAGGCGGCAAAAGACAGGCTTCCCCGGCTCCCAATGACTTCCAAACCCCATCGACCAACACGCTTCCTTCTCCCCCAAAACAAGCCATCATGTACGAGCCAGACTGGTCCGATCGAACAATCTCAAACGGATAGCGGGCCCAGAATATTCCCACGTGGGCAATGTGATGCTGTTTAAGCAAAGGACACACAGGGCTCTCCGACATCCAGGGCCGATCCTCAACCTCATCTGAACGGGTAAGAATAAAGCGGGAATCGCCTAATATTTGGACGTCCTTAGAATCCTCAAGCGCACGGTCGGTCGATATCATCACTAAGCCTTTGAATTTGTAGGACTTCCGATAGAAGCGGGCACAGCATTTCTCTAATTAGGCATTCTATCGGCATTGTCGATGTTGATTTTCGATAGGTACTTGTTGATGGATTTCCTTTGCGACGGAGAAACCTCGTTCCACAATGGCTCCTTCCCTAGACCCATAGCCTTCAAAAGCCCAAGTCGAGATACCGCTCTATCTTTTCGAAAATCAACTGCCCACGAATGGCTCGAATCTCCAAAATTTCGATCGAACCCACGTATGGATTAACGGTTCAAGTATTTCAGCCTCTAATGAGACTTCCATTCGTAGGAGCGGCTTTACGCCGCGATTTGGTTCGCTTTATAGCGGCGTAAAGCCGCTCCTACGAATATTCCACAATCCGAATCAATTCAAAAAAGATAAGACTATGTTCGTGAAATTTGTGGGCAAAATTCTAATACAGTCATGTCAGAAACGGTAAGAAGATTCATGCAAGCTGCCGATGTCACCAAGGACAAGGACCCTTGGGCTACGGTGGAATGGCTTTCCAACGACGAATTGGTTGGGGCTAAGGAGCTCCTGATGGTGAGAGCAACCATCGATGCGGGCGGATCCCATCCTTTCCATAGGCATCCGACGCGCGAAGAGATCATCTACGTTATTTCCGGGCAAGCGGAACAGTGGGTGGAAAATGAATACCGGATACTCAAGGCCGGCGAAATGGCCCTAATTCCGCAAGACGCGGTGCATGGCACGTACAATCCCTTTGATGAGGATGTTACCTTCCTTGCCATCCTATCTCCGTTGAGCGGAGGCAAACCGAACATTGTCGATGTTTCCGAAGAATCTCCCTGGAAAGACCTCCGCGAAAAACATAATCGTCCAAAGACTAAATAGGAAAGCTTCCATAACAATTCACCACTCGCTCTTCACAATTCAAAATCAACTATCATCATGCCAAATCCCTGGACTGGAAAAGGAAACCCTTATACTCGACAAGAAGTTCGCGACCGCTTGCAGGCCGCTCTTGACCGTGGCGAGGCCATCATCGCCGCCGGAGCTGGAACAGGCATCAGCGCCAAGTTCATCGAGAAAGGCGGGGCCGATCTGCTTATCATCTATAATTCTGGCCGCTTCCGCATGTCGGGTCATGGATCCACTGCCGGCATGATGGCTTATGGCGATGCAAACGCTGTGGCGATGGAGATCGGGGAATTCGAGGTTCTTCCCGTAGTCGAGGAAATCCCTGTAATCTGCGGCGTTCATGGCTCGGATCCGAGACGCCGCATGTGGCATTGGCTACTCAAGGTGAAGGAAATGGGATTCTCCGGTATCAATAATTTTCCTACACATTGTATCGTCGATGGACACTTTCGCGACGTGCTTGAGGAAACTGGCATGCCCTTCCAAAAGGAAGTGGAGACCGTGGCCATCGCCAGTAAGATGGATTTATTCAGCATTGTCTATGTAGCGAAACCTGAAGAAGCGGCAGCTATGGCGGAAGCTGGAGCGGATGCTGTGATCGCTCATGTTGGCACAACGGTGGGCGGATCCATCGGCGTTACGGGAGCGGTTTGCTCAATGGAAGACGCCGCCGAGCGCTGCCAGGCTATATTCGATGCGGCTCGAGCGATCAACCCCAACATTTTCCTTCTCTCTCACGGCGGCCCCATCAACACGCCAGAGGACGCCACGCAAATAAACCAGATGACGGACGCCCAAGGATTCGTGGGCGCCTCCAGCCTCGAACGCATGGGAGTCGAAGAATCCCTGACCAACCTAACCCGAACCTTCAAGCAGATCCCGGTCGAGCGCAAATAGCTCGCGCCGAAAATCTTTTCTTGCGACGATCCTGAAAATCTTAGCCACCATGAAAATCTACCTCAGCTTTATCGCGGCGCTTGTTCTTAGCGCCCTTTACGCGCAAGCGGCCGATCCAATCCGCGTCTTCATTCGGGCTGGTGAAAAGACCCACGCTCCTGGAGCCCACGAACATCCCCAATTTCTAAAGAACTGGACTTCCTTGCTCGAGGCCCGAGGCGTCGAATGCGATGGGGCGCTCGAATTCCCAACCCAGAGCCAACTGGAAAATACGGACGTTCTCATTCTGAACGCCAAAGAAGCTGGCAACATTTACGGCGACGAGCGGGCGCGCCTGGAAGCCTTTCTAAAGCGAGGTGGCGGCTTGGTCGTCATTCACGCGGGATCGGTGTCCCGCGACCCCGACTGGTACAAGAATATCGTAGGAGGATCCTGGAGACACGGAACGACCAAGTTTCTAGAAGCTCCCATGAGCCTCTACTTCACGAATATCCCAAATCCGATTACTAAGGACATTTCCAATTTCGACCTCGAAGACGAGATCTACTACGACATGGACATCCATCCGGATGCCACCATCCTAGCAACCGCTTATACGCCCAAGGCGATAGATACGAAGGGTCGGGGGAATCAGGAGGCCCAGCAACGGGCAGCCGAATACGTCGCCAAACACAAAGGCGTCAACATCTACGATATCCAGCCGCAGATCTGGACCTACGAGAACGAGCTTCCCGGCGGCGAACCCTACCGGGCCTTCGTTCACATCCCTGGTCATTGGAACAAGAATTTCATGCACACTGGCGTCAAGGCCATGATCCTGCGTGGTATCGCTTGGGCTGCCAATAGAGAAAACGTGGACATGCTTTGCCAGGAGGATGAATTAGGCGACAATCTCATCTACGTTGAGGGCGGCGTGCCCCGTCCGGAAAAGCTTCCGGATTACTTGAACGTCCATCCCGATTTTGAAATCTCCCTCGTCGCCTCCGAGCCGCTCATCAACAATCCCATGAACATCAATTGGGACGAGAAAGGTCGCTTGTGGGTAGCCGAAACTCCTGAGTATCCGAACGGCCTAAGGGAGGTAAACGTCCCCGCTTGGATGGATTCCGGCTCACTCAAGCCCGGCGTTTACGACCGGGATCCACTAGATCGGATCAGTATCTTGCAAGACACTGACGGTGACGGCGTTATGGATGCCAAAAAGGTTTTCGCAGATAATATTGAGTTGGTTAATAGCTTCGTTTTCTACAAGAATGGCGTCATCGCCGCGGCCGCTCCCGACATTTGGTATTTCGAAGACACCGACGGGGATGACATCGCCGACAAGCGAACCAAGCTCTATACGAATCTCGGCATTCGGGACACCCATGCGGTCATCAACAATTTTCATTACGCCGCCGATGGCTGGATCTACGCCACTCATGGGTATTCCGGTTCTGAAAGCGTAACCTCAGGTGACGGTTCCAAGAGTTTCGGAAACATTACTAATGGCGTCGTACGTTTCAAGCCGGACGGGAGCGCCATGGAGCAATATGCATCTCGCCGAGGAAATAGTTGGGGACTGGATACAACCATGAATGGTGAAGTGCTCTACACTCAGCCAACAACCGGCAATCCTTTGGTTCATGTAATATTGCCGGAAAGCATCTTGGCCGAGGGCAAACTACCAGGCTTGAGCGGAACCCATGGCCTTCTTCCCGGAGAACGCACCTATCCCGCTATGGAGTGGAAACAGCAAGCCTACGTTCAAATCGACCAAGTTGGTCGATACACTGCCGGAGCGGGCACGGTCATTTATGAAGGGGGAGCTTGGCCAGAAAAATGGAATCACAGCTATTTCACTACAGAACCCACCTTGAATATTGTCGGGCACTTCTTCATGGAGCGAGATGGGGTGACCTTCAAAGCTTCAAAACAGGCTAACCGGGAAAAAACCGAATTCATCACCAGCACGAACCTATGGTTCCGCCCCATCGAGGCCATGGTTGGACCGGATGGAGCCATGTATCTGGTCGATTTCTGTAATCAGGCCATCATTCACAACGACACTCGAGGACCGGTGCATGGTCCGGCCAATGCAGCCGTTCGTCCCGACCGCGACCACTATTACGGTCGTATCTGGAAAGTTCAGCACAAGAATGCTAAGGCTATTCCTGCCGTCTCCTTGGATCGCAACAATGTCGTCGCCTTGAAAGAGGCTGCCGAGAGCCCTAATGAACAAATCCGCAGCACCGCCCAGCGGTTGCTACAAGAAAACCACGGCGTCGGGACCGACTTCGTTGGCAGCGGAGCTGTCAAAGCTTACGAGACCGCCAAATCGGAAAACGATCCAGCCGCCATTGTAGCCCAGGCTCGAGCGGCCACGGAAGATTGGACCCTGTCTGCACTAGTGGCTGCATCCCAAGATAAGGCGATCGAAGTGATCGAGGCCGCATTGGGAACAACACCTACTGATTCGCTACTCGTATTCGCCACGGCTCTGACCCCAAACGCTCTTACGCAAGGAGACGCCGCTCAAAACGCTGCCCGACTGCTCACTGCGTGCGGCAACGCCGATCCATCGGCGGGGCCAATTGCCGGCGCCGTCCTTAGAGCATTTGCCGACAATGTCGACAATCCACCTGGTCTCAACGCCTCTTTACGTTCTGCTCTCGCTTCGCTGCTGGAAAATGAAAATACCCGAATCCTGGCATTGCCCGTAGCGATCCTTTGGGACCGCAGCGGCATTCTCTCCTCGCAGACAGGAATCCTTACCCAAGCTTTGATCGAGAGTCTTTCCCAGTCAGGGCTCCCAGATGATCAGCGTACACAAATTGCCCGTAGTTTGGTCAGTATTCGAGAGAAGAGTACATCGATTCTCCCAACGATCATCGGGATTCTTCAATCGGGCAGCAGCGAATCCTTAAAGGAAGGAATGCTAGCGGTTTTGGGCTCAGTCGGAGACGCGGATCTGGGTAAGATTCTGATCGATCAATTCGCGGGATTGGAGGGCTCCATTAAGCTCAAGGCCTTTGATCAGATCGTCAATAGAGCTCCTTGGGCCATCCAGTTGCTCGAAGAGATCGATAGTGGACGCTTCACTCCGGCCGATTTAGGGCCCGGAAATATCGCTCGTCTGCGCCACCACCCGGATCGCAACGTTGAGCGGGCCGCTCATCGACTCTTCGCCCGCATCGCTCCGGTAAGCTCGGAAAAGGACGATCTCATCGCTGAACTCTTGCCCGAGGTCGAAAAGCCTGGCGACCCCGAGAAGGGTAAGCTGCTCTTCGCAGCCTGCTCAGTGTGTCATAAACTTGGTGACATCGGTACGGATGTCGGTCCCTCTCTCGATGGTATGGGATCTCATGGGGCAGCCGAACTTCTCGGTCAAATCCTGGATCCTAATCGAGAGGTCGAGGACACCTATTTCGCCCACAATATCACGACCAAGGGTGGCGAAACGCTAGTCGGCGTCATTGCTTCGGAAAACAGTGCTTCCTTAACGCTAGCGACCCAATCCGGCGTTCGGGAAATCGCCAAGTCCGACATCGCTAAGCGCGAAAACACGCGCCGCAGCCTAATGCCGGAAGGATTCGAAGCTCTTGGGGCCGCAGGCTTACGGGACTTACTAGCTTTTATCGTGGCCCAAGCTGGACCTGAACCGTCGGCGTCGACGAAACCTGCCCCCATACTCCACAAGCCAAAGTGGCCACCACCTATTCCCGCTACACCCATTAATTGGGAACAAGGTAAGCCATCCGTGCTCATCATCGGCGGGGGCTCGTCTCACAAATTCCACGAGTTCTTTGGAAAAGCCGATTCCGCCACTCTCGAAACCGCTGGACTAACTACGCACTACACGGAAGACAACGAGCAAGCTATCGAGGAGCTTGCCAACGCCGACGTGGCCATCATCAGCGTTAACCGGAATGGCTTTGACACGCCAGAATACCGCCAAGCTCTGATGGATCGTATCGATGCAGGTAAAGGCGTCATCATGCTGCATCCAGGAACTTGGTACGGATACAAGAATTGGCCCGAATTAAATGCCAAAGTCGTTGGCGGCGGCACTCGTGGACATGACAAACTTGGCCCCATGGGAGTTCGTGTTGTCAACCGCCGTCATCCCATAATGAAGGGGGTTTCCAAGGAATTCGAATTGGTCGATGAGCTCTACATGATGAATAGCGGGGGGCATCCCGATGGGGCTGCCAAAATTCGAGTATTGGCGGAAAGCAGCGTTAGCGTCAAATCAGGCGAACGCCACCCAGTCGTCTGGACAACGGAACATCCGAAAGCGCGAATCGTTGGCATCACTCTTGGGCATGACGAACGGGCTCACGGGCATCCCGACTATCAGACGATCCTAGCCAACGCCGCCAAATGGGTGGCTCGTAATTAGGCGCTAATTTCATTCAAGCATTTTGCTTCGGCCTCGGATCAGGCGCAACTGCCTACCGAGCCAGTTTTGGTACTAAATTTGGGTAGCGGCCTCGAGGCTTGCTCGGACGTGGGTATTGAGCCACTCTAGCAATCCTATGGTCAAATTCCTCGTTTTAGCAGCTGCCTCGCTCGCATTCTTCACCCTGACAACCTACAGCTCCGATAAGCCCAACTTCATCCTCGTGATGGCCGACGATCAGGGCTGGGGCGACATGGGCTACAATGGGCATCCATTCGTCAAGACCCCTCACTTTGACGAGATGGCTCGATCCTCGTTAAGGTTCGATCGCTTTTATAGCGCAGCGCCCAATTGCTCCCCCACCCGGGCCAGCGTGCTCACCGGAAGAAACCCGAACCGAGTCAATGTCCTCAATCACGGACGCTCCATGCGGCCCCAAGAAACGACCATCGCCGAAGCCCTCAAAACGGTGGGCTACGCAACTGGGCATTTTGGCAAGTGGCATGTAGGCTCTTGCCAGCCTACAAGTCCCGTCAACCCAACCAATAGCGGTTTTGATACCTGGCTTTCCACCCCCAACTTTTTTGATCTCGATCCCGTTATGAGCCGCAATGGCATCGCCGAGCAGATGACGGGCGAAAGCTCGATGATCATCATCGATGCCGCGCTCGATTTCATTCGCGAACAGACAGATAAGGCAACTCCATTTCTTAGCATAATCTGGTTCGGCTCTCCCCATAGCCCTTTCGACGCGATGGCTAGCGACAAGCGACTATATGAGGAAAAGCAAATGGCCGGTTACTATCGGGAAATCACTGCGATGGACCGCGCCTTCGGAAAACTAAGAAAGGAACTCAAGAACTTAGGCATCAACGAGAATACTCTACTCTGGTACTGCAGCGATAATGGGGGATTGAATACGGAGACTTCGGGAGGCCGTGAAAAGAAGAGTTCTATTTACGAGGGGGGATTGCGCGTGCCAGCGATGCTCGAGTGGCCTGAGCGGATTAGGAAACCCCGGATATCCCAGACGCCCTGTGTCACCTCCGACATCTATCCCACGCTGGTAGAGATTGCCGACGCTCGAATCGATAACCAGTTCCCTCTAGACGGCGTTAGTCTCCTCGATCTCATCGACGGGAGGCGCTTTCAGCGGGATTCAGGCATTGGCTTCTGGAAATACCCGCACCCAGGACGCCTAACTTACGCAGATCGCATGATGATAGCCTTGCTTGATGCCCAAAAGCAAGGATTGGAATACGATCCCAACGGAAGGCTCGATCTCGATGCTGGAGAGATAAATACAAAGTATCCGGAAAACGAGTTCCCTGGTCACGCCGCATGGCTTGAATTTCCATGGAAGCTTCATCGAATCGTCGATCAGGGCCAGGAAACTCTAGAACTCTACAATCTCATCGCTGATAGCCACGAAACTACTAGCTTGCACATTAAGGCTCCCAACCAAACGAAACGCATGCTCGACCACCTGGAAAAATGGCAGGTTGCAGTAATGCGTAGCTTGAATGGGAAGGATTACTGAGAAAGTGTCTAATCAGTCGCTACCCGGATTTCGAATGGCAGGGCTGACTATCCCTAGTCAGCCGGTTTAGTGAGAGTCAAACGGAGCGGCTGACTAGGGATAGTCAGCCTTACCATCGCCAAAGCGATCCAAACGCAATTATCTAATAATATCTAAAACCTACTCGTTTACACTTGGCGAATGATTCGAGACTCAATTGCATCTTGAAATGGCCGCTCGGCCTGCGACGCCGTAGCTAAACGGCGGCGCCAGATCGGCCCCTACCTTCTCTAAACTACCCCTATCTTTACCTGTATGAATCAAACGTATACATCCGCTAGTCGATCAGTTCTACATTTCTCAGAACGAGTGATCCTTCTCTTAATCGTCTTCCTGTCTATCGGGCATTCCTCCAATGCTCAAATTGACAAAAAGGAGCAACCGAATTTCGTTATAATTTTCGCGGATGACCTAGGTTATGGCGATCTAGGCTGCTACGGAGCAAGCGATATCAAAACGCCTCGCATTGATCGTATGGCCGAGGAAGGAATGATATTCACTGACTTCTATGGTCAAACCGTTTGCGGCCCATCGCGAGCTGCCTTGATGACCGGTTGCTACCCCTTGCGAGTCGCTACCGAAAAAAACCGAGTCGATGTCCATCCCTATCTACACACGAATGAGATCACCATAGCGGAAATCTTGCAGGGAGCCGGATACGCCACCGCGGCCTTTGGCAAGTGGGACCTTGCTGGGCATACGCAAGCCCCCGATAGATACACGCAAAATCTCCTGCCAACGTCTCAAGGTTTCGACTACTTTTTTGGCACCTCGTCCAGCAACGATAATCGGGTCCATTTGCTCCGCAACGATACGCTCATTGAAATGTTCGCGGACATGAGCCAGTTGACTCGACGCTATACGGACGAAGCCATCCAGTTCGTTAAAGACAATAAGGGATCTCCTTTCTTCATCTATCTGGCCCACACCATGCCGCATATCCGATTAGAAGCATCCAAGCCGTTCGCAGGCAAGTCGCAGCGGGGCATTTATGGTGATATCATCGAGGAGATGGATTGGAATGTCGGACGCATTCTAGACTCGCTTAACGATGAAGGGCTCGATCAATCTACCTACGTCATATTTACTAGCGACAATGGTCCTTGGTATCTTGGACGCAGTCGGGCTCATTTGGAGCGAATAATTGGGCCCGATGCGGAAGAACATGGAGGCTTAGCCGATCCGTTGCGAGGGGCGAAAACGTCTACTTGGGAAGGCGGTTTACGGGTACCCTTCTTGGTTAGAGCTCCCGGCCGCGTTCCGGCTGGCCAAGTTTGTCGTGAAATTGCCAGTACAATGGATATGCTCCCAACCTTGGCCCATCTCGCAGGATCGAGTTCCCCCTCCGACCGAGTGATTGACGGCCACAATATCAGCGATTTATTTCACGGCATCTCTAGAGCAGCCACTCCGACGACCGCCTTCTTCTACTATCAGCGTACACAGCTCCAAGCCGTGCGATCCGGGAAATGGAAACTGCATATTCCTCGGGAGGCTGACGGGAAATGGGGACATTACAGCAAAGCCGAAGACGACATCTCTATTGAGATCCTCCACCTCTTTAATCTAATAGACGATATAGGAGAGTCGACTAATATAGCCGATGAGCATCCAGATATTGTTGCCCAATTGACGCGACACATCGAGTGGGCCCGAAAAGACATCGGCGATTTCGATAGAATTGGGGAAAACGCTCGCTTCTTCGATCCGGAACCCAAACGACCTGACATCAACAATGGGGAGCGGTTTTGAACCCGGATCAACAATCGATCGCGTTGCCAATGCGCTACGGTCGCGAACGCTCTTCGAGCGGTCAAACAAGAGTCGCATAGGCTTCCAGCCTGTGATCTAATCTCTACAAACAGGCAGGATGCCTGTTCTACTGTAAAACGCATCTTGGAGGACTGAGACAGTCCTCTCTACCCTGCCAATCGCCAATCGCCAAATGCTACTGAGCGATGTTCTGCATCAGCTTTATAAATGGCAGGAAGAGGGAGATAGCGATTAGCAAGACACTGATTGCCAACGTGAGAATCAAAATCGGTTCGATAACAGAGGTCACACTAGAAATGGATGCGTCCACTTCTTCGTCGTAGATATCGGCAATCTGATTGAGCATGTCCGGCAGCTCACCAGTCTCTTCACCAACCTCCACCATACTCGATACCATCGGAGGAAATTGGCCCGAGGCTGCCATGGGTTCGGCCAAGGGCTCTCCGTCCCGGACTCGGTTACGAACTTTTTCTACCGCGTCCATTATGAACTGGTTGCCCACAGCGGCCCGCGAGTAGTTCAAAGCCTCAAGGATGGGAACCCCACTCTCCAGAAGCGTGCCCAGTGTACGGCAAAAACGCGAAACGTACATCTTGGAGAAGGTGTCTTTCACCAACGGTAGCCGCAGTTTTAGGAAAGCGAAAAAAACGGTTCCTACTCTAGTTGATCGAAATCCGGCAAACAGGAGAAAGAACACAATCAACCCTACCCCAATCTCGACTAGATTGCCGGTAATAAATAGACTGATTTCCATCACCACACGGGTTAAGACTGGAAGCTGCTCCCCATTGAGCTGCTTATCGAAAATTGCCGCAAATCGCGGTACGACGAATGTCATGAGCCCCAGAACTATGAGAACCGAAAAACTGAATACAACTGCTGGATAAATCGACGCCTGCGTAACCTTGGAACGAATCTGCCGGGCCTTATTCAAATAGTGCGCCAATCGGCTCAAGGCAAGATCCAGGGTTCCACTAGCCTCGCCAGCCTTAACCATATTCAGGTAAAGATTGTCGAATTCTTTTGGATACTTAGACAGACCTTCAGAGAAAGTGTTACCCGATCTAATATTATCCAATTGCTGGCTTAGCACCCATCGGAAGGCGGGGTTCCTTTCCTGAGCCACTAGTACTTCCAGACTCTTGATAAGCGAAAGACCGTTTTGCAATAGCGTCGATAGCTGTCTCGTGAAAATCGCTAACCCCTTGCCTTTTACAGCGGCTCCGAAATAGGAAGGCTTCTTAACTACGAGATCTTGATCCCCTCTTACCTGCAAACCGTTTCCCGATCCCTTTCGGGCTCTTTGGCCCAGGTTTTTGACTACCTTTACTCGAGCCGGTGTTAGGCCGTAGCTCTTAATCTGGGTGGTGGCCAATTCCCGATTGGGAGCTTCCACCATGCCACGCCTTTCTTCGCCAGAACTGTCTAGAGCTACAAATTCGAACTTCATATGCCGATTAGGTATAGCGTATCACTTCCTCGACCGAAGTGGCACCCGTAAAAATGCTTCTTAATCCGTCTTCTCGGAGGGTGCGCATGCCTTGCTGCACAGCTCTATCCCTAATGGCTCCTGCCGGCTCGCCCGCTGCAATGAGTTCCCGAATCGATTCGTTGACCGCAAGCATTTCGAAAATACCCAAGCGACCTCGATAGCCTGTATTGGCACAGGTTTCGCAGCCCTTACCCGCATAAAATTCCTTGTCCGCCAGCATCGACGGCTCGAGATCAAGCTGCTCCAACAAAGCCAGATTTGGCGCATGCGCCTGACGACAATCCAAGCAAATACGCCTCAACAGGCGCTGAGCAAGCACCGCCTCGACTGACGAGGCGATTAGAAATTCCTCGATACCCATGTCCATGAGTCGCGTTACGGCTCCTGCTGCGTCGTTTGTATGCAAAGTCGACAATACCAGGTGACCCGTGAGCGAAGCCTGAATCGCTATTTGCGCCGTTTCCAAATCGCGAATCTCGCCAACCATTATGATGTCCGGATCCTGTCGCAGGAATGCTTTTAGGGCATTGGCGAAAGAAAGATCGATCGAGGCATTGATGGAGGTCTGCATAATCCCATCGATCTCGTATTCGATCGGGTCCTCCGCCGTCATCAGTTTGGAGCCAACTTGGTTCAAACGCTTCAAGCAACTGTAGAGCGTCGTTGTTTTTCCCGATCCCGTCGGACCCGTCACGATAAAGATGCCATTCGGCAAAGCGATGGTCTTTTCGACAGCCTCCACAATATCCGGCGGCATACCTATGCTGTCTAACTCAAGCGACGTAGCTGACTGATCGAGAACGCGCAAAACGATACTTTCGCCGTATTGCGTAGGCAGCGTAGAAATACGCAGATCTACAGCCCGACCTGCAATCGTCAACCGAACCTTGCCATCCTGAGGGACGCGCCGCTCGGCGATATTCAGGTTTCCAATCACTTTTATCCGAGACAAAATGGGAATAGCCAATTCCTTAGGCGGCGGCGACATTTCGTAAAGAGAGCCATCTATACGATAGCGGATCTTAAACTCATCCTCGAAAGGCTCGAAGTGCACGTCGGATGCTTTGTCGCGTATGGCTTGAGACAATACAAGGTTGACAAAGCGGATAATCGGCGTCTCTCCCGCCATGTTGAGAAGACCCTCGAGAGACATGTCCTCGTCTTCCACCTCATTGAGATCAATCTCATCCAGTATCCCCTTGTAATCTTCGTCACCAAAACGGTAATACACCTCTAGCAGCTCCGAAACCATTTTCGGATCTGCCACTTCGATACGGACATCTTTTCCTATCGCGAACGATAGATCGTCCATCAGGCTATCGTTGAATGGATCCAGAGCAAGCATGACCGCTTCGGATTCCCTACTCTCAATTGGTACAACGCCGTACATCCTAGCCAAATCGACACTTACCAAGCCCACTACCTCTTGGGATATGTCTGCTGGAGCCTCGGCCCGATAGCCTAAGCCTAGAAAATTAGCTACCCTCTCTACGAGAATCTCCCGACTAACGTGCCCTTGGTCTACAAGCAGACCAGCAACCGACCGGCTAAGTTCTTCTGAAGAAGCCAATAAGTTCTTCAAAACGCTTTCTTCTACCAACTCGTAAGAGCGGCAAATGTCAATGATGGCGGCGTTTCGGGAGTCGAACATGATCTATCTCCCTAAGCATTAAGGCTTCGTCACCCTATGGGGCAACAGGAAAGCGCTGCTTCTAAACGGGAATCGATTGTCAAGATCTAATCGAGCATTCGCCCGACGAAGTCCTGAAAGCTCGTAGCGAACTCTCCGATACGTCCCTTTATCTCGTCCTTGAGAGCGCTGCCTTCCCAGTCTTCGGCGGCCACATAGACAAATCGCGGCAGAACGAACATACGAAAATCGAGCATCAGGCTATTGGCCAGGCTCATGACCGACATGTAGCTCATGCGACCGCCAGCCGAGCATAGGAACCCAGCGACTTTGCCTTTCATGGAATGCCCTGTAAGCTCCACAAAGTTCTTCATCGCCGCGTTGACGTTGTAGACATAAATCGGAGATGCGAAAACGATTCCGTCTGCCGCTTCGACTTTTTCCTTTGCGGCTATGACACGCTCATCTTCGTAGGCCGCTCCCCCATCGCAAAGCGGCAAATCCGCTTCCTTCAAGTCGAGCAGATCTATCTCCAAATCGTCTTTGTCTTTCAAGGCTAACTCAAGCTCGTCAGCTAGTTGGCGGCTCTTGCTTTCCTGGTTCAGACTAGAAGCGACAATAAGAATTTTCATATCAAGCTGAGACCTGCAATCTGAATGCTGGACTCGGACCGATCTGCAACCAAATTTCGCGCGAGCAAGCCCCTTCAACCAAGTGTTAAAAAGTCACTTTAAGCTCGGGAAACACGTCGTAATCGATTTTTCTATACAACTCTGCGTCAACATACACTTCTAGCTGATATTGGCCGACAGGATCACTCTCGGAAAAAATGAAGCTTCGATTGAGCTCCCAGACAAATTCCTCATTGGATTGCAGGGCCCGACCCCCATCAAGGACTGAATAGTGCTTCTCAATACCTTCGGGCAGATCTTTCAAAGGTTCCGGGAACCGTATGATATAGTATACGTAAAACTGGTTTCCATCCTTCCGTTTGATCGAAAAGCCATGAAGATGGCTCGGATCGGGATTCTTCTCGATCTGATTAGTCTCTAAGTAGACTACGGATTGGCCTTGGCCAGCTCGAGACATAAGCCCGAATTTGAACTGGTAGACATCCCTTTTAGCCCAAGCCACTGACCCCAGGACAAGGGCCATCGCGGCGAACAGCCAAAGGCGCATCCGTCTGTGTTCGTATTTCATAGGGATTCAAGACTATAGATTCGACGAAATTTCAGTCAATTAAAGGGATTGCCCCAATCCAAATTTTCCCGGGAGTCCAATCTACCTGCTAGTCAACGCCCACCAAATCACTGACAATCCAAGCCCGGCACACAGGTAGAACTTCCATAGGAAACTCCGCTTTCGAGTCTTGTGCCGCACGGCCAGCATGCCGACGATCGAACCAATCGGACCACCTATGGCTGTGATCGACAACAATTTCCACTCAGGCACACGACTTTTTGCAGATTTGACCGACCACTTATCCCAGACGAAAAGCCCGAAAGCGAGTAGATTGATAACTACTAGAATTGTATGACGACTGTCCAGATCCATGGCGGTTCCAATCCGAGAAAATGTGCAGTTTCGAAAATTGAGCACGGATTTTTCCAAAAATACTTGTGAAAAAAATCTGAAAGCCTTTTCTACTGGTTTCTTTCCTATAGCTAGCCATCGGCAGCCCCTTTCTCGCACCGCTCCCACGACTTACTCTTCTAGATGTATCGCATTAGCATTTTCCTCCTCCTCTTCGGGATCTGGATCGTCTTCTCTGGTCAATTCGACGCTTTCCACCTGGCGCTCGGCTTGATTTCGACCGCCTTGGTTACCGCGATATCTTCAGACTTCTTTTTTGCCGACCGCTCCCGAGGAACTGGGGCCCGCATCCAGGAAATCGTTCGCATTCCTTGGTATCTGAGCTGGATGCTCTACCAAATTCTGCTGTCGAATCTCCACATTCTAAAGCTGGCCCTAAGCCCCGGAGACTTGCCTGAAGTTCAGCCCAAGCTCGTGAGGATTAAGACGGGGCTCAAAACCGATTTTGCCAAGTGGTTCCTCGCTAATTCAATAACGCTCACACCTGGGACAATCACCATCGATATCGAGGGCGACGAGCTGCTGATTCACTCTATTAGCGAAGTAACGACTACCGGCGTCGAGGACGACGCCATGGAAAGGAAAATCGCTTCGGTATTCGAAAGGGGGAACAACTAAGAATGGAAAACTTTTTTGTATTCGCGGGGATAGCCATCTTCGCTCTCATGCTCCCCATACTCTACAGGATTATTGTAGGCCCTACCGCAATCGACCGGATCGTTGCAGTGAACGTCATTGGAACGAAAACCACCGTTCTCTTAGTGATCATCGGCATGATTTTCGAACGGGTGGGGATGTTCGTGGACTTCGCCCTGACCTATGCGCTACTGAACTTTATCGGATCGCTGGCGGCCGCTCGCTTCTTCGATCGCGTCAACCCAGCCAAGAGCTTCACCAAATCTGAAATCAAGGAGCAGGAGCTATGATCATAAATACTGTCTGCATAGTCCTCGTGTTACTCGGCATTATCTTTTTCGTTGGTGGAGCCGTTGGCATAGTCCGCTTTCCCGATTTCTACACGCGCATGCACGCCGCGGGAAAAGGGGACACCATGTCAGTGTTTATGGTGCTGGTCGGACTGGCAGTCTATCAATTGTCCGACTTCACATTGGCGAACCTCCTTATAGCGGGGAAAATCCTTTTCATAACTATTTTTATCATGTGGGCGAGCCCCACGAGTACCCATGCGCTGATCAAAGCAGGCCTTGAAGAAGGCCAGAAGGTTTGGACGCGCAATGACAAAAAGGAAACGGAGGACGAGCAATGATCTGGCAATTCGATCTAATCATATTGGTGTTTCTCGTCATCACTGCGATCATATCGCTGCAGGTTAAAGACTTGCTAGCAGCTTCGATGATCTACGGGGTTTACAGCTTTCTCATGTGCCTACTGTGGGCTGGAATGGCTGCGGTAGACGTAGCCTTCACTGAAGCCGCAGTTGGAGCGGGTGTCAGTTCGGTTTTCCTCATCGCCACCGTATTCAGAACTTCTAGGAGGTCTTCAGATTGAAATCGCTAGCCCTCATTTCCGTAGTCATCACCGGATGGCTTCTCTTATCAGCGGTGGGCGACTTCCCCTACTGGGGAGATCCGAATTCTCCCGCAAACAGCTATCGTCTATCGCAGCACTTCGTCACCGAAACTTTCCATGAAACCGCAGTTCCGAATATGGTTACGGCGGTCCTGGCTGACTATCGGGGCTATGATACGATGTTCGAGACCGTCGTCATTTTTACGGCCGGGATCGCGATTATTTCCATTCTCCGTGTATTCAGAAGTGATGATCAAGTGGCGAGCGGACAAACCGTCTACGAGAAGAGGCCGGATCTTATTGTCGATACGACCTGCCGTTTGATGATTCCCATCATTCAGCTATTTGCTTTGTATGTAATAGCTCACGGGCACCACAGTCCTGGAGGCGGTTTCCAAGGAGGCGTCATTTTCGGGGCTAGCTTTATTCTTATAGCTCTGTCTCGCGACTTACAGGCAGCCCATAAATGGGTACCCGAAAACAGAGTCCTGAATTTGGCTGGCATCGGGATACTCATCTACGCGGGTTTTGGCCTTGTAGCCATGTTCCTGGGGCAAAATTTTCTCGACTACGCTATCCTCCACAAGGTTATGCCCGCTACTCCCATTGAAGCTCGTTACCACAGTATGCTGGGCGTAGAGATTGGCGTGGCTTTTACCGTCACCGCAATCATGTACTCGATCTACTCGAACCTGGTCTCCAAGGGGACAATGAAGGAGGGCCTATAATCCATGGAATTCTTCGAAGCCATATCCGCGAAGTTCAACTACTGGATCTATGTCATCATTATGATGATCGGGCTCTACGCCATGATCGCCAAGAACAACATGGTAAAGAAGCTGATTGGGATGTCTATATTCCAGACGGCAATCATCCTTTTCTACGTTTCTATTGGCGTTAAGGACGGGGCGACAATTCCAATACTGTATCACGACCAGGTTCACGCTGGTCACCATCACGACGATCACGGAGACGACGCCCATCACGGATCGACTGATCACCACGACACTTCACATGGCGGCGATCACGAGACCGACGAATTCGGATATCCGACCCGCCATGCTCCCGATGTACATATTGATGGAGACGGATTCGCTAATCCCCTAGTTCACGTTCTCATGCTGACCGCTATCGTCGTCGGCGTCTCAACACTCGGTGTCGGTCTTGCGATCACTCAAAAACTGCACAGAGAGTTCGGGACGATCGAAGAGAACGAAATCCACGATCTGATTAAGTCCGGAAAATGATCGAACAGGCTCCCGCACTCATTCTCCTATTCCCGTTTTTCGCTTCTATCATAGTGGCTCTGGCGGGAATCCGCGTTCAAAGCGTCTGCTTTCCGCTGACGGTGATCAGCTTAGTAGCTTCGGTTTTGTCCAGCGTCTCAGTTCTGGTTCGCGTTGTAAACGATGGCGTAATCAGATACCGGCTCGGTGGCTGGGAACCGCCAATGGGCATCGAATTCCGAATCGACTCACTCGGAGCCCTCGTGGCCCTAACCGTATCCATCGCTGGCCTACTCACTGCAATTTATTCAAAACGTCAGGTTCCTGCAGAATCGCCGGACAAAGTTTCCCAATACTACACGCTCTACCTCCTGCTCATGACCGGTTTGCTGGGGATGGTGATAACGGGTGACGCGTTCAATCTATTCGTTCTGATCGAAGTATCGGCTCTCACTAGCTACGCTCTCATCGCCATGGGTCCTAGCAGGGCTACATTAGCCGCCTATAAGTACGTGATCATGG
>NZNM01000143.1 GCA_002694885.1 Opitutaceae bacterium | reverse complement strand
TTCTGGTTGGTAGGGCTGCTTGTCCTCAAGCAGCCGCATCAGGATTATCCAATTCGGCTGACTGGGGACAGTCAGCGCTACCATAAAATCGATTGGGTGCTCTCTAAGGCGAAATGCCATAGCCAAAATTTTCTATTGAAACCTGATCTGGGCGTGTCAGCTTCCCCGTCGGCCAGGTCCTATGCGATGTTGGACGGGCGAATCCCGCCAGGACCGGAAGGTAGCAACGGTAGTCACGTTTCGCATGCGCCGTAGGTCGCCTGGCCACTTTTTAGCCCCAAGGGCGAAAGCTGATCGGCGGATAGAGGGGCTTTCGAGTTATAAGCTGTTGTGGCGAGCTCAAATTCCGTATTTCAAGTGGTAGGGCTACTTGCCCCCAAGCAGCCGTGTTGGACTGGGTTTGAAAGATGCAGGCGGCCGGTTAGGGACAACCGGCCCTACCGTTGGCTAAGAGAAAAGATTGTAGACTATAACTCTCTGTTAGCCGAGCCAACACTCAATGAGGCATGCGAGGATTATTTTGAAACTAATTATGGTTTTACTGTTGTACTCTGAAGAAAATCTTTGCGTTCTTCGTGGCCTTTGCGGTTAATCTCGCTTCTTTATGTCGGCAACAGGCTATCAAGTAATCGCTCGTAAGTGGCGACCTCAGAAATTCGATGATTTGGTCGGCCAGGACCATGTCGTGCGGACGTTAAAGAATGCGATCACTCAGAATCGCATAGCCCACGCTTATTTGTTTGTCGGACCGCGCGGTACTGGAAAAACGACTACTGCTCGGCTCTTCGCCAAATGCCTCAACTGCGAGGATGGCCCCAAAGTCGATCCCCCGGAGGATTCGGAAATTTGCCAGGCCATCATGAATGGTTCATGCATGGATGTGCTGGAGATTGATGGGGCCTCTAACAATGGGGTCGAACAAGTTCGCGATTTGCGGGACGACGCTCAGTATTCTCCCAGTCAAGGCCGCTTTAAGATCTACATCATAGACGAGGTGCACATGCTCTCGACAGCGGCTTTCAACGCTTTGCTGAAGATTCTCGAAGAGCCGCCAGAGCACGTTAAGTTTATTTTCGCGACTACTGAAGCCCAGAAAGTTTTGCCAACCATCGTTTCCCGGTGCCAGCGATTCGATCTCAAACCCATACCGGAAGATCTAATCCAAGAGCGCCTCGCTCGCATCTGCAAAGAGGAAGGGATTGAGGCAGAAGGTAACGCGCTGCAAGCAATTGCTCGAATGGCCGATGGAGGGATGAGAGATTCTCAATCGATATTGGATCAGATGATCGCGTTTTGCGGCGATAGCATTTTGGAAGGCGACGTACTTCAGGTTTACGGGTTAGTCAGCGTTGAGCAGACGACGGAATTAGCAAAAGCCATCGCATCAGGAGACCATGCTAGGATTTTGGAACTGGTTGATGAATTTGATGCCTCGGGTCGGGACTTTTTCAGGGCTCTTGTTGATTTGCAGGCCCGCGTTAGAGAGACTCTATTGGCTGCCATTAAAAATGGCGGTTCAGACTCAAGCTTGGGCGTATCGATGACAACGGAGGCTGTAACTCGTTTGTTAGACAGTCTTCGTCAGAGCGAAAGCGGGCTCAAGTTTGGGCTGAACGAAAAAGTGAATTTTGAAGTGGCTTTGCTAAAAGCGTCGGAGGAGTGCCGAGCCCGAGCCATTGATGGACTGATACGCGAGCTTTCAGGCATCGCCAATTCCCTACCTGAAAAAAAAAAGCCTTCAAACCTAGCAGCGAGCCATCCCAGCTAGATAAAGCGCTATCCGAAGAAGTGCCGGAGCCACTAGTCGAGCCGGCTGAGAAGACGAGAATCGCTGCCACGGAACCGCAGCAGACGGAGATTGAAGCCAGCGCAGCTGAAGAGGTTTTTGAGGAAGAGAAGGAATTCTATGAGGCGCCAATCATCGAGAAGGGAGAGGATCCATCAGCCTCTAGCAGCGACAGAGAACTTCCACCCTTAATTAGTGTTGAGGAAGCGGAAGCTCTGATTCCTGATAAGACTAAGCTCTTGATGGACGAGTTGTTTAGAGCGCGTATCCAGCGAGTTAAACGCATTGATCCAAAGGAAATTAGATAACGGGTCCAAAACTCGCTTAAGCAATATTTAGATTGTTTAGCCAATCTGTTAAGGCGACTAAGTCTTCATCTGACTTAGCAGTATCCAAGTAATTGGGATCGAGGGATATCGCTCTGACGAGTTTCTCTTTTGCGGATTCCAAATCGTTCTCCTGGCAAGCGTAGCAGGCAAGGTTGTAATGAATGATCGCTGTATTCGGGAATCGTTTGCCTGCGTCGGTCAATATTGCCTTGGCTTCGGCTATCGATTGGGATCGCCGTACGGCGAAGGCCAAATTGACCAAATTGCCTGGATCAGCGGGTTCCCTGATCGTCAATTCCTTGGCAACGCATTCAGCAGCCGCCCAGTCTTTAGCGTCAAAAAATATGGCTAGCTTCATTTGAAGCGTCTCGAGCCGAGAGGCCATTTCTTCGGGCAATATCGACAATTCATCGAGAGCCGCCGCGAACATGCCCAATTCTCGATACCCATTGGCGTAGGATAGGGTCTTTTTAAGTTTCAGCTCTTCTTTTTTAGGCGTCACGGCGGCAAGGAAACATTATCGCTTTGAATAGGAGGTAACATGCCTGTTGTCGATGAGGAGACAAGCGGAATTGTTTTCATACAACGACGGCGTTCCGTCGAATGTCGAAGGCCTTTAATGGGTAGGGCCGCTTATCCCTAAGCGGCCGAACACTTAGGATAGCGGATGCGGCTGACTGAGGACAGTCAGCCCTACCACTAACGATACATCGAATACGCTAATCAAAATCGATCGCAGAGTTTAACCCTGCGATCGTTGAGCGGTGAATGCTATTCTACATCCGCGCTTGATGGCTCGGTCCGCTACATATCCTCACGGTGATGGCCTCTGCCTCGCATTCCGAAGAGACGCGGTTTCGCCTTACCTTGCCAAAGTCAATCTAGTCGTGAAAGCGGAACATTTCCCGCTTGGAATCGTCGGAGCGATACGGGATATTTCCAAAATGGTCGTGGCCACAAAAAATCGGAGTGTTTTGATAGGTTTGTGCCTATTAACCATCAGCTTGTTTGTTTCAAGCTGCGTGACCGAGCCAAGCGCTCTAACGGGTCAGAAAAGGAGCTACGGCTACACGTGGCAGCAAGAGTTGGAGCTCGGCCGGTCAAGCGATCGCGAGTTGATTCAGGAAATGGGCCTTTACCAAGACGATGAACTGTCGGCCTATGTGACTGAGATTGGCGAGCGCGTTTTGGCCCAAAGTGATCTGAGACAGCCGGACACCCCAGAGATTTACCGGAACTTGGAGTTCACTTTTAGGGTGATGGACAGCTCGGTAGTCAATGCCTTCGCCTTACCTGGAGGCTATGTCTATGTTACACGAGGACTGCTAGCCCACTTGAATAACGAGGCGCAGTTGGCGGTGGTATTGGGCCACGAGATTACGCACGTAGCAGCCCGACATGCTTCCCAGCAAGCTCTCAAGCAGCAGTGGGGACAAATCGGGCTTGTGGCTGGGGCGGTGATCGGAACGGGTATTACGGGAAACGAGAATTTCGCTGATCAATTTTTGGGGCTAGGCGGCAGTGTATTTCAAATGCTCACGCTCAAGTATGGACGGGATGCGGAACGGGAATCCGATCTCTATGGCGTCGAGTATTCCGCGAAAGCGGGTTACGCGGTAGGCGAATCGGCAGAGTTTTTCAATTCCTTGGGACGCATTTCAAGCAAGTCGGGATCCCGATTGCCAACTTGGCAATCAAGTCACCCAGATCCAGGCGAGCGAGAAGGGCGCATCAAGCAGTTGGTGATCGAGATGCGAGCTAGGTACGGCGATCTGAAAGTTGGGGAAGCCGAATATTTGAGTCGCATTGACGGACTTGTGGTGGGCGAAAATCCGAGGGCGGGCGTAGCGCTTCGAGGTAAATTCTATCATCCGGATATGAATTTTCAATTCGATGTTCCTCAAGATTGGCGAGTGAAGAACGAGGCCAGTCGCGTGACGCTTACAGATTCTGCAGGGCGTGCGATCGTTATTTTCGGTATTGGGCAAGGGGATACGCCTGAGGCGGCGGCCAGAAGCTTTGTTGCCGGAGCGAATTTTCAGCCAGCGCGAGCGGGATCGGCGAAGGTTGGATCGCAACCGGGTTATTCAGTTGAGGGCTTGATTGAGACTTCTAGAGGAACAATGGCAGTGGAGAATCTGTTCTTTAGCTACAACAAGATGGTATTCAGCTTTTTGAGCTATGCTTTGCACTCGGATAGAGAGGTATATTGGCCAAGTTTCAGTCGCATAGCTCAGAGCTTCAAGCCGATCGAGAATCCCGCGATTCGCGGCTTGGAACCGGCTCGATTGAAAGTTCAGGCAGCCAGCAGGGAAATGCCTTTCAAGAACTACATTTCGGGCTACGAGGCCTATGGATTAGCGCCCATCGATTTAGCGATTATCAATCAGGTTGAACTCGATCAGCGCGTGCAAAAGGGGCGAATGCTTAAGCTAGTTTTAAATTGATTGATCAGTAATCAGCTATCGACTAGGAAAAAGTAGTCCGCCGGTTGGCTGTCTGTGTAAATGAGTACGCTCCCGGACTTGAAGCCCGGGAGCGTTTCCCACATAAAGCGTCTACCTGAATTTTGCGACAGGAAGCGCTTATGATTGACACTATGAATAAAATTCTAGGGGAGGTAGAAATCGTTTGCAGCCTGCCGAAGAAGTCTTGGGAGGGAAATACACCCGTCGCCCATATTTTGGACAAGATGGACTACAAATTTTTCCAGTTGTCCAGAATGCCTTGAATGCCGTAAATTCTACTGAAGGCGAATTCTTGCTATAATTATGCCATTGGAAGATAGTAGAGATTGTAGATCCCGATTCGTTCAGCTTTTCATGTCGCACGAGAAGCAGATCTACCGGTACATACTTTCCTTGATGCCTCACTCGCAGGATGCTCAAGACGTGCTGCAAGAAACCGCGATCGCTCTCTACAATAAGATTGAGGATTACGATTCGTCGCGGCCATTTGCCCCGTGGGCATTCCGGTTTGCCTACCACATGACCCTCAAACATCGAGAGAAGTCGACTCGGTGGCGACGATTCTTGGATGAAGATTTAATGAAGGAAATCGCCTCGAGACAGGCGATGCTAATTCCCGAGCTGGACCAACGCCGCGAATATCTGAAGGAATGCCTGGCTGAGGTGCCGGATGACAAACGGGCTATGTTGACAGATTACTATTTCGAAGAGGAGACCGTTGACGTTATTGCCGAAAAGCAAAACAAGTCGGTAGAAGCTACTTATAAAGCCCTGCAACGCATACGCAAGACGCTGATGCATTGCATACAGGGGAAAATGCATGCGAGTAGGGTGCCTGTGACATGAAAAACGAATCAATAGATCAGCTAAATTGGGAAACGCTCTTGAACCGAGCGGTCGACGGCATTCTAACCGATGATGAAGCCAGCGAATTAAAGAGGATCCTTAAGTCCGACGAGGAACGTGTGGATGAATACATTCGCTTTGTCGATATGCATGGGTCGCTGTATCACGAACCATTGCTGGCCCGGGCAGGAGAAGTCGGGAAACTAGTGAACATGGACTCCATGGGATCCCGAAAAGGCGAAATTGGCAACATAGGCTTTTGGCGAACGATGGCGGCCGTGGCAACTATTGCGGCTATCGGAGCCTTTACTTGGAGTTCCAAAAACGCTTTTTTCTCGGATGAGAGTCCAAGATACGAAGAGAGCGCCTATATCGGGCTCGTCACCAGCTTAAAAGGAGATGCTTCGATTTCTGAACATTTTGTGGGCAAAGGACTGGAGCGAGGGCCTTTCAAACTGGACAGCGGTCGTGCTCAAGTCCGCTTGGATAACGGAGTTGAACTATCGATAAAGGGTCCAGCGGAATTCGATATTTTTGGATTGGACCACATTACCTTGATGACCGGAAGGGTGACGGCAAACGTGCCACCAAGGGCAATTGGGTTCCGCATCGACACACCGGATATGGAGGTAATCGATTTGGGGACGGAATTTGCTCTGCGTGTTGACCCCGCAGGCGAGTCGAGACTTCACGTATTGGAGGGCGAGGTCGAGGCTCGGAAGAAGATGGGAGTGGGTCTAGAGAATGTACCTATGATCATAGCCAAGGACAGCATGCACGATCTGGTAGAGAGTCCATCGTATTTGGATTGTAATTACGATCCAGAGACATTTGCCCCTTCTCCGCTGAAGGATCGTTTGATTCAGGCGACTGATGGGAAGCTGAGAAGCTTGCAAGATTCGCCAAAGGATCTTCGCCACGGCAGGTTTAAGCATGACTACTTGATGATCTTTCCGGAAAAGCAGGATTTTGTGTTACCACGAGAAGTAGAGGTCAACTTGTCAGAACCAGGAAGCTATCGCGTGCTTGGGCCGGCTGCCAAAGAAATGTACTTAAAGGAGGCGACCGAGAAACAGCGAGCCCGGGAAACGATGGTGGATGTTTCCATGGTTCAGTCGGTTGTTCCTGCTGGCACGCGAGTCACTAGTTATCTCGTCCATTTCGATGCGACCCATAGGCAAAACGATACCTATCGAGCCAAGGGTCGTGTACGGTTTAGTGGCCGCGTGTTAGGGGTTATTCTGCACCAGGAAAGTTTAAGCGCGAGCGATGATTTGCTGGGAGGTGTTGATACGATTTACGAGAGCAAGGCGGGCCGCCGGATGGAAAACGATTTTATTCGGATTTCTTCGGATCAACGGCAAATCGTGATGAATTTCGAAATTCATGGATTCATCGACCAAGCTCGCATTATCGTGGCTGAGAACCTAGAGGAAACGCTGGTCGCGGATATTCTCGATCGTTGATTCCGATTGCCGACCATATTAGAGCATATCTTAAATTACGGATCCTTTGGAAGAATTCTAAGCGTTCCGGACTTCGTATCGTTTTCAGGACGAGAATCTTTTCTGCTAGTTAGCTGAATTTCCGCATCGATAGAATAGCCCGACTCCAGAGCGAGTTGGGAATTGTCTAGATAGAGCGTGTAGGAAGTCGTTTCATGCTCAGACAAAGATCCAAGATATATTTTTTGAGGGTACCCGTTGTTCTGAGAGAGCGAGATGGAAACATTCGGTAGATGCTCCGTTCCTCTATTTTGCACGGTGACCTGTAGCGGAGTAGTTGTTTCTGTGGAGCTCTGAATATCCAGATAGAAATCGCCCACGGCGGCATCGTAAATGCCTCGTTCGTCCCGATTGATGACGCGATCCATGTTTAAGGAGCCTGCTCCTGTTTCCGCGTCTTTTCCTGGGGCAGCAGTATCATCCGAATACGTAAGAACTGTTGAGGCTGCTTCTTGTGGACTCAACTGGGCATCGAGAGACATTGTGGCGGCTATTCCGCCGGCAACATAGGGGGCTGCTGCGGATGTGCCTGAAAAACGTATCCAATTCTCTTCTCCCCAGGCGGCGATCACATCCACCCCCGGCGCGGCGATGTCGATGGAAGAACTGAAATTGGAGAAATCAGCTCGTTGACTGTCGGCGTCGACTGCCGCCACGCCTATAACATTCTCAAAGCGGGCAGGGTAAGGCGCGGCGTTTGCCCCATCGTTGCCGGCGGAAGCTACAAGAACAACATCATTGGCCAGAGCGAAATTGACGGCGTTTTCCAGCACGCTCGTGTATCCGTAGCTCCCTAGGCTCATGCTGACGATAGTCGCTCCAGATTCGACTGCTTGCAATATGCCTTCAGCTAGAGTAAAGCTATCGCCGATTCCGTCAGAATCCATTACTTGAATACTTACTAATTCTGCGGCGGGAGCAATGCCGAGACCTTCTTGGCCGACTATTAGCGAAGCGATGGCTGTTCCATGACCGTGATAAGCGGATTCATCCCCTCCACTGTCTTCGATAAGGTCCAGTTGTGAAATGGAACTAGATTCGAGAGAGCTGTGGTCAGAGACCCCTGTATCCAGAAGGGCGATGGTGATTCCCTTGCCCCATTCCTGGTTGTTTTCAGGAACGCCAAGCCAATCGAGAGCCCTGTCAAGGAAAGGAGTGCTGCCTCCGCCGCTAGGAGCCGGCTGAGGTATGAGCGGAGCTGCTACCAAGTAGTTGTAGTCGAATGACGCATCGCTTCCCGCTAGGTGGCGGATCTGATTGGCTCCAATCGAGTCCTGTACCCTTAACCGAAGCGCTAGCAGTGCATCATTGCGAGCAATGATTTCAATTCCGTGAAGGTTGGCGCTCTCGTTGAATCGCTGATAGGAGTCGATGTTGCCGAAGTTTACTAGCAACTCGTCTGATTGCGCTAGGTTGCTAGGAGGCTGGAAATCGAGTGGCGTTTCGCTTTCCGAGCTAGCGAATTCGATTGAGCTCACTGCTCTGTCGGCTTGTGGACTAGAAACGACGTGGTTCGAAATGCGTGGGCTCTGGTCTGCTGGATCTGAAGGGGCCTCAAAGGGAAAGTACAAGTACGCTAGATGACCTCCGGTATAAACGATCCCGAGTAGGAGAATGAGTTTAAACAGAGGCCGTTTCACTCGCATACGCTTTCTAGAATGTAGCAATCGGATTCAGTGGCGAACCCGTGCCGCCTGGAACGGCAAGTGGAGCTACGGTGAGAAGGAAATCCCAGCGCTCCAATTCCGAGGATTTGTCGCTCAGGGCTTCGAGATCCAGATTGTCCAGCATATGTACGCCAAGTGAATGCAGCATGAGAAGGTGCACCGGGCTATTGACTCCAGGAATCCCTGAAGGGGAAACTTCGCTGCCACCATCGCTTCCCAGAACTGAAATGTCCCGTTTTCCAAGCCAGCGAGCCGCTGTTGCATGGAGTCCCGCTTGGCTGCCGCTCCAGGGGCCGACGGCTTCCCTTCGAGCCCAGCGTCCTGTATAGATCAATACGACGTCACCGGAAGAGATTTTAACACCCGCTTTCTCTTCCCAAGCTTCCAGGTCTTCAGGGTAGATTGGAGTTCCGGGTTCCAAGTAGTCCAGGCCTTTAAGAGCGGGAATATCAATGAGGATTCCACGAGTGAATATGCCGTTCTTTAGATTGTGAATATCTAGTTTGCGGGCGCCATTCGGTGTTACCGTTTTGGCGGAAATGCCGTTGTAGAGCGTCTGCTCATGGACGTAGTGGCAGAGCGAATCGATGTGCGAGTGGGCGAATCCATGATAGGACACGGAAAAGTTGTCAGAGCACCATTGGGCATGAAGCGTTTGCCCGTCGGAGAGCATGGTGTGTACGAAGGGTTTTGGGTTGTCTGCAGCTATTTCCGTTTCCACGTCGCGAGCCATGGAGACGGATATGCCTTCTCTCACGAGCCTAGCGGCTTGTCGTCGCTTTTCTGGAGTGATCAGGTTGATGGCCCCGAGTTCGTCGTCGGATCCCCAGCGGCCCCAATTGGATAGCTCATCAACCATATTGAGAATATCCGCTTTAGTAAGCGGCTGTTTATCTTGAGCGACCAGTGGAGCTAAAGGTAACCAGAAAAAGAATACTATCAAGGCTAGTTTTTTCATGAAGACATAAAATTTGAGGAAGAAGGGCCGGTGAAGTAGAATAGTTTACAAGGACAGATTCTCGATACCCAAGTTCCCAATTGGTTTAGAACGACTGGCAGCGGTAAAGCAGTTTTAGTCGAGGATACGCTGAGGATGAGAGTAGACGTTCATTTTGGGCGGGCGAAGGAATCCAATAAGCGTGACACCGTATTCTCTGGCCACCTCGATAGCGAGTGATGATGGAGCGGAAACGGCAGCTACTAATGGAATTTTTGCCGCCAGAGCTTTTTGAATAATCTCGAAAGAAACGCGGCCGCTAACTAGAAGAATATGCTCATTTAGTGGCCAGACTCCATTGAGAAGCGAGTAACCAATAGCTTTGTCGAGCGCGTTATGGCGTCCGACATCTTCTCGAAGGCATACCAACTCCCCATCCTGGTTGAATATTCCGGAGGAATGCAGGCCGCCGGTGCGATCGAAAACTACTTGGTTCTCTCGGAGCCGTTCTGGAAGATCGAAGAGCAATTGTCGCCTTACCTTTAAATCGCTCTCAATTTGTGTGTGCGAATTTCCTATGGCCGTGATCGACGTCTTGCCACAGACGCCACAACTGGAGGAAACAGCGCCATACCGTCGGGATTCGACAGACTGCCCATCTATTTTATCGCTAAACCTGATTCGAATGGTGTTTTCTGGATTTGAAGAAAGAGGGCATCGATCAATTTCGCGGAAATCCGCTTTGCTGGAGGCAATTCCCTCGCTTGTCATAAAGCCTGCCGCCAGTTCCTCGTCATTCCCTGGGGTCCGCATCGTCACTACGAATGGCCGGTTGCCTATGCGAATTTCGAGAGGTTCCTCGACGGCGACTTGATCGTTCAATGAACTCGCGGTCCCATCGGCTTGCAAGCGGACGACAGCGCTTGAAGCGGAAGCTGGTAATTGTCGATCGGGTTTCAAATTGAGACTGGTTGAAATTAGTTGAGAGAGGCTACTAGGCGGTTGTTGCCGATCAATGTCCCGCTAGTCTTCATTCGGAGAAGATGGCAGGCGCACTTAGGATTCCGGTTAATCCCAAGGCCGAAACCGCTATCGCTTCGGCCGGTTCGACTGTGATGTTTTGAATTTTACTATCAATGACGGATGTAGACCAGTTTTCTCCTGTCTTGCTTTGGATTATCCAGAATCGGATGTTTTCTTGAGGGGCTAGACGGAGGTTCAGAGTTTCCCCAAATGGGGTGAGAACGAAAGTCGGAGTTTCTGGCGCTTTGTTCTTTTGCCAACGATTTGGTGGAGTAAGGGCAAGAGACTGATAAGTCGTTCGTATCAAAAGTTTTCGTACGCCCCTCTGGTCATTGACTACGCTGTCGGCGCTCCAGTGAGAGTGCCCTGGGTAGCCGCGGTTCACGTTTCGAATTAGGGAAATTTGGTTGGCCATTTCAGCAGCGTGGCGTTGATCGCCCACCCGGTCGGTAGCGATTCCCGGCCACAAATGTCGACCCTTTTGATTTTCTCCGACCCACCAGTTCAAGAGTTTTGGGAAGCTCTGACCTTTGGAATCAATGCTCCAATAAAGCTGTGGCATCATATAATCTACCCAGCCTTTGCGGAGCCATTTGCGAGCATCGGCGTATAGGAGACTGTAGGCGTCTAAGCTGGCCTCAGTGCCCTTGGGTACGCCGGGTTTCCAGATTCCGAAAGGGCTGATGCCTATATCTACCCAGGGTTTGGTCTTCCGAACTTCCTGGTATAGTTCCTTAACAAAATTATCGATATTGGAGCGCCGCCAGTTGTCCAGCTTGCCACGACCGAATCGTTCGAACGAATCCACATCTGGGAAAGGGAGCGGTTTGTCATTCGAAGGATAGGGGTAAGGGTAAAAATAGTCATCCATGTGAACGCCATCAATGTCGTAGCGTTCCACGACATCGAGCATGACCTGGAGCGAGTAACGTCGGGCTTCTGGATTGCCGGGATCGAGCCAAAGATAGTCCCCATAACGCTTAACCCAATCGGGACGCGTATTTACTATGTGGTTGCTGGAGATCTTGTTTTTGTAGTTCGTTTGAGCCCTAAATGGATTGAACCAGGCGTGAAGCTCGAGGCCTCTTCTGTGCGCTTCTTGGATAGCGAATTCAAGGGGATCGTAGCCAGGGTCGCGACCCATTTCACCTGTAAGGTAAGGGGACCAGGGCTCGTATGCGGACTGATACAAAGCGTCCGCAGCGGGACGCACTTGTAGGATGATGGCGTTTAATCCCGTTTGGGCTGATGTATCGAACAAATCGATCAGTTCTTCTTTTTGCCTTTCCGGGTCGAGCCCAGCCTTCTTGGGCCAATCAATGTTATAAACCGTAGCTACCCAAGCAGCTCTGAATTCCCGAGGCAGCTCAGGGGGGTTGGGCTTTGCTAGCGCGACAGCCGATATGGTGATCGAGACTAAGAATATACGGACCATGGGCTGAGCTTTTAAACGGATCGCATCAAGTAGACGTCCTGCTCGGGATTCCCCAATGCCCCGCGTGACGCGCGCTGAAGAATATCAAATCCGAGTTCGTTGGCCATGTGTTCGCGAACGTAGTCCTCGGGATGGAATGCCGCGCAGCGATTTGAGCCATTTTGCCGAACTCCAGTAACCACGAGTTTACCTTTGTCGAACTCGCTTTGAAGCTCTTCGGGAATCTTATCTCTGTAGTGCGTTCCGTGTACTGAGATAAGCAAATAGCCACTCGGTTTCAGAATTCGATGCATCTCGCTCATCCAGGCTTTTTGGAGATCGTGTGACAAGTGAGTGAATACAGAGAAGGCGTAGATGAAGTCGAAGGAATCCGGACGATAACGTGTTGGCGGATTTAGCTTGTTCGTGCCGAATTCGGCGAAATTAAGATGGCGATCGGCCCAAGCGATCCCCTTGCGACTGATATCGGTTCCGTGCAGTTGCGTTTCGGTGAAATCAGATAAGTGTCTCAGCACCCGGCCACAGCCGCAGCCGAAATCGAGCACCGAGCCGAAAGAAGCTAAGTCCAGATTCTGGCTTTCAAGCGTAGACTCGAGTGTTTTAACGCCCAATCGCCCGCCTTCGAGAAACCAATCCAGATCGTTCGTGCCAGCGACATCATATCTTAAGCGAGCAGGCGGAATTTGAATACCAAATTCGTCCACTTCGGATAATCCATGATGAGAGTCTCGAACGCCGAGAAGAACGCGAACTCTGCTCCAGAGGCCTTTGGCTTGATTTTCTTCGATGGTCATAGGGTAGCTTTGAAATTGAAAATGATTTAAGGAGCGACAGAATGGAAGGCAAATTGCGCCACTTATTTGAGGGGAACAACCTGCAACGACGTGAGGGCCGCACCCCAGGGTTGGGTAGTCTACCCTAGGGTTAGGGTACCTTAGGCGAAGTGCGTAGCGTTCGAACAAGATGAAGCCTGATTTACAGGATAGACTATGAAGGATTATAATAGGGGCTCAGATAAACACGGCCGATCGTCCATAGATATTTTGAAACGAGAGTGGCCACTAACTCATATCAGAATCAATGAAAATGCATCTACCGAAGAAAGTACTAGCAGTTGTTAGTTTCCTTTCAGTTGGCCTTTCAGGGTCTCTTGCGATTTCTCAAGTCACGCTGAGCACTTTCGACTCAGGCTCGTCGGGGAACTATCGGGCTGATCCTAACGCGGAACTTTAGTACGTAATTGGTAACTACGCTAATGGGTTATCGACGGATGGCGTCTGCTTCGGTACGTTCTGCATGGAAAAGAACGAGTTCTGCAATCCCGGGCACACTTATGATGTGGTCCTCAATAACGGAGCTACTAATGGTGGAGCAGGAGGCGTAAAAGTTGGCAATAAGGACATAATTCCCAAAGGCACAGCGCATTTGTATGAGCAATTCGCCCTCGGAACGTTGACCGACTTTACCTACGGAGATTCGACGCATGCCTCCCAGCTTCAGAATACTTTTTGGTATTTGGAAGGCGAGATCACCAGCACGTCTAATACTGGGGACTTTTTAGAACTGGTACAAGACATGTTCGGAACGTCGGTGATGGATAACTACACGGGTTCTGCGGTGCAAGTAATGAACCTTACAAAGAACGGCTACCGACACCAGGGCCAGCTGTTCTACATGGGTGTTCCGTATACGGGCGCCACGCTTTCCTTGCTCGCCCTCGGGCTGGTTGGCCTGGCAGCAGCTCGCCGCAGGATAAGGAAGTAGTTCGTGACTTGTAGAGCGTCTCTTTGGGATGCGATTCGTTTTCTAGGTCGGCGTTTTTGAGCGCCGGCCTATTTGTTAGTGCACGTTTGCATCAGCAAAATGAAAATGCCTAAAATTTTTCTGTAGAAAGCTCGCTTGCGAGCGAATCAATGAGGGTTCAGTACAGCGTGTCAATCGCTCGCAAGCGAGCTTCCTACACCGGAAACCATGTAAATTTAAGTCTATGAGCGGTCGCTGGACCGCCTGCCAACTAAAATACTAAGGAGTCCTTTATGATCCGGTTTCGTGACCCTCTCACATAAACTGGGGCGTTAGCCAGCGGGGAAGAAAGAGGATCATTTCCGGAAAGAGGATAACCAGTCCGAGAAGGATAAGGAGCGGAAGCAGTAGGGCTGCCACGTCCTTCAAGGCTTTGGAAACAGCGATTCCACCAATTGAGCAGGAGATGAGAAGACAGAGGCCGTAGGGAGGCGTGACGAGGCCGAATGCGAGCGATATGACGCCAATGATGGCGAAGTGGATGGGGTGCATGCCGACGCTTTCTGCTAGTGGCAGGAGAATGGTGCCGAGGATGATGATAGCGGGTATGGCGTCGATGAACATGCCAATGAGCAGGAAGGAAATAGCGATGAGCAATCCTGTCGTGGCGATACTTGTACCGTATCCAGAAATAAAATCCACCAATGCTTGGGGGACACGGAAGTAGGCGAGCAGCCAGCCGAATGCTGAGGCGGTTCCAATACAAAAGAGCGATATAGCAGCGAGACGGGCCGAATTGTAGAGAACTTTGGGAAATTCTTTGGCGCCAATTGTTCGGTATACCACGCCTCCTAAAATTGCCGAGTAAATGACGGCGACAACGGACGCTTCGGTCGGGGTAAAGATGCCGCCGACGATGCCACCAACGATAATGGCGGGGGTCACTAGGGCGAAAACCGACTTTCCGAACGCTTGAAGGAACTCTTTGAATGACGCCCGTTGGTAGATTGGGTAAATGCGGGCCTTGGCGTAAATGAGCACCGTGCCCATCATGAAGATGGCGATCAGGGCTCCGGGCACGACGCCAGCCAAGAAAAGCCCGCCTATCGACACGGACATCAAACCGCCCCAAACGACCATCATAATGCTTGGCGGAATAATGACCCCCATAACTGAGGAGCACGCGGTGATAGCGACTGAAAATTCTGTATCGTATCCCTGCTTTTTCATGGCTGGGATCAGCAGTGATCCGATACCGGCGGCGTCTGCGGTGGATGAACCGGAAATTCCGGCGAAAAGCATGCTGACCATGACATTTATGTGACCCAGGCCGCCGGGGAGATGGCCCACCGTGGCTCTGGCAAGACTGACTAGACGCTCGGTTATGCCGGCGGAATTCATCAAATTTGCCGCAAGGAGGAAAAAGGGAACGGCCAGGAGAATAAAAGCATTGTACGATTTCCACATCTCGTTGATGAGAAGGAATGGTGTGAGACGCGGGTCGATGAGCAATATAGGGATGCAAGCCAAGCCGAGGGCGAAAGATACGGGAATACGCAAAAGTATAAGTATGGCGAATACGCCAAACATGATTGCTGCTACCTCTCCCGGGCTCATAGACGCAATTTGGGATCGGGATCACCGCGGATTACGCGAATGTCCTGATAGATCTTTTCTCCGAGAAAAAGGATCCAGCTTAGTCCAGCCAATGGAAAGCATATGTATATGCTTAGCATGTTGATGCCGCTCATCTCGGAATTCTGAGCGAATCCGAATTTAGCGAAATCGATGCCGTAGCAGAGGAAAATCCCTGCAAGAGCCAGCATGGCGATATGTCGAATCAACTGAAGGATTCCCTGCGAACGAAATCGCTTTGGCCTTGGGATGAGATCGACATCGAAGTGGCTGCTATCCCGCACTGCGATCATCGAGCCGATCATTATGATCCAGACGAAGCAGAACCGGGCGACCTCTTCGGTCCAAATATAGCGAGGAATGATGCCAAGAAAACGGGAAAGAACCTGAAGGAAAACTGGAATGATCATCAAGCCCATTAGGGCTGTAATACTCCAACGCAAAAACGTGTGGTATCCATCAAGAAACGACTTCATTCCGCCAAAGTCGAAAATTCGGTTAGCGGATTGCCCGAATACGGGCGAGAACATCGCCGGCCCCGATTTCTTGGGCGTATTCGCTTAGCACGGGTTCCGCTCGTCGCAATAGTTCATCGCGTTCCACGAATTCGTGGGTCCGCAATTTTTCTTCCTCCTCCATTTTAGCTAAAATTGCGCTGTCCTCACTAGATTCGAGCTCTCGACCGAACCTGCCTGCTTCGCGCCCCGCTTTCAGGATAGCTGCTTGCAAATCTTCCGGAAGGCGTCGAAACGTCTTTCCGCTAAAGGCGATAGGTCTAACGGTTATCGTGTGGGCTGTCAGCGAGATTTCCGGTCCCACTTCGTAGAATTTCATTTGCTGGATTCCCGCGGCTTCGTTTTCAGCGGCGTCAATGACACCGGTTTGGATGGCGTTGTAGATTTCGCTGTAGGCGATTACGGTCGGAGCGGCGGTAATGGCTTGAAATATGCGTGTTTGTATGGGTGCCCCCATTACACGGATGTCGAGATTCTCGAGCTCATTCATGTTGCGTACAGGCCGGTTGACGATAAGATGTCTCGTTCCTCCGCCTGCGTAGCCAACGATTTTAACGTCGGCCTGTTTTTCGACATCCTCGACGATTGGACCCAAGGCGTCGCTTTCCAATACTTTGTCCCAGTGCTCGGAATTACGAAACAGGAAGGGGACATCCATCAAAGGCGCCGCCCTGGAAAACGTAGACATGTGAGAGGGGGACACGATTCCATAGTCGACGGAGATTCCCTGGCTCATGTAGACAAAGTAGTCCTTTTCCAATCCCAACTCGCTATTCAAATAGAGCTCGAATTCGATAGGCTTGCCATAGTACTCCGCAACCTTTTCTTGGAAGTGCCGTAGGGTACGTGTAAATGAATGCGACTCGTCAAACTGTACGGCGCCTCTCAGGACAATGCGATCGCTGGACGAGCAGCCTGCGAAGAGGCCAATGATAGCGTAGAGAATGATAAGGAGAGGGAAAGGAGCGCGGGATTGCCTATTCATTGGTTTGATATTGAGGTGAGTTCCGATGATTGAACGAGTGGACTGTCTTTGAATTCGCCTTCGAACCGAGTTAAACTATGCTCGTGGACTATTGGGCACAAGAACATAGATCAATCGTTGTTACTCTCAACTGAAAGTCGGACTTTACTAAGCTATTCTTCTAGTTCGACACCGGTATCAACCAAAATGGAGGCGTCACGAATTCTGGCCTTGAGGGCTTCGATTTCCGCTTCCCACTCTTTGACTCCCGTTTGGGCCAGCTTACGCTCTTTAAATGCGTCTGCAGCCTCCTTGGTAACATTGGTTTCCCAGACGAAAA
This sequence comes from Opitutaceae bacterium, assembly GCA_002694885.1. Lineage (GTDB taxonomy): Bacteria > Verrucomicrobiota > Verrucomicrobiia > Opitutales > Opitutaceae > Pelagisphaera. Next base: position 1,878 of record NZNM01000143.1, on the reverse strand, counting down.
GGCTGGTGAGGCTAGGTAGGTCGAACAATTCGTCCAATCCCGTATCGGATATTTGAGTACCGTATAGATTCAAGTACCGCAATCGGTTAAGTCCTTTTAGATGCGTCAAAGCCTCATCGCTAATATCGGTCTTTTGTAGGTAGAGCTTTTCCAGATTGGGCATTGCGGAAACAATGGACAGCCCTTCGTTGGTGAGGTCGCTAAATCCGATTTCCAATTCGATTATATTGTCTGCAAGGGGAGAGAGCTTTGCTAAGGCGCCGTCGTCGATCTTATCATCTCCAAAAGGGCTTTTCACCCTTACCGCTGGCGAATCTAGCGCGACGCGAAGAACGGATACGTTTGGCTCTTGGTCCAAGGCGTCCACGTCAGCGGCGATATCTTCCCATGCCTTCATCGGGACCCTTGGAATCTCGATTTTCTCGACGATTTCCACATCCTCATCGTCTGAATTGCTCAAGTGGGCGAGAATAGCGGATTCGATCTCTCCAGGGATTTCCAGGTCCGCTACGATCCCTCCGCTAGGCGCTCCAGCCTGTATCCACCAAGCGAGGATTTCCTCTTGGCCTTCGGTTGGCTGGGGCTCTCCTTCTGGCGGCATATGTTCGTCGTCATCGATTTCGAGATGCAAACGGTAGATTAGTTCGCTTGCTTCCGCATCGCTAGGAACAATGGTGTCGCCTAGTTCACCGCCTTGCATAGCAAGTTCGAAGCTGTCTAAGCGCAGATCGCCTTTCTGTTTGTCTGGTCCGTGACATTGGAAACAAGATTCTTCGAAAATCGGGCTGATCACATCTTCATAAATGTCGGCCTCATCGATGGCCAGAGGCTCTTCTTCAGCCATCGAAGAGGTGTTCGGTCCCTTGCTCAGGTAGCCAGTGCCATGGGTAAGGGTGATGCTGTCTTTTGCGGTAGCCAACAGCAGGATCAGCGTGGCTGCCAGGGCACCATGATAGGAAAGCGAGAAACCGCTGCGACTCTTGTTTCTGGCCCGGTGCCGAAGAGCGACCAACCAAAACGCAAATATCGCGAGTAAGACCCCTAGCCACCGATGCCGATCGAGCAAGGCTTCATTGTAGCCGCCCGGAAGCGCTAGAAGGACTCCTACTAATGCGGAAACGGAAGCGACGATAGCGGTGACGTCTAGAACGATTTGGCAGGCTTTTCCGATTCGCGGACCGTTTTTGGAACTATCCAGATACTCGAGTATCGCGAGCACGCCAAAGAAACCGATAGGCAAGTATAGCAATGCAAGGTGTAAGCGACCAAGAATAAGAGCCCATTGAGGGGCGCTTTCCCGGTTGTCGATAAACATGGCTAATCCGATGAGTACGACGCTTGCGATCGATGCGGTGATGATCGAGGGTTTCAAATCGGTTGGTTCGCGACGGCGGGGACCTCGGTTTCTTTGGGTATTTCTTCGAGTCATTCTTGAATAGGCGTGATGATCAGCAAGCGGAGGGTTTTCAACAGTAATCTGTTTGGCCCTCTTTGCTAGTGAGGAGAATTACATTTGTTAATCAATGTCTTAGATTGAAGAATTGAGAGGCTAGGCGATAGGAGGAGCAATGGGCAGCAACGGATTGAGGACGGGGTTTGGCATTGCTATTGAAAGTAGATGGTTTAGCAAGGCCAACATGAAATTTTGGTTCAGGCCGCGTCATAAATCCATTTTGCTGATAGCTGCATTTGGGACGGCAATTTTTTCGAACGGACTGGCCGCATCCTACTCGATTGAAGAAAACCTGGCTTACTATTCAGATAGTCTAAGAGATAAAGATAGGTACATCAAAGAACGTTGCGTTCTCGATCTTTACTATCCGAATAGCGTGAGCAGGTTTCCTACGATTGTCTGGTTTCACGGTGGCGGATTAAAGA
>NZNM01000142.1 GCA_002694885.1 Opitutaceae bacterium | reverse complement strand
TGCTACCTTGATTACTTCACCCTTTATCCCTAAGTCTTCACCCTTATATCTCAGATAATGCCCTTCTCCTCAGACCCTGACACGTTCGGCTCTCTCGTTTACGGGAATGGCGCCGTTGGCAATTCGAACATTTGGATACGGATCACTCTTCTGATATCCGCCTTCCTTAGCATCGGTCCGCTTCTTGTGGCCAACGACCAGCCTAATGTGCTGATCATTATTGCTGACGACTGCACCCACAACGACTTGCCCGTATACGGGGGTCGCAATGCCAAGACACCGAATATCGACCGGCTCGCATCGGAAGGCCTCGTTTTCAATAAAGCCTACTTATCCGAAGCGATGTGCCTGCCTTGCCGTTCAGAGCTCTATTCTGGGCAGTACCCGATGCGCAACGGAGCAGCCTGGAACCATTCGGGGAGTCGTCCGGACACCAAGAGCTTGCCTCACTACTTAGGGGTTTTGAAGTACCGCGTTGGATTGGCAGGAAAGGTCCATGTCGTACCGAAGATAGCGTACCCGTTTGAGACAGTTGGAGGATTCGACCGGAGCGCGGTAAGATCACCGACTCAGGAACATGACTTGAATGGGGTGAAGGAGTTTATGGTTCGCGACGATGATCAGCCTTTCTGCTTGGTCGTTGCCTTGGTCGAACCGCATGTGCCTTGGGTGATGGGCGACCGATCCCAGTATCCCGATGACAAGATCGATCTCCCCCCTTACTTGGTCGATACGGAAGTTACTCGTGATGCATTCGCCCGCTATCTCGCCGAGATCACCTACATGGATGGGCAAGTTGGGGAAATTTTGGATACATTGGAAGCGACTGGCAAAGCGGACAATACGCTGGTGCTCTTCACCTCCGAGCAAGGTTCGCAATTTCCCGGATGCAAATGGACCAATTGGGACAACGGGCTGCACACCGCTCTGATAGCCCGCTGGCCTGGAGAAACCCCAGTGGGCAAGCGTACCGATGCCATCGTGCAGTATACCGACGTGGCTCCCACTCTAGTGGAGATTGGCGGTGGCGATCCCAAAGAATTCGATTTTGACGGAACGAGTTTTGCCCATGCTTTAGCCAACGAGAATGCGTCCCATCGAAACTACGCGTATGGCGTTCATAACAATATTCCGGAAGGACCCGCGTATCCAATTCGCACTGTCACCAATGGCGAATTCCGCTATATCCGAAATCTGAGTCCAGACGACATCTACATTGAGAAACACCTCATGGGAATTAGAGGCGATGGCGCGTTGAACAACCCTTATTGGGGCACGTGGATGTTCGAGAGTGGGCAAACCGAGAAAGCGGCGAGAATTGTGAAGCGCTATATGAAGCGCCCGCCCGAGCATTTGTATCACACTACCCAAGACCCTCACGAACAGGTCAATCTGGCTGGCGATCCAAGGTATGCCGAGATCAAGGCCGAGCTCAGTCGAGAGCTGGACCTTTGGATGCACGACCAAAATGATCCGGGAGCTCCCTTGGATACCCGAGAAGCCCATGCGGCTGCCAAGCGCGGAGAGCATATCTATTGATGAAAGGAGATCCTTAGATGGGCATAAGTTCATTCGATTTGGTTTTGGATGCTGGCCGTTTGCAACATTCTTTGGGTAGGGAGGACCGTCTCGGTCCTCCGTCTTCACATTTTGGAGGATCGAGCCGATCCTCCCTACCTTTCAACCTATTGGCTCTAGGCTCCCCACATCTCATGAAAGGTCTTATTTGCCTACGCATTTGTTTATTTGGTTTCGCTGTATCCGCCGCCTCCTTGTTCGCATCCGACCGCCCAAACATCCTCCTCATCCTGGCTGACGATTTGGGCCAGGGCGATTTGTCGGTCAATAATCCGGAATCGAAAATCCCAACGCCGCACCTGGATCAACTCGCTGCTGAAGGGATGAATTTTATGGATGCCCATAGCCCCTCAGGCGTTTGTACGCCGACACGCTATGGGGTGCTGACGGGCCGGTACGCGTGGCGGTCATCGCTCAAGCGTGGCGTGCTGAGCATGGGATCTCCTCCCTTGATTGAGAGAGAGCGACTGACCATTCCCGCCATGCTTCAGAACTTTGGCTATGCGTCCGCTTCCGTGGGCAAATGGCATTTAGGCGAGCAATGGGCGCTCAAAGACCCATCGGGAAAGCAGGAGCCGGAGAATATCGATTGGAGCGCTCCCGCCGTCTATTGCGCCTTGGATGCGGGTTTCACCTATTACTTCGGTCTGTCTAGGCCCGCGTGGGGGTTTATGGAAAACCGAATGGTGTTGATCGAGCCCTCGGAACCGTTCGACCTGACTCACATTCCCAGCAAAATAATTGGGGGCAACAACGACAGCGGTTTCCGATCCCCAGGCTTCACATTCGAACAGATGATCCCCGCTTGGGTGGAAAAGACTAAAGCGTTTATCGAGCGTAACGCAGAATCGGATACGCCGTTTTTCGCTTATTTTGCTCCCATTTGCCCGCACCGACCGATCAATCCCAATCAGCAATTTATTGGGAAGAGCGAGTGTGGAGTATTTGGCGACTTCGTAGTGGAGCTTGACGATGCGGTGGGTGAGCTCTTGGACGCTTTGGAGGAAAACGGAGTGGGGGATGACACACTGGTGATCTTTACTGCGGACAATGGGGCGGAAACGAATACCTACGACCATATTCAAGAATACGATCACTGGAGCTCCAATGGACGCCGGGGAGCTAAGCGCGATCTCTATGAAGGAGGACATCGCGTTCCCTTCATCGCTCGCTGGCGGGATCAAATACCGGCTGGATCGCAATCAAATGAAGTCATCTGCCTAACGGATATCATGGCGACGATAGCGGATATCGTAGACTACGACCTCCCGTCAGGGTCAGCCGAAGATTCCTATAGCATTCTACCTGTTCTGAAAGGCGAGCAATTGAATGAACGCATTCGAGAAGCCATCGTGCATCATAGCGCTCGAGGCAACTTCGCTATACGCATGGGGGACTGGGTTTACATCGATGGTCCCAATGGGGCAGACAACGCGGAGCCTAAGCCGGTCTTAGTTGCTTTGGGGGTAAACGATGACAATGAATCGGCGGAGCTATACAATCTCAGGGAGGATCCCAAGCAAACCACCAATCTCTATCGTAAGCACCCGGAAAAGTCGGTGACGTTGAAAGAGCTCCTTGACAAGTACCGCACCCAATCGAGCAGTCTGCCTATACCAAGGTAGGCTGGAAAATCGTAACCACGAATTGTTACTAAATGATAATATGATTTTAATGGTATAGTACGTTTTAATCCGTAGGAGCGGGTTTATCCCACGATTAAAATGTCTGATCGCGGCGTAAAGCCGCTCCTACAAGACCTCCACTAAAATGATCCCAATTATTTAACTACAATATCTCCCGATCTCCCTATGAAATACTCAATTAAGTTTCTCTCACTTATTTTGCTGCTACTCTCGCTCTGTCTGGCCAGCGCGGCGGACCGACCGAATGTAATCATCATTCTGGCCGATGACATGGGCTTCTCCGATATCGGGGCCTATGGCGGGGAAATCGAGACACCCAGTCTCGATAACCTGGCCGCTAACGGCATGACGTTTTCTCGCTTCTACAACAGCGGGCGCTGTTGTCCAACGCGGGCGTCTCTGATGACGGGACTGCACCCGCATCAGACGGGGATCGGCTGGATGACGAATCCGCCGGAAACCTTCAAATATGATCACGGACCCGATTTTCCGAATTATCGGGGACACCTGAATCGCGATTGCGTGACCATGGCGGAAGTTCTCAAGGAAAATGGCTACGCCACAATCCTTGCCGGCAAGTGGCATTTAGGAATGAACAAGCAGGATCGCTGGCCATTGCAGCGCGGCTTCGAGAAGTTCTATGGCTGCCTGGCGGGAGCGACTAATTTCTTTTATCCCGAATATCCGCGCGGTATCACTGAAGGCAATACGCATATCGAAAATCAGGAAAGCACGACAGACCGGCGCTACTACACGACGGATGCCTTCACAGATAACGCGATTCGCTTTATCAAAGAGGAGAATGCGGGAAAGGATCGTCCCTTCTTTCTATATCTCGCCTATACGTCGCCCCACTGGCCCTTGCACGCTCATCAGGAGGAGGTTCAAAAGTACATCGGCAAATACAAGATGGGTTGGGATGCCTTGCGCGAGCAGCGGCTCAAGCGACAACGGGAGCTTGGCCTGATAGACGAGAATTGGAAGCTGAGCGAGCGCTCCCACGTAGCCTGGGAGGAGATGGACGAAGCTAAGAAAACCGAGATGGATCTTCGCATGGCCAACTATGCAGCGATGATCGACCGGATGGACCAGAATATCGGAAATCTGGTAGCCTATCTAAAGGAGTCAGGCCAATTAGATAGCACCCTCATCATGTTCTTCTCCGACAACGGCGCCTGCCAAGAAGGAGGTAAGCTCGGAGGCCGAACGGACCCGCACGATTTAGAAACCTGGGAACGCACCTATGGAGCGGGACCTGCCTATGGCGAGGTTTGGGCCAACGCTTCCAATACGCCTTTTCGCAAGTTCAAGCACTATACTCATGAGGGTGGGCTCTCGACTCCGTTTATCGCTCATTGGCCGAATGGCATCAAGGCTAGTAAGAAGTGGTATTCGGATCCTGCTTACCTAATCGATTTGGCTCCGACGGTCTATGAATTGACGGGAGCAAGATACCCTCGCTCCTACGCTGGCAACGCGATACCGGAGCTGACAGGCGTTTCCCTAGCCGCAGCGTTTAAAGGAAAATCGCTGAAACGCTCGAAGCCTTTATACTTCGAGCATGAAGATAATGCTGCCCTGATGGACGGAAAGTGGAAGCTTGTCGGTTCTAAAGTGTCGGTGCCGGGTGGTCCTGATGAAAAGAATTGGGAATTGTACGATATCGAGGCGGACCGTTCGGAAACGAATGACCTGGCTAAAAGCCGTCCGGAAGTTTTGGCGAGACTGTCCAAAGATTGGCTCGCTTGGGCCAATCAAGTGGGTGTTTTCCCGAAGCCGGCCAAGCGTTCGACAGAGTGAAAATTTAGAAAGTGTCCAATAAATGCATTTTAAACATTTGGAGATGGTAGGGACAGTCAGTCCTACCAATTATGAAATGGAAATCGACTTATTGGACACTTTCTTTGAGATCGAATCTTAATCTGGTTATGAAATTCATCGCCCTTGTTCTTGCCCATCTAATACTCTCCCTGTCCCTTCCATTCGCCGCTTTTGCAGAGCGAACTGAAGATTCACCCAACGTAATCATCTTCTATGTAGATGACATGGGCTATGCGGACCCGTCGTGCTTCGGGAATCCGGACATGGAAACGCCGCGTATCGATCAGTTCGCTCGCGAAGGTCTGAAGCTGACCAACTACTATAGCAATTCGCCGATTTGCTCCCCGTCGCGTGTGGCGCTGAATACGGGTCAAGCGCCGGGCCGCTATGGGGTTTGGGCCCACTTTGCCTCCAAGAAACAGAATCGCGAGCGCAACATGGTCGACTATCTGGACCCGAATGTCCAAACCATGGCCAAGAGCTTCAAGGCCAAGGGCTACGCGACTGCCCATTTCGGCAAGTGGCATATGGGTGGCGGGCGCGATGTGGTGGCGCCCTTTCCCCAGGCCTACGGATTTCAGGAATCGCTGGTATCTTTCGAGGGGCTCGGTGATCGTATTCTGTTTTCCAAGACGGGTCTGAACGGGCAAAGCGCTAAGCTGGGCCGTGGCAGAATCGAGTACGTGGAGAAATGGGAAACCACGGGAATCTACGTGGATCGGGCCATCGATTTCATGAAGCGGCATCAGGAGGATCCGTTCTATCTGCATGTTTTTCCCAACGACGTTCACGATCGCCATGAGCCTCATGAGTCTTGGATGGAAAAGTACGATCGCTTTTCCGAAAATCCCTTCGTTCAGCAGTTCTATGCTGTATTAGATAACATGGACCGCGAATTCGGGCGCTTGGTTGATGCCGTTGACGAACTCGGGCTGGGAGAGGATACCATTATTATATTTACCAGCGACAATGGCCCCACGGACTGGCCGCGCTATTATGAAGCCGGATTTATGCCTCCGGGATGGACGGGCGACTTCTACGGCCGCAAATGGAGCTTGTACGAAGGCGGGATCCGCATGCCATTTATCATTCGCTGGACGGGAAGAGTCCCGGCGGGGAAGACCAATGATTCGACCATTGTAGCCGCAGTGGATCTCTTTCCCAGTTTGCATGCTTTAGCGGATACAAGCCCGCCCGATGATTGGAAACTGGACGGATTCGACATGAGCGCAGCCTTGCTAGGCGAGACGATCAAGCGCCGTGCTCCGGTATTCTGGGAATACGCAGGAAATCCAGGAATTCTGAAGCCTGGCAACGAGGATTTCATCAGCCCGACCAATGCCATCCGCGATGGCGATTGGAAACTGCTTACCAATGATGACGGAACGGATACAAAGCTCTTCAACCTGAAAAACGACATCGGCGAACAGGAAAACCTCGCCGAACGCTACCCCGAGCGAAGCGCCAAACTGAAAGCCATGCTCCTCCACTGGCGCCGGAGCTTGTAATTGCGCTGAATAAGGTAGGGAGGACCGTCTTTAGCCTCCGCCATGGCTACGGCTAGACAAGCGGTCCTCCACTATATCGAATCTGGGTCCAAGGAGCTTGGCCCTCTTTTAAAGAAACCGCTCGTTCCATTCCTTTTCGGAGAAATTCGGATGCGATCTGGAAATCGTTAGGATCCTTTTCCCGATAGAACTGATCGTGCTTTAAAGCGTAGTAAACCGCGTTATAGTAGATCACGACATCGGGAAGGAATTCGCGTATCTTTGGATTCGATACGGCTTGGATTCTCAGCTCCTCGATTGTTTCCCTGAGTTCTGCGACCCCTTCTTCAAGCTCAGCCCTAATCTCCGGAGGAATCGGAATGCCTGGAGGAGGATTGGAGGTGGAAAAAGAGAGAGTGGCACTCAAACAAGAGGCTAGAATGAGAACGAGTCGAAAGATTGAAAGCAGTGAGTGGCGATTACTGAATGGTGAAGAGTGAGTTTAGTAGTTCAGGTAGGGCTGACTGTCCCTAGTCAGCCGGGCACTTTTAATGCTTCTCTCAATGATAAGCGACCGGTTAAGGATAATCAACCCCGCCTATGTTTCGGATTAGGCGATCGTTTACGTCAAAGCGAATGAGGGCTCGCGGTTCCTCCATTTGCCATCGCTGAAATCAGGGAAGGGCACGGGTTGGCCGCCGAGTTGGATTGATTGTTCGGAAAGGGGGGTGATGGCCATCCAAGTGGCCATGTCGTAAGCATCCAAGGGAGCAGGCTTATCTTGCCGCAGCATCTCGACAAAGGCGGACAATTCCAGAAAGTCAGCACCGTCGTGACCTCCGCGAATTCCGATTTTCTGGTAGCGTTGCCAAACGGGATGCTCGAACTCGCTTTGGTATTTCTCGAAGGGCTCCCACTGATGGCCTTTGCTGCGCCCGTCGATGTGAATCCCATTGGCTTCTTCATTGTAGATTCCTAGCGTGCCTTGAATCTGCCAGCCGAATGATTTTGGGCGGGGTAGAGCGCAATCATGGGTGAGGACGACGTTCTCGCCATTCTGGCATTGTATTATCGAGGTCACTACGTCCCCCATGGCCCATTCGTATTGTTGGGCTGGGTGATCGGATGGGAGGTTTCGATTAGTCCACGTCTGCAGTCCACTGCTCTTGGTGGCGAAAGCGGACAGGGACACGAAGCGATTGCCGCGGTTTATATCTAATATTTGAGCGAGCGGTCCGAGTCCGTGAGTGGGGTAGATGTCTCCATTGCGAATCTGGTTTTGGCGGGTGCGATAGTCGCCACCTGTTGGCAAGGAAACGCCAGTGCCTTTGCCGAGAATGATACGCTTTCGCAAATCATGCAAATAACCGCCACGACATTGTAACAGGTCGCCTAGCAATCCTTGTCGCGTCATGTTGAGCAACGCCATCATGTTGCGGCGATAGCAGGCGTTTTCTAGAATCATGCAAGAAGCGGGCGACCCTTCGGCTGCCCGAACGAGCTCCCAGCACTCCTCTGTGGAATTGGCGGGACCTACTTCACAGGCCACGGCTTTTCCAGCGTTGAGCGTGTCAATCGACATGGGGATGTGCCAGCGCCATGGTGTAGCGATCACGACCCCGTGAAGATCATCCCGCTCTAGCAGTCGCCGATAGTCGTAGGGTCCTTTTAGATACGCTTCGGGGCGATCTCGTCCGGATTCCTCCACCAGCTTCTGGGCCTGAGCCAGATTCTTACCGATAACATCGCAGATGGCGGGAAATTGCACGCCCTCCATTTCCAGCAGCGTTTCAAGAACCCCGGTTCCTCGCCCGCCCACGCCGATGAATCCGAGACGGACGTCTGAATTGGAGGAGTTCGTGGAGGCGCTAAACAAATTAGGGGCCAAGCTGGCTGCCAGGCTAGCCGTGATAGCGCGAGTTGCGAAGGTTCGTCGATCTATCATGGGGTCTTAATGGAAATGGATGGTTCGAGAAAGTTAATTAGGCATTCCAGTGTCAATGGCATTGTAGCGCCGGTTCCCTTAAAGAGCGCTTTGAATCTGAGGAATAGTAGCACGGGCTTCCAGCCTGCGTCGAAGCAGGTCAGTCGTCGCTATTCGAGCGTAGCCCAGAACAAGAAGATGCCTGTTCTACTTTTCTACAACGAATCCTAACGCTATCCTAAGCGACATCCAACCCAGTCATAGTACCAGTCGAGGTGGCGAACTGTTCCAATTCGATATCCATGGATTGGAGCATGCTGACGAAGAGGTTGGGGAGCGGGTAATTCTTGTCACGATCGAAGGCCAAGTGCTGGCCATGCTTTAGGCGTCCTCCGGCAACGATGACAGGCATGTTGTCTGTCGTGTGCTTGCTGGCATCGCCAAAATTGCTGCCGTACATGACGATGGTGTTCTCCAGGAGATTGGATTGATTTCCATCGGTAGAGTTCTGCAAATCGTTGATAAGATTCCCGACGAGGCGCATGTGCTGCCGATCGATGGCGTCTAGCCGAGAAAGCTTCTTCTCGTTTTTGCCGTGGTGGGAAAGGTTGTGGTAGCCGTCTGAGATGTCGGCTCCGGGAACTCGAATAGTAGGCGAGTTGTTGCTATCCAGTAGTAGGGTGATGCTGCGTGTGGAATCCGTTTCGAATGCGAGTCGGGCCATGCGGTACATGAGTTCCGTTTTTTCCATGTACTGGGCTGGACTGTCGGGGTCTTCGGGCATGGCTTCGGTTGTCGTTGGCTTGGGCAAGCGTTCCCAGTCCTGACGCTCCTTCATGCGCTTTTCGACTTCTCGAACCGCCGTAGTGTATTGATCCATACGCTCGCGATCGTTTTTGCCCAATCGGCGGTTCAAGGATTTCGACTGATCCGCGATCGAATCCATGATGCTCGCACCGAGCTTGAGCTTGCGAATCTGATTCTCAACCTCCTCCGGTGAGCCCTGGAGAAATAGCTGCTTGTAGACGTTGGAAGCCTTGTTTTCGCAAGGAATTAGTACCCCGGCATCTGTCCAGGAAAGACTGCGCCGACCCTCCTTGGCATTGACGCCTAGAGTTAAGGACGGGTAGCGGGTGAAGTGGCCGATTTCCCGGGCAATTACTTGATCGAGGGAAATGGTGTTGCGAAATCCGCCTCCTCAGGGGTGGGGAGCGGCAGTGAGAAAAGAAACATCGGACGAGTGAGAACCATCGACTCCGGGATGGGAAACGCCGCTAAGAACAGTGAAATTCGCTTTGTGGGCTTCGATCTCATGGAGGTAGGGAGAAAGCTCATAGTCCTTGCCGCCGGCGCCGGGAAAAAAGCGGTCCGGAAGCACGCCCAAGTTGTTGCAGATTCCCAGAAAACGCCGAGGCGCTTTTTTGTCAGGTGCTGACGTCGCGAAGAGCCGCTGGGTGAAAGGCGGGAGCATCTCTTCCAGAAAAGGCAGCTAAAGAGCGACTCCGGCCCCGCGAAGCATTTGTCGGCGGGTAATGCGATTGTCCGTTTTGATAATGTTCATTTTCGGGCGGGGTGCAGAGGTTCGCTACGACTCAATTCGGTCCAAAATCGCCACCTTGGATACTGTTTTTGCGAATCTAGAGAGGTTCGTAGCTACTGATCGTCGTAATATCGAGTATTTTTTGGATCTGAGCGGGTATAAAGAATAGGCGAGTTTTTGACCGAGATTTCTATCTAATTTCCCTTTGGCAGAAAGAATTAGAGTTTGAATCCGTCGCTTAATGCTAGAGTTTGCCTGGCCATGTCGAGATCGGGAATCAAAGCGCTTCGTCCGTGGCTAATCTGGCTGGTCGGGTTTTATGCCGTTTGGTTGTCGATCCTCTGGGTTGGGGACCACTGGCAGACTTTGGCTGAGCATTGGGGGATTGCTCTTGCGATGGCCCTCGGGTCCTATGCGGCGGGCTCAACCCCCATGGGCGGAGGAACGGTCGGTTTTCCAGTGTTGGTTCTCCTGTTTGGCGAGGCGCCGACGCTGGGACGAGATTTCAGCTTCGCGATTCAGAGCATCGGCATGACGAGCGCCACGATTTTCATTCTCTGCCGAAAACAACCAATCGAATGGCCCATGCTGCGCTGGGCGGTGTTGGGTTCGGCCATCGGGACGCCCATGGGAGTGCTGCTCTTGGCTCCCTTGGTATCCGGGCTGTTCATTAAGGTTCTGTTT
>NZNM01000141.1 GCA_002694885.1 Opitutaceae bacterium | reverse complement strand
GTACACCTTCGGGCTGCAAGCGCAGATACCGTATGGGAAGGTGCCCATTTCCCAAGATTTTCAGAAGATACAGCGCGGTATAGTTCAAAAATCGTTGAAGGAAGGCTATTCCCGAGAAGAGGCCCGGGCTAGAGCGCGGCCTTCCGCGGCGGAAAGACGCGTTGTTCGCGATCTGATTCAACCCATGACAGCTCAAGCGCTAGAAACTGAGCGGGCGCTGCGATTGCCAGAGGATTATCAATACGATAACGGAAGGCCAAAGCAAAAGATAACGCCAGCAACTCCTTTCGGAGAAAAGGCTTCTGTATCCAAGCAAGACCATCCGCGCGAAGTTTACGCCGATTGGATGGTATCTCCAGAGAATCCCCGCTTTACCAAAGTAATCGCCAATCGCCTTTGGAAAAGGGTTATGGGAGTAGGGCTAATCGAACCGGTGGATAATCTAACGGATGATACGGTAGCAACGAATCCCGAACTCATGGCATATTTGGAGACGGTTATGGTTGATTCTGGATACGACCTGAAGACCTATTTGAAGATACTCTTTAACACGCGAACCTATCAAAGCTCTGTTTCAACTGAATCGCCGGAACCTGGCGAGATCTACCATTTCCAAGGCCCTGTTCTGAGAAGAATGACCGCTGAACAGATGTGGGATTCCATTCTTACGCTAGCGATTGTCGATTTGGATGAGCGAGTCGATATCGAACCGCAAACGCTTAGAGCTCGAGCTGGCGAGGAGCAGATGAAAGCCCGTGTCAATCGCTTGGAAGATTTGACGAGTGTTCAGATATATGGGGCGGCAAAACGCTTGACGGAGTTGGAGACGCAGTTTCTTGAATACGAAAAGCTGTATCGTCAGAACCTCGCCAACGCCAGCGACAACAAAGAAAGAAATGAGCTTCGGGCCGACTATCGTAAAGCCAGGGCCAAGAAAAATCAGGCAGCCGATATTCTTTTGGCCAAGCTCAATGGAGAGGATACGTCTGGAATGATTGAAGCCTTCAATGCGCCGGATACGATGTCGATGGGCATGGGGATGGCGATGGTGGAGCGGAGTGCGGATGAACGGGACCGAGTGAAAGAAATGAGACGAGATCCGCGTTGGCGTGGAATGTCGGCTGGCATGGTTCGGGCGTCGGAAGTGATCTCCCCGGCTCCTCCGGGTCATTTCCTTCGCCAGTTTGGCCAGTCGGATCGCGAGATTATCAGCAGCTCAACAGATGAGGCGTCGATCTCTCAAGCATTGAGACTGCTCAATGGGGAAGCGCTAGGATGGATCATGAAACCGAATTCGGCTCTAAATGCAGCGCTTCAGAGTGAGTCGAGAGGCAGGAAACGAATAGATATCGTTTTCCAAAGCTTCTTTTCCCGTGCGGCTACGCCGAGCGAATGGGAGTTGATTGGAGCTCAATTCGAGGAACACGGGATGAGAAAGGGATACCGGCAACTGCTGGCTGCCTTGCTCAATACTCAGGAGTTCCGCTTTATTCAGTAAAAGGGCTGGTGGGAGTCGCAACGAAAGGAGTTACGGATGAAAGATTTTATCAAGAGGTTGCCGGACCAAGACCGGCGTGACTTTCTGGCTTATTCAGCCAAAGCGTTTCTAGGAGTCGGCTTAATGCCTGCGGCGATTCGTTCCAGCGCATTCGGGGAGTCTGCTGGAGTAGCAACGCCCACGGCGAAGAATGTCATTTATCTATACATGGCTGGCGGTATGAGCCACCTGGATACATTCGATCCGAAAACCGATAGAAGCGTTCGTGGACCCGTGAATTCAATACGAGCTGGAGGAACGGGGATCCGGATTAGCGAATACCTTCCGGGTCTAGCTGGACGGACGGAAAAGCTGGCAATCATCCGCTCGCTAAGCTCGACCCAAGGCGCTCATGAAGAAGGGCGCTATTTTATGCATTCCAGCTATACTAAGCGGGGAACCATAAAGCATCCAGGGATGGGGTCTTGGCTGGTGAAGCTGGATGGCGCTCATAATCCCAACCTACCAGGCGTGGTCCACATTGGAAGCGCCAACCCGGGAGGAGGAAATGGATTTTTCGAGCAGAAATTCGCTCCCTTGGTGATTGGGAATCCGGAGGCAGGCCTACAGAATAGCAAAATCCGCAAGGGTTTTACGAAGAAGGAGTTTGAGGATTCCGTAATGCTGACCAGCGCCTTCGATGCGGAATTCCATAGGAAGTATGACCAAAAGAAGACTCGGGCCTACACGGACATGTACGACGATGCGATCAAGCTGATGAACAGTCGGGATCTTGCGGCCTTCGAATTGGAAAAAGAGTCGAAAGGATTGAGGGATGCCTACGGATCCAACGCATTTGGACAGGGTTGCTTGCTGGCTAGAAGATTGGTGGAGCACGATGTTCGATTCGTTGAGGTAACGCTTGGCGGTTGGGACACCCATACCAATAATTTTGAACGTGTTCAGGAAAATGCTCGGATACTGGATACGGCCATGAGCGCCTTGCTCGACGATCTTAAACGGAGAGGTATGCTCGAAGAAACGATGGTCGTGTTGGCTACGGAATTTGGCAGAACGCCGGTAATCAATGACAACGATGGCCGGGACCATTCGCCGACAGCCTTTTCCTGCGTACTGGCTGGTGGCGGCGTTCAGGGTGGACAGGTAATTGGCGAGACCGATGGCCAGGGGAAAATGGTCGAGGACCGAAAAGTGGAAGTACCTGACTTTAATGCGACCATTGCCTATGCTCTCGGAATGCCGCTGGAAAAGACGAGTTATTCCCCTTCTGGGCGACCATTCAGGGTAGCCGACAGGGGCTTACCGGTATTGCAGGTATTTGGGTAGGGGAATGCTTTCTCAAGTTTTGAGCATACGCTTATTGCGGCTTGCCGCTGGGATTTTCCTAGCGTGTCCAAT
This sequence comes from Opitutaceae bacterium, assembly GCA_002694885.1. Taxonomy (GTDB): domain Bacteria; phylum Verrucomicrobiota; class Verrucomicrobiia; order Opitutales; family Opitutaceae; genus Pelagisphaera. Next base: position 5,257 of record NZNM01000141.1, on the reverse strand, counting down.
GCTGGGGCTGAGTGTGGACTATCACACCGTCATCGAACCTATTCTAAAAGAGAAGTGTTACCAATGCCACGGCGAGGACAAAGTTAAAGGCGGGCTTCGACTGGATTCACCCGATTCTATAATGAGCGGGGGTGATGGGGGAGAGGTCTTGGTCCCTGGGGCGCCTATAGATAGTTTGTTGTACTTGATGACTACCTATCCTGAAGACGATCCGGACTATATGCCGCAAAAAGGTGAAGGTTTGTCCCAAGCCGAGCAAGCTTTACTGAAAGATTGGATAGAGGTGGGAGCTTACTTCGGGGAAGGATTTAAACATGAGGCAAAGCCATCGGTAGGTAAGAAATATTCTGATACGGGTAGCAAGGGAACTTACAAGATTGTAGGAGAGGCTGTCCTTATCGTTACTAAACTACAAGAAATAGGTGTTCTAGTAGATACGGTTAACCACGATGCCAAGCGATTCGAATTAGCGTATACTTACGCCGAATTTTCTGCGGGTTCTTTTGACTTCAGTGAGGCGGTCCAGCTGGGAAGCGAGCTTGTTAAACTTTCGCTGGCGAGAACGGATGTGGCAAACGATGATTTGAAAAAGCTAAAGCAGTTGTCCAGTATTGAATATCTGGATCTCAGTAGAACGAGAGTTGGCGATGAAGGAGTGACGCATCTTGCTGAATTGCCTAAACTGTCTTACTTGAATCTTAGGGATACGAATGTGTCGGATGGGAGCATCGAACAGTTGGCTCGGATGACAAATCTGGAGCAGTTGTATTTGTGGGGCAGCCAATTTACACGATCGGGCGTTTTGGCTCTTCAAGAGCGATTGCCGGAGACTGCTATTGTCTTTGATACGAATATAGGTTTGGGCAACCAACGCGGAAGACCGTGAAATTAGGACTGAATCGAGTTCGATGCGTCCAAAGTTTCTGTCGGGCGAATCCGTGTATTCAGAATCCTCTAAAAACCTCGAGTCAGCAATTGGACGAGCGGGGTATCGGAATCCCCGAAAGAAATCACGATCGTTTCGGTTTTGCTTCCTTCAATCCTTTCGCGGAGCCGAATGGGTTTGCGGTGTCGTCCATCCGCGAAGAATCCGATCAATTGATCTTCTGTAAAGGTGCGTGAATCCAGAGCCTGGTTTTGAACGATTACCATAGCCCACCGATCACCAGATTCGCTGCTGAGGAATGCGAAGTCCACGATTTTGAACTCGCTGCGAGTGGGATAGTCCAGTCTCATTGATTGGGGTATTGAGGTCTCGGACAGAGTTGTGAGGGCCTAGGGCTTTGATTCTATTTGGTCGAATCTCTTAACTTACCCTTCGAGACATCAGCTGGATCAACCGGTTTCGTCTGAAATCGGATCCATTTCCGTAACCCATACGACTGTCCAGCCGGATTGCTCGTCGGTGTAAACGATCGGGCTGGCATCGGGGATGTCAGTGTCGACAAATTCGACTACGGATTCACTGGCAGCGTAGCGTTCGGTCATTTGCTCGCTATTCTTTGGAAAATTGAACCAAAACAGAGTGGCTACGAGAGTGATCGCTGCCGCAATTCCAGCGACTTTAAATAAGAGAGGGAAGAATATCAGATTCGAACCGTTGTCCGGATCTTCTCGTTCCTCGGAGATTTCTCGACTAATGGATTCCCAGGCCGTCGCCGCATCCGCTTGTCCATTACCGGACACGCGATCGGTTGCCGCATTTTCGACCAAATCGCAGGATTCCATCCAATCCATGGCTTCTGGATGGCTTTCCAAATACTGATGAAGCGATTCCGCTTCCTTCGAAGATAACTCGCCATCAAGCAATCGGCTCATCATGCGCTGAGCTTCCGATTCTGATAATCCTGTCGATTCTGAAGGCATTTTTGAAATGGCATCTAAGTCGAATTGCGGGAGCTGGCAAGGCAAGCCTCCCGATAAATATCAAGAGTCTTGCCCGATTCCCTTCCTAATTAATCATCGTAACGATCATACCGATCGTCCCTGTAGCGATCATAGCGATCATCGTAACGATCGTGCCGTGGAGCGCTGTAGTGCCGACAGCTACGTCTATGCGGTACCCACACCCGCCGTTTATCATATGAGTAGTAGCCTGGGCTCCAATGACGGTGACAATGACCGTAGCGATCGTAGCGGACCGACCAATGGCCGCTTATCCAGGTCTTGACTGAAATGTAGTCGTAGTGCCCGCTACAGCCGCAGCCACCATGGCGACCATGCCCTCTTGATCGATAATGTACGCGAGTGTGATGATGGTGATCATCATCGAGGATTGAGCCTATAATGATGCCTCCAATCAGGCCCCCAACTAATGCCCGGCCTTCCCGGTCGGCCCTCGCCTCAGGTGCCGCGGTCGACGCTATCAGGGCGGTGATAAGTGTGATGAAGAGTAAGCTTTTCATAGCAATCGTCCTTGCCTGTGAGAAATTCGATTTTTGTTTTCGGCTCTTTAGACGAGGGCCCAGAGTGGCTTATTCACTCTTTTTGCTAAAAAACCCTATTTTTGTTTCTGACCATAAAAACCTTTTTAACAATAAGTTATATAGTTTTAGCGAAACAGATAGAACCCTGAGACGGAATTAAGGTCCCCCATTGCCCTTTTTACTCGATGGCCTACTGGGTAATCGGCGTGGCAGCTCATTTTGGTAAGGTTACCAAAAGTAGTTGCCGGTTTATTTTGAGTGGGATGGTTAAAGCAGTTTGCTTTGGGCCTGACTAGTGGAGCGCTAGGGACAGCTATTGGCTTACGCGGACTCGTAAGAAGGCATCGATGTCGCCTTCGAGAGCGGGTCCTTGGATGTTCGCCTGAATTTCTTCGAGATCATCCGAGGTAGGAGGGTTTCATGAAACATTCCATGGATCCCAAGTTTCGAGGTCATTGCTCACTTGAAGAAGTAGCCGTTTTCTTGGTATTCAGGATGGAAAGCCAAACCGAGAAGGCCGTTCTCCCCATTGGTCGTTACCGTTGAGGGAATTTGCAGAAACGGGGTTTCTTCCCGTATCGAATTTTCAACGTCAGAGTAGACAATAATTCGCCCTGAACGCTCTCCAAAATAGAGCTCGTTGACGGAGTCGGGCGGCGAAGCAATTACGAGAACGCTGTTGAAACTGCCGAATGTTTGGAAGTCGTAGTCGCCTGTTGGGAGCTCGGTGGGAAGCGTGAGCGACGTGTTGATAGTCCGTTGCCCAAAACTGCTGGAGACGAGTCCATAAAAGCGGCCCCAAAGACAAAGAATCCAATTTGCGTTTATTTTCCCAAGCATAACATCCCGAGTTACTGTCGAACTCTCAGTCCCTCCATCAAAGCGGATTCTTCAGAAGACCTAAGATGCGATTCGAATGGTGTTTGTGAACTCTATTTAGTCTGATGGGCCTCTACAAATGTCATATTAGCAATTCTTTCGAAGGACCGATTTCGTCTAATCCCCTCGTACTGAGCAATTTTCTCTAAGGAAGCGGTTTGCCACATTCCGACATCAATGTGAAGGTAGGGCTGCTTATCCTTAAGCAGTCGATGTAGGCAGCGGCTATCTCACGCTCCGACTACAGTGCTACCAGCCGAGCGTTTTCGATGAAATCACAGGCTTCCAGCCTGTTACCTCTTTCTCTCTGTACAGGCAGGATGCCTGTGCTACCGTTATAAGTGGCCGATCCAAGATCGCCTGCCAACTAGCGTATCTCGAAACTCCCCAAGACCTGGAATCTCAAACCCTTTGAATCTCCGCTTGATCTTTCAATCCAGATAGGATCTCTCTAAATTTGTTGTCCCGGTTTTCCGTTTCCAGTTTTTGTCTAATATTTTTGGATACCTCTTCGAGGGGAATGTAGTCGCCTTCTTTTTTATCATCCAATCGGGCGATATGATAGCCAAAAGGAGTTTTGAATACATCGCTAATTTTTCCGAACTCTAGCTTGAAGACAACATCCTCGAATTCTTGAACCATATAGCCCTCTGCGAACCAGCCGAGATCGCCGCCATTTCCCGGGCAGTCGGATTCTCCGTCGGCGATTTTATCGAAGGACTCGCCCTTGTGTAGGCGGGCCAAGGCATCGTCGGCTTTCCGTTTGGCTTCCTCTGGATCTTGCCCGTTGTTGGTGTGGTAAACGATGTGGGCCGCCTTGTACTCATCTGGTCGCTTGAAACTCGCTTTGCTACTCTCGTATTCAGATGCGATTTGCTCGTCGTTGACTTCGGGAAGCTGCTCGTAGATTGACTGGATGTATTTGCGAAAACGAAGGTCGTCAGCCATCTCTTGCTTCACTTTTGGTAGATCGCTCTTTCGGATTTTGAATTTCTGCAGAAATCCTTTTTCGCCGCCATGGCGCTTGGTGAATCGCTTGAACTCCTCTTCGACTTCGTCGTCCGGCAACTCCGGCAACTGTCTTTGCGATTCTTCGAAGAGCAGCTGATGCTCGATGATTCGCTCTTTAGCCAGGTCCTCTGCCTGCAGCTTTTGAGCCACAGGGTCCAGCCACGGAAAGTTTTTTGCGACCTCCTCTGCTAGGCGTCCCGCCTCTTCCTGGATTTCCGCGTCCTCGATTCTTGTACCGTTGATGGATATGGGCATCCTCCAAATCACTAAATGCTGGATAATGATTCAAGGTCTAAACACCTGCCGACTGTCGCTTACGAAAGACAGTATGGATTTATGTCGAACCAAATATTCCACAGCTGGCAAAACTTTCGCGCCCAATACTTGTGGTTTGCAACGCTATGTTTCCATGACTGAGGGCTCATGAAGGAACTGCTCCAGTCTATGAATCGCTTGCAGCAGTTTGCCCGCATCCAGATTCGCTGCATTAGATAGAAATAGGGAATAGCTTCGATTTCTTCATCGTATATTGAAATCGCGGATACATACCCCTCGATAAAAGGGTCCAGAATTCGATTGTAGAGGGCTATCGGTTCTCGCGTTCGACTGCGTGCCAAAAGATGCCCAACATAGGTCGCTATCTCATATGAACGCCAACCGTATCCAGTTCTTTCGAAGTCGTATAGGACGAACTCCTCAGCTGAAGTTTGGTTGAAGTTCGAGTAAATAAAATCGCCATGGATCGGTCCCTAAGAGAATTTTTCCAGAGGAAATCCAGAAAGGCGATCTTTGAGCTTTTTTATTAGAGAATAGAAGGAAATAGAATGTTGTCTAAGCTCTTCGCGGGAGCGGATGAAAGCATTTACTCGAACGTTTCAAAAAATTTAAGGCTCTCAACCACGAAAGACACGAAGAAACTCGAAAAGCTTCGCAAATACAAG
>NZNM01000140.1 GCA_002694885.1 Opitutaceae bacterium | reverse complement strand
CCTGGCCACCAACAGTAAAATCGATTGTTAGAGCCTGGTAGATTGCGGGTAACGCATCTTCGGCGAATTGGACATCAACGACTGGTCCAATGACTTGTAGGATTTTTCCGGTATTGCTCATCTATTAAATTAAGAAGTAAGATTTAAAAATTATGAAGTGGGCAGCGCTAGCTATTACTCGAGGTAGCGGCCGCGATTTCCAGAATTTCCTGGGTGATGGCCGCCTGCCGAGCTTTGTTGAATTGCAAGGTGAGTGAATCGATCAGTTTTGTCGCGTTATCTTTGGCCGTCTTCATCGCGACCATGCGCGCACTGTGCTCTGAAGCTCGAGCGCTCAGAACCGCTTGATACGCCTGCCTATCGACGAAAAGCGGCAACAAGCTGTTAAGAATACTCTTCGGGTCCGGCTCAAAACTGAAGTTCCGATCGTCATTCATCGACTCAAACGGTTCCGCATTTTTCCCGCGCAGCTCGGTTATCATTTCATCGAGCCCGTGGATCGGCAGCAATTTAGCGAATGATGGCGCTTGAGTAAGGACGTTAATAAAGCGTGGATACAAAACCTCTACCGTATCAATCTCGCCAGAAAGATATTTGTCGATCATGAACTCCGTCATCTGCTTGATCTGCACATAGGGAACCGCATCATCGATGACGAAATCGGCCATAAGATCGCGATCAGACCGGCTGAGGAACTGTTTCCCCTTCCGCCCCACGCTGACGAATTTCATGGGAGTTTCAGCTCGGATAATTTCCCGAAACAGATTGCTATTGAGCGGACCGCAGAGTCCTCGGTTTGTAGTGACAAGTATGATACCGCGAGTTTTAACTTCCCTTTCTTCGAAAAAAGGATGTTCCAGCTCTTCGATCCTAGTCGAAATATGGGAGAGCGTTTCTGCCAACAGGGCTGCATAAGGCTGGCCCGATAGAGCCGACTGCTGAGCCTTTTTCATCTTAGACGCAGCCACCAGCTCCATCGCCTTGGTAATCTGGCGAGTGTTCTTTACCGACTTAATGCGGCGACGGATCTCTCTTAAATTCGGCATTTATCTAAATTAAGAAGTAAGAATGAAGATTTAAGAAGTGGCATTGCTCTTGGCTGTGTTCATCGAGGAAACGAAGATTGCCACTGGCTCGTTCGCCTCTGCGACAAGCTTATCTAATTTGTTTTCGGGCACTATTTCTTCAGCAATCATCAATTCCAACCCGTATTGTGTTTCTTCAGCCTCTTTTAAACAGTCTCCGATTTTTGCGACAACCCTGCCTTCGATCGAGCTCGGTAAGCTTCCCTGTAATTTGCCCCAATAGACGTCCCGCTTCGCAAGCATTGCTTTCCAATAGTTTGTGATAGTGATTCCTTGGCAGGTGAAGCATAGAGCCGAATGATCCGTCTCGAGAAATTAAATGTTCGTTCTCTAAGGTCTGTGTCATCCACTTCTTCCTTCTTCGATCTTAATTCTTCGTTTAATTAAAGCTCGTTTTCCATTCGTCGACGGCGGTTTTGAGTTCAGTCGCTAGATCATCATCGATCTTGGCTTTTTCGCGTATCGACGTGAGTAATCCCTCTTTTCTAGAGGAGAAAAATTCCCGCAGCGAATTGCTAGCTTCTACGATTTTGGATACGTCGATATCGTCGAAATAATTGTTCTGCATGGCCCATAAAACCGCTACTTGCTGCTCAATTGGAATAGGATTAAAGGCCGGCTGCTTGAATAGCTCGACGATTCGAGAGCCTCTATCGAGCTGAGCCTTGGTTTTGGCATCCAAATCGGATCCGAACTGAGCGAAGGCAGCCAATTCGCGGAATTGGGCCAGCTCCAGTTTAATTTTTCCCGCCACTTGCTTGGTGGCCTTGATCTGAGCAGCCGAACCAACACGAGATACCGACAAACCCACTGAAACTGCAGGGCGTATACCTTGGTTGAACAGATCCGTTTCCAAGAAGATCTGCCCATCCGTAATAGAGATCACGTTCGTAGGAATATAAGCTGAGAGGTCGCCCGCCAGCGTTTCGATAATCGGGAGAGCAGTTAGCGAACCATTGCCATTATTCTCGTTAACCCGGGCCGAGCGCTCCAGCAACCGGGAATGCAAATAGAAGACATCGCCCGGATAGGCTTCACGTCCTGACGGGCGTTTCAAAACGAGCGACATTTGACGGTAGGCGGCGGCGTGCTTGGAAAGATCATCGTAGACAATCAACGCGTCCATCCCGTTCGACATGAACCACTCGCCCATCGCAGCTCCGGTATATGGGGCCAAGTATTGGTTGGCAGCGGAATCCGCGGCAGGAGCGGAAACGACGATCGTGTACTCGAGGGCGCCTTTTTCCTCAAGGATGCCTAGGGTTCGGGCGACATTGGAATTCTTTTGGCCCACCGCCACGTAGATTGAATACACTGGACGAAAATCCGGATCGCCTGAAGCCAGGCCCACCTTGTTGATATTGGCCTGGTTGATGATGGTATCGATCGCGATTGTGGTCTTCCCCGTTCCACGGTCTCCGATAATCAGCTCGCGTTGGCCCCGTCCAATCGGGATCATGGAATCAATTGATTGGATACCAGTCATTAAAGGTTGATCGACGGACTTCCGCTCGATGATGCCTGGAGCGATCTTCTCAACTGGATAGGTTTCCGAACTGTCAATCGCTCCCTTGCCATCAACGGGGCGGCCCAAGGCATCCACTACGCGTCCGAGCAGGCCTTTGCCAACTGGTACCGAAAGCAGGCGTCCCGTGCACTTTACCTCATCGCCTTCTTTAAGATGGGAAGCCTCTCCAAGAACGACTACCCCAACTTCGTCTTCCTCCAAATTGAGGGCGATCCCAATGGTTTCCCCAGGAAACTCAACCATCTCGTTGTACATAACCTGGGAAAGGCCATCAATTTTCGCGACGCCATCCCCAATGGTCAAAATCTTGCCGGTATTGGTTGCGACCGTTTTATTTTGAAGGTTGGCGATTTGCTGTTCAATCTGCTCTATGACGGAACTCATTATAAGTGTATTCGTTAAATGGATTCAAAAATTAGTTGAGGGAGGATTCAAGTGTGGATAAGGCGCTTTGGATGGAGGCATCGTAAACATCGCAATCGACGACGACACGCAAACCGGCGATCAAGTCCGGATCGTCTCGCTCGACGGTATCGAGTTTTCGTCCGTATTTGCCTTCCATCTGGCTTTTTATATTCGCAACGATCTCAGGCGCTAGCTGACCCGCATGGCTAATCACTGCTGTGCTTTTGGCAACTTCACGCTCCACGAACTTTAAATAGGCCTTCAGAGTAGCTAGCAGATGGCGGGGCGGATTCTTTTCCAGGGCCTTGAGGACACCATCGACACGTTCTGGGGAAAGTTCCCCGTCCTCGAGACTCATTCGGAAAAGCTGCTTGGCGAATTCCTTAATTTGCTTTGCTTGAGTCATCTAGTTAGCAACGCGATCAGTTACTGGATTCGACCAATTGGGAACTCGCGGATTGCGAATAGCGAGTTTGTTCTTCAGGCGACAGTTCTTTCGACAATACCTTTCCTGTAGTAGCGACGACAAGACGGGTAATTTCGCTTCTCGCTTCGTCCATCATCTTCTTTCGATCAAGCTCGATCTGCTGCTCGGCCTTTGCGGCAATCTCCTCGGCTCGAGCGATAGCCTCTTGAGTGGAGTTGGAAATCTTCTCATCGGCCACGGTTTTGGCTTCATTGACGATCCCCTGCGCTTCCTGGGATGCTTTCTGAATGATTTCTTTTCTTTCCTGCTCGGCCTCTTCGAGCTGAGCCTTCATATCATCAGCGTACTTTAAACCGTCTGCTATCTTGGCATTGCGCTCATCCATTGTCGCGAAAACAGGTTTGAAAGCGAACCGATAAAGTATGTAGGCGAGAAGCGAAAAGCTGATCCCCTGCATAACGATGTGACCCACATGGATGCCGAATTTCTCGACGATGCCGCCGCTAGCGGCATTGGGATCAGTGGCAGCGAGAATAGAGAAGAAGTCGATCATACTTGTTTAGAAATTTAGCCCAAGCGAGCCATCCGAAACCGGAGGCTCGCCCGAGAATAAAAGGTTCTTAGCTGGCCAAGAACAGGGCCATTACCCCGAGTCCTTCCGCCAGGGCCATTCCGATAATCGCTTGAACGAGAATCTTGCCCGACGCCCCCGGATTGCGACCAACGGCTTCGGCAGCCTTAGATCCAACGAGGCCAACGCCAAGTCCGCAACCGAGAACACCCAAACCAGAGGCAATGTTGCCATTAATTTCAGCTAGGAGATGTAACATTGTATTGTATATATGTGTTGTGTCGTTATTGTTGATGCGGCCGCCCACACGTTGCGTATGGTCCCGACGCGCAAAATTCGTTAATGCTGCTCCGCATGCTCGTGATCATCACCATGGTTGCAGATCAATCCAATATAAACGCTGAATAGCAGTACGAAAACCAGCGCTTGAACCAGACCGACAAGCAATTCCAGAAAATAGAAAGGCGGAAGAAAATACATTCCGTGGAGAAGATTCTCTCCACCAAAGATGTTTCCGAAGAGCCGTACCGAAAGCGTTAGCGGGCGAATGGCAATGGAAACCACCTCGATCACCCCTACGAACAGAAAAAGCGGAATCAGCATCATCCACATAGTCGCTCCCACTTCCTTCTTATCGGCCTTATTTCCAAATAGATCGACTACCAGAGCCTTAAAACCAGCGTATCGCAATACGATATAGAGCCAAGCTCCCATCGCAATCAATGCCAACGCGATCGTCCCATTCCAGTCCGCGTTCGCCGGTCGGATCCAAGGACGCGTCACGTGAAAGTAGCCCTCCGCATCGTGGTACCCTAACCCTATTGTACCCACTCCTGGAAAGAGCCCACTCCAGTTTTGTATGACGATATAAATGAAAAATCCGATTACAAACGGTAGCGTCGCAGGCGTCGCCTTTTTACCCACGATCGGCTCAATCAGGTCTTTCAACCCGACGACAAGGTTTTCAATAATGGCCTGGCCACGCCCAGGAACCAGCTGAGGCTTCTTGCCAACCATCGATCTCACTCCCATGACCAACAGAACAACGACCACCCAGCTGGTCACCATGCTATTGGTGATCGGCAATCCAAAAACGGTAAACAAACTTTCTGCAGCCGGAGACACCGCTGCGCTGGCCATCGGCTGAATCAATACCGTTGTTGCGAGGAAACCTAGTAAGAGTGAGGATGATTTCTTGATTCGCATCTTAATAGCTTCGTGGCCATTGAGATTGTATAAAAGCTTGTGTTGTTGATTGATGGTTTTACGCGGGTCAACTCTCTAGAGACAATTCCAGTAGATATGATTTGGATTGTAGCAAACAATGTTGAACTTAGAACAAATGCTAATAACGGGGCTCAATTCATTGAATTTACATATCTTATACAATAGCCTATCGACCTATGCCCAATCAGGATCTGTCAGAAGCGATTTTCGAAGCTGGTGACAAGAAGCGCGGCAAGGAATCGCGTCGCAGCAAATACAACCCTCCACCGAAAAACCCGTCGCTCTTCAAGCGTCGGTCTTTCGATACGTTCTACCTGTTTTGCGTTCTTTTGCTATTCCTGGCGATCGTGGTGCAAGTCGTCGCTCTAGCGTTCTACAGCTAAAGGAGCCTAAGCTCTTTCGGCCACCAAAGATTGATAGCTCTGGGCCTTGGCTTGAAAAACGGTCTCTCGCTCGAAGGGCCATTCCGCTCCGTCGATTAAGCTCCAGGAGTCCACAGATTCCAAGGTGTCCAATGCCCAGTCGAAATACTCTTCATGGTCCGTACGGAAATAGAGACTGCAATCCCGCGAGCACCGATCGGCCAATCGCTCTAAAAACGCAGGATTTACCAGCCGATTCTTCCAATGCCGCTTTTTCGGCCAAGGATCGGGAAAGAGAAGATAGACAGCTTCAATCGATACCCCTCTGGGCAAAAGCTCGATCAATTCCGAGGCCTCGGCCTTGATGAAAGCGATGTTATCAAGCTCCGCTCGCTGGGCCTTGCGGTTCGCCCTTTCAATCCTGTCGCCAATCAGATCGACCCCAAGAAAGAATCCGCTATTTTGACTAGCCGCGAAATCGGTTAACCAATGTCCATGACCGCATCCAATCTCCAGGCCTAACCGATCGACACTGCCAAGAACGGAATCCAGCTCCTTTTTGAGTCTCGCCTGGCGAGCCTCTACATGCTTCTTATGGACTTCAGAAACCACTTTGGCGGGCATAAAAATCCGGAGACCCAACAGGGCAACCAAGAACCGTTCTAAAAAACGGCGCGCCCCATAATACCTGAGGTTCGGATCGAAGTTCTAAACCACCTCCGCTTTAGCAGGCATCTCCACGATTGGTAAGCGAAATGTGACCCGCAGTCCCCTGCCGTCTATGTTTTCTGCCCAAACGCGCCCTTTATGCCATTCCACGATATGCTTGACGATACTCAGCCCAAGCCCCGTGCCTCCCGTGTCCCTAGAACGCCCTTTATCGACGCGATAAAACCTCTCGAAGATCTTGGCCACGTCCATCTTGGGAACTCCCGGGCCCTCATCTTCAACCCAAATATCTACCGCCTTATTAATCACCGTGCACCCTAGTCGTATTTTGCCTTCAGCGGGGGTGTATTTGCGGGCGTTCTCGATCAGATTATCCAGTACCTGGCGGATCTTCACTACGTCGATTCGTACGGTTGCCGATTCGCCTGCTGGCAGGTCGATAATCAAATCGCGGCCATCAGCCTTCAAACTTTGCCCGTAATCGAAAGAAACTTCCTTAATCCAGTTGAAAATATCCGCATTGGACCAATGCAACGATGGAGACTCGTTTTCCAAGCGAGACAAACTCAGAAGGTCATTGATCAACAGAGCCAACCGCTCCGCGTGGCGATGAATCACGTCGAGAAACCTTAGCTGATCTTCTTCGACCATGCTTCCATGATCTCCGACCAAGGTCTCCGCGTACCCCTTGATCACTGAAACCGGCGTCTTGAGCTCGTGAGATGCGTTGGCTACGAATTGCTTCCGCATGTTTTCCAACACCTTCAAGCGCGTAATATTATGAAGGACAAAGAGATACCATGGCGCCTTTCCCTCCTCTGCAGCCTCCAATCTAGAAGCAGACACTTCCATCCAAATATCCTGTTCTGGCTCCGAAAAAACGATCTCCCGGCCAATACCCCCTTCATCCCGTTTCACTACACGGATAAATTCCAGAAACTCCGAACTATGCAGGGCGCTTTCCACGCGTTTGCCGACGCTGTCGTTCAAAACTTCGAAGTCTTTGGTTAACGCATCGTTGACTAGCAAAATGTAGTTGTCGCGATCAATGATGAGAACGCCTTCTTGGATGTTTCCAAGCGTCGTTTCGATCTGCCTGAGCCGATCCGAGCTTTGCTTTTCTAGCCGATCGATGTCGCTCAATAGCGAATTCAGCTCTTCTACTAGGCGAATCCAATTCTCGTTCGTCCCTCGAAACTCCTTAGAATGAGTCAAGATCGACGTTCGAGTGGACAATGACTCCGCCAGTAGACGAATCGCCCTTTTTTGTTTATAGTATTTTAAGGCGAAAATGACCGCAACCAGGGCCGCTAAAGCGAAAAGGAGATACGACGACATCGGTGATTAAAGCCGCTAAGACCGGCTTTCAACCATCCGATACCCTACTCCTCTAACCGTCTCAAGCCCAGATCCTTCTTCGCCCAGCTTTTCCCTCAGACGACGCATGTGCGTGTCGACCGTCCGAGTTTCCATGTCGTTCTCGTAATTCCAAACCTTCTGCAAAAGCGTTTCCCGAGTCTGTACTTTCCCGCGCTCCTGCATCAGCAAACGTAGCAGACGAAACTCCGTGGCGGTCAGCTCGACCGACTTGTTGTGGACATGTACACTGTGATGTTCCACATCGAGATTGATGCCGTTGACTTGGAGAATGGTTTCGCCGCCATCAGCATCCCCTGCCCTTTTGAGAATGACTAACACTCTCAACATCAACTCCTTAGGACTAAATGGCTTGCAAACATAGTCGTCAGCTCCGCTTTCGAATCCTTCGATACGATCACCCTCCTCCGTTTTCGCGCTGAGAAAAATAATCGGAATGCCTTTCAAGGATGATTCCTGCCGAATCATGCGACAGACCTGCAAACCGTTCAACTCCGGCATCATAATGTCCAAGACGATCAAGTCCGGTTTGAATGTCTTCGCCACCTCTAAGGCCCGCTTGGGATCATTCACCGACTGGGATACGAATCCACGCTGCTTTAAGTTGTAACTGAGGAGCTCTGTGACATCGACCTCGTCATCAACGACCAGTATCTTTTTCGGCTGTTCTGTCGCGACCATGCTAAATGACTTTAAAACAGTAAAAAGTGTTAGAATCCATTAGTTTAGCGCAACTGCCGAAGCGTTACAATTCGGTTACGCCGAGTCCAAGAATCGCGGAATAGCGAAAACCTAAGCGAATTTCCTTAAGTTGTTGGTTACAAACAGGTTAATTAGCCGATAACGCTACCAGCAATATACTGATGTCGGTCGGGTTCACGCCGCTTACTCGACTCGCCTGCCCTAAGTTGGCAGGTCTCAACTCATTCAGCTTCAACGCGGATTCTCGCTTGAGACCTTTAACAGTCAGGAACTCAAAATTGTCAGGGATTCGAACCGATTCAACATTAGATAGTTTCTCAATCTGCCGCAACTCTCTCTGCAAATAGCCGTCGTACTTGATCTCGTAAAGCGTCTGGTCGAGAACCTCTCGCGGCAAGCTCCCTACTTCTTGAGGCAGCGTTAGAGCGGTCTCGTTTCTTCGTACCAAGGTAGCCCAACTCTGCTCTCCGTTTCGATTCGCCTCCATCCATTTTTTTGCCTTTTCGACGCTGGCTTTCTTTTGCCTCATCAGCTCGATCCGCCTTGGTGATACCAATCCAAACCTGGCAGCATAATCCAGGAGCCTGAGCTCCGCACTGCCGTGATTGAAAAGCAACCGGTACTCAGCCCGGCTTGTAAACATCCGATAGGGTTCCTGCGTGCCTTTAGTTACCAAATCATCGATCAACACTCCGGTATACCCATCGTAGCGCTTCAATATAAAGGGGTCATCTCCCCTAACCTTCAAAACCGCATTGATCCCAGCTACCAATCCTTGGCAGGCGGCTTCCTCATAGCCCGACGTTCCATTAATCTGTCCGGCAAAAAAAAGCCCCTCCACCTTTTTGGACTCTAGGTGGGGATATAGCTGCGTTGGCGGGGCGAAATCGTATTCTACCGCATAGGCGGGCCGCAGCAAATGGGCTCTCTCCAGCCCGGGAATGGTGACGATCATCTCAATCTGAACGTCGAACGGTAAACTCGTTGATAGTCCGTTGATGTAATACTCATTCGTGTTTCTGCCCTCTGGTTCGAGAAAGAGCATATGACGCGGCCTACCCTCGAATCTGACGAACTTGTCCTCGATACTAGGACAATATCGAGGGCCCGTACCTGCGATTTCCCCGCTGTACATGGCCGATTGGGTCAGATTCTTCGTAACGATTTCCGCCGTCTCTTCCGTTGTGTAAGTTACCCAGCAAGATACCGTGTCCGTTCCAGGCTCCCAGCCCGCAAAGGTTTCGCCGGAATGTTCCACGTGGAACATTTCAGAATCCTGGCGCGTGTCGTGGAAGGCGAAAAATGTCGGATTCTCGTCGCCGCGTTGCTCGTCAAGGCAGCTGAAATCGATCGATCGGCCCAGCAATCTTGGCGGCGTCCCCGTTTTTAATCGCTCCAACTCAATACCCGCATCCAAGAAACTCCCTGAAAGCGTCTTAGCCGAATAGTCTCCCATACGACCGCCTTCATTTTTATTCTTTCCAATGTGCATGAGTCCCCGCAGGAAGGTTCCTGTGGTTATGATCACGGTCTTGCCGTAGAATTCTACGTCCAAATTCGTCCGACATCCGACAACAGCGACTCCCTTGAAAATCAGCCCAGTTACCGTGGCCTGGAAAACGTCCAGGTTTTTTTGATGCTCGAGGATGTGTTTCATGCGCAAGGCGTACACCTTCTTGTCGCACTGCGCCCGAGGAGATTGTACCGCTGGGCCCTTGGACGCATTGAGCAGACGAAATTGAATCCCAGAGACATCCGTGTTAATGGCCATTTCGCCGCCCAACGCGTCAATCTCCCGGACGATTTGACCCTTGGCGACTCCACCAATGGCAGGATTGCAACTCATAGCCGCAATTGTGTCGATGTTACCGCTCAGGACTAGGGTGCGAGCCCCCATTCGCGAAGCGGCTAAAGCGGCTTCGCAACCCGCATGGCCCGCTCCACAAACAATAACGTCGTAGTCCTTTCGGCGATCTTCCATCGGAGCCGATAAAGGCGAGGAGAGTAGGGGACCTCAAGCGAGAAAGCAGCCTAAAAACGCTCCAGGATTAGCTCAAAATTGATAGGATAGGTAAAGCGCTTGTAAAAGGATGGCCGCCATCGCTCCCATCTACTTGCCGATACAAAATGTCGAAAACAATTCATCCAGTACGGATTCGTTATCGATCTTCCCGAGTATCGAGCCAATTGCATCCAAGGCTCCCCGCATATCGCTGGCGATGAGTTCAATAGCCTCATCCGCTTCCAGCTTCATTAAAGCCGATTCAAGACAGGATTTCAGATCGCCCAAGGCTAAGCTATGACGGGCATTCACCAAGATCAGGTCGTCTTCGTCTGAACTGATGTGCGAGTCTATTAGATCGACGATGGCTGATCGTAATCGATCTATCCCTTCGCCAGTCAGGGCTGATAGCTCTATTTTTCTGAAACATTCGATTCCGGCCTCATCCGGCACTTGTTTACCTAGATCGATTTTGTTGCGGATCAGCAGACAGTTGGACGAAGATAACCGAGAGAGGATCCCATCTGGAAGGCTAGGGGAGGGGGCGGAGGAATCTTCCACCACCAGAAACAGATCCGTTTCATCCGCTAGCTCCATCGTTCGTCGAATGCCTTCCTGTTCGATATCATTTCGAGCAGTTCTCAAGCCAGCCGTATCCAGTAGCTGTATACTATGATCTCCAATAATTACTCGCTCTCTGAGAAAGTCCCGGGTAGTGCCGGGTTCTCTGCTAACGATCGCCCTATCAAATCCCAAGAGAGCGTTCAATAAGGAGCTCTTCCCCGCGTTCGGCTCCCCCAGGATCAAAGTTTTGACCCCGTCCCTCAAAAATGCCGCGTACCGCCCACTGTCGATCAGCCTGGAACAATAAGTCATAAGTTCCTGGATACCGCTAACGTAAACTTCTTTCTCCTCTGGCGGCAAATCTTCCTCGGGAAAATCGATGTACGCTTCAATAGTAGCAATGCTGGCTATGAGCTTTTGCCTCAGTGAATTCAATTGCCTTCCGAATGCTCCTCGCAACTGATTGTTGGCCGCGCGAATTGCCTTGTCGCTTCGAGCTTGGATCAACTCCATGACCGCCTCGGCTTGAGTTAGGTCCATACGGCCATTCTCAAAAGCTCGGCGGGAGAACTCACCCGGTTCCGATTGGCGGCATCCCCTGGCAATCAAATCCTCGAGGAGCCGGGTAGCGATAAGCGGATTTCCGTGGCAAGAAATCTCCAGAACATCTTCGCCAGTAAAAGAACGCGGACCTTTGAAAAAGCAATAGACGACATCGTCGATAGACTCGCCATCCAAAGAACGGTAGGCATCGTAGTAAGCATGGCGTGGCAGAAGGGAGCCTTTGTGGTGAAAGATCGAGCGGCACAGCGACTCGCATTCAGGGCCCGTGGCCCGCAACATCGCCAACGCGCTTTCCCCGTTCGGAGTGGCCACTGCCACAATTGTATCAGACACGTGCATACAGCGGTATTTAAATTTCCATCATTCCTCCTCGAGCGATCACCGACATAGTCGCTGCAACCGTACAAGGACAAACAAAAAAGGCCGAACAAATCGGCCTTTTCGAAAAAGTCTGGAAGCGAATTGCCTAACTCGCTTTCGCCTCTTCCAATTCTTTAGCTGCTTCCGCTTCTGGATTAACCGCCTGAATAATCGCTTCGGATATCTTCGCCGTCACATCCGAATTTTCAGCCAGGAATTGCTTAGCCGCTTCCCGTCCTTGGCCCACCAAATCTCCCTCGTAGGAAATCCAAGCCCCCTTCTTTTCCAGAATCTTATGTTCAATCCCCAGATCAACAATGGAGCCCATACGGGAGATGCCTTCGTTGTACATGATGTCGAACTCGCAATCCGTAAACGGGGGAGCGACCTTGTTCTTGACCACTTTAACGCGGGTACGGTTTCCGATCACCGATCCAGACGTGTCCTTGATTTGCCCGATCCGGCGTATGTCCATTCGTACCGAGGAGAAGAACTTCAGGGCTCGACCACCAGGAGTCGTTTCGGGACTGCCGAACATGACCCCAATTTTTTCCCGAATTTGATTCGTAAACATACAAATGCACTTGGTCTTGTTAACGATACCGGTTAACCGCCTCATCGCTTGGCTCATCAATCTCGCCTGGGAGCCCACAGTGGCGTCGCCCATTTGGCCGTCCAATTCCGCCCGAGAGACCAAAGCCGCTACCGAATCCACGATGATCACATCGATCGCATTCGACCGGATCAGCGTTTCCGCAATGTTCAACGCATCTTCCCCGCTGTCTGGTTGCGATACCAGAAGCTCATCCACATTCACTCCCAACTTGCGAGCGTACTTCGGGTCCAGAGCATGCTCGACGTCCACAAATGCGGCGATGCCTCCCTGGCGTTGAGCTTCCGCGATCACGCTCAAACACAATGTGGTCTTACCCGATGACTCCGGCCCATAGATCTCGCAAATCCGACCCCGCGGCAGACCGCCAACCCCCAATGCCAGGTCAACTGAGAGAGAACCGGTCGAGATCGTTTCTACTTTCATATGCGAACCGCTGCCCAACCGCATGATCGAGCCCTCTCCGAATTGCTTGGTGATCGCGGAAATCGCCATTTCCACATTCTTTTCTTTGTTTTCGTTGGAGGGAAGAGGGGTCGTTTTGCCTTTTGCCATTAGAGTTGATATAATCGTTGTCGTTTTAGGTTAGTTGGTGATCAAATCTGCCCTTCTAAAAATCTCAGGGCAAGAATAAGCGCCGATAATTTGCAAAGGATATCCATAGGCATCAGACATTCCCTGTCATAGGCTATAAGAATTTGCCCAGTTCCGACACATTTACAGGTCTTAACGGCCCCGATCCCTCGGTGAGGCGAGTCCCAGGCCGGCATCGTGCTTCCCAGTTTCAACTGGGGAATTTAATATAACTTGTTTTTCCACAATAAGTTATATTCGCGAAATAGGATCTAGCTCCCATTTCGCCCGCATTTTACCCATTTTCTCTCAAACAACCGAGATGCCAGTATCGAAATATTCTTGCCAGCAATCGGGCTCCACAGTTGAACATGACGACTCCAAACCTTGTCGATAGGCGCGAAACCTGCAATAATTGAGACAGCATGAAGATAAAAGCATATTTGAAGCCGCAGTGCGGATGGAGCATGGGCGTAAGGGCTATAATGTCTAAGTACGAACTCGGGTACGAGGACATCGACATCATCAACAGCCAAGAGAACTATGCCGAGATGGTGGCCAAGTCCGGACAACCTCTATCGCCCTGCGTAGAAATAGACGGGATTATGCTCGCTGATGTGAGCGGCGAAGAAGTGGAAACTTACATGATTAAGAACAATCTCGTCGCTCCCACCGAGAACGAGGCCGGCTCGCCCACAGACCGCGGGTGCTCCGATGAAGAGCATGAGAAAATGCGGCAGGGGCAATCTCAAGAGATTCGCTTCTTATAGTCCATCCGATCCAACCGCATCTGCGGAAATCGCTGAACGGGCCGGCATCCAATCCGGCCCTAACGCTCTCTGACGCCCATTGGCCAAACCTATCAGACACTTTCCAGCACAAATGAATTCCCTAAAACCGTCGCCTCTTTACAAACGCGAGTACGAACACGATGCCTGCGGGGTCGGGTTCCTAGCCAATATCAATGGCGAGCGCAGCCACAGCCTCCTCAAGAAGACCATTCAGGCACTGAAGAATCTCGCTCATCGAGGAGCCATCGATGCCGACGCCATTACGGGGGACGGAGCCGGAGTTCTCACTCAGATACCTTATCCGCTATTCCGGGACTTTTTAGAAGAGAAGGGGAAGCACCTGTATAACGATGACGACCTAGGCGTCGGTGTTATATTTCTTCCTAGGGACGATGAATACGCTCAATCGCACGCCAAGCAAATCGTTGAGACCGCAGTAAAAAACGAAGGCCTTTCCATCCTGGGTTGGCGCGAAGTACCAGTGGACGACAGTTGCCTAGGACAAAAGGCCAAGGAGACTCAGCCGAAGATCGTGCAAATCCTAACGGCCAAAACGGACGATCTCGACATATCCAGCTACGAAAGAAAACTATTCTTGGCCCAGAAGTCGGCGGAACGCAAAGCCCTGGAGCAAGGAATCGAAGAATTCTACATCTGCTCCTTCTCCAATCAGACTATCGTCTACAAGGGAATGCTGAACTCGCCGCAAATGCGACCCTATTTCAAGGATCTGAAAAACGAGAAATACGAGACCGCATTCGCGATTTTCCATCAGCGCTACTCGACCAACACATTTCCCTTCTGGCATCTGGCTCAGCCTTTTCGGATGATGGCCCACAACGGCGAAATCAACACCATCCGGGGAAATCGGAATTTGATGCGGGCTCGAGAGCGGTCGAACGTCCACGGGGTGTGGGGGGACCGATTCTCCGATCTCCGTCCCATCGTCCAGCCAGATCTCTCGGATTCCGCCAGCTTCGACAATGCCCTTCAACTCATTACCCTCGGAGGGCGCAGCGCCTTGCATTCCGCTATGATGATGATGCCGCCCGCCTGGGAGAACAACCAGCGGATAAGCGAAGACCTGAAAGGATTCTACGAATACCACGCCTGTATGCTGGAGCCTTGGGATGGCCCAGCCGCTATCGCCTTCACTGATGGCCGCTACGTGGCCGCTTCCCTAGATCGCAATGGTCTTCGCCCGGCCCGCTATAAGATATATGACGATGGTACCGTTTTACTAGCCTCCGAACTAGGGCTCATAGACGAGACCGATCTTAGGACCGTACGATCCGGCCGCCTCGGTCCGGGAAAGATGGTGGCCGTCGACCTCGAGGAAAAGCGCTTCCTCGACAATGACGAGATCAAGAGCGCCATCGGCAAGGATCCTAAGTTCAAAACCTGGTGCCAAGAGCACTTAACCGATCTTCACGAGCAGGCGAGCTCATCGACCATTAGCCTGGCCAACCCAGAGGACGAGGAAATACGCCGCCAACTTGCCTTTGGATACGAGAAGGACGAGTTCGACGTGATTTTGAAGCCTATGGCCGAAACCGGTATGGAAGCGACTGGTTCTATGGGCGACGATACGCCGCTGGCCTTCATCAGCCGCAAGCCGCGCCTGCTCTACACTTATTTCAAGCAGCTTTTCGCTCAGGTCACGAACCCGCCCATCGATTCCATTCGCGAGCGATCAGTGATGTCTATCAATATGTTCTTGGGTGGACGCTTAGGGCTCTTCGAAGATACGCCGCAAACCGCCGGCTTCGCCAAGATCTCCTCGCCGGTTCTATATAATAGCGAAATCGATACCTTGTTTGGAGTCGATGGCGTCAAAGACCGTGTGATCCGTTTAGACGTCACCTTTGATGCATCAGCGGGAGCAGACGGACTGGAAAAAGCAGTCAAAGACCTAATGGAGCGGGCTCGGGCAACCGTTGAGGAGAAATTGGCAAAGGTCCTGATTCTCACAGATCGCAATGTGGACAAGAACC
This sequence comes from Opitutaceae bacterium, assembly GCA_002694885.1. Lineage (GTDB taxonomy): Bacteria > Verrucomicrobiota > Verrucomicrobiia > Opitutales > Opitutaceae > Pelagisphaera. The sequence continues at coordinate 53,666 of NZNM01000140.1, read as the reverse complement.
GTGCCGGAATTCCCATGCTCATGGCAACCGGAGCTGTCCACCAAACTTTGGTCAAAGCCGGCCTCCGGCTTAAGTGCGACATTGTCGCTGAAACGGGAGAAGCTCGCGATGTCCATCAAATCGCTTGCTTGCTCGGATTCGGGGCGAATGCGGTGAATCCGTACATCGCCCTGGCCATCATGAATCGCTTCGGCGAGTCGGAGGAGCTAGAAGGTATCGACGCCAATCAAGCCTGCCAAAACTATCGGGCCGCCATCGAAAAAGGATTGCTCAAAATTATGGGTAAAATGGGCATCAGCACGCTCTTCAGTTATTGCCGGGCCCAGATTTTCGAGGTGATCGGCCTATCGCAAAGACTTGTGGACGAATGCTTTTTCGGCACGCCCACACCTATCGGCGGAATCGGATACCGGGAGATCGGCGAGGAACTCCTGGCCCGCCACCAAGCAGCCTACACCGAGGAAGAGATCGATTTCGCCAGCGCCGGCTACTACAAAGTCGTTCGCAAAGGCGGCGAATTCCATGCTTGGAATCCCAAAGTCGTGGGAGGCATGCACCGCTTCCTGAAACGCGGCAACTCCGAGGACTTCGACAAGTACAAAAACGAGTCCGACAACCACCAGCCCTACGCGATCAAGGATCTTCTGAAAATCGAATTTCCTAGCTCGACCGATATTTCTCTAGAGCAAGTCGAGCCTATCGAAGACATTCGCCGCAGGTTCACCACCGCCGCCATGTCGCTTGGAGCCCTTTCGCCCGAATGCCATGAAACGTTGGCCATCGCTATGAACCGCATCGGTGGCAAATCGAATTCCGGGGAGGGCGGCGAAGATCCGCGTCGCTATTCGTTGTTGGAAAATGGAGACAACGCCTCATCCGCAATCAAGCAAGTGGCTTCAGGGCGCTTTGGCGTGACAGCCGAGTACCTATCCACAGCTAAGGAGATCGAAATTAAGATGGCTCAAGGAGCCAAGCCAGGGGAGGGCGGTCAACTGCCCGGGCACAAAGTTTCTCCCATGATCGCCCGGCTCAGATTCAGCGTGCCTGGCGTAACGCTCATTTCGCCGCCCCCGCATCACGACATCTACTCTATCGAAGACCTTGCTCAATTGATCTTCGATCTTAAAGAGGTCAACCCTCGGGCCAAGGTCTGCGTCAAACTGGTGTCCAGTTCTGGCGTTGGCACGGTTGCCGCCGGCGTAGCCAAAGCCTACGCGGATGTCATTCTCGTTTCAGGACACGATGGCGGGACGGGCGCCTCCCCGTTGTCATCCATTAAGAGCGCCGGTTCGTCTTGGGAGATCGGTCTGGCCGAAACGCACCAAGTCCTAATGATGAACGGGCTTCGAAATCGTGTTACACTCAGGACCGACGGTGGAATGAAGACTGGTCGCGATATCATCATCGCCGCGATGCTAGGAGCTGAAGAATACAATTTCGGTACGGCAGCCATGATTGCCGCTAGCTGCGCGATGTTCCGTGTTTGCCATTTGAATACATGCCCAGTTGGCGTAGCCACCCAACGCGGAGATCTGCGCGCCAAGTACAAAGGCACTCCAGAAAACGTTATCACCTATTTCAATGCTGTTGCTGAGGATGTCCGAGCCTACTTAGCCCAACTCGGTTTTAGAAAGATGGACGATCTGATTGGACGAGTCGATCTACTCCAGCAAATAGATGATCCGGAAAATCCAAAGACTCGCATGGTCAATTTGAGCGGACTGCTTCACGATCCTGATCCGACAGCAGAGTCTCCGCGAATACACACAAGACCACGCAATGAGCGGCTCGGTTTCGAAGGATGCCTGGACCAAACGATCATCCAGGAATCTAAGGATGTCATTTCCGGAAAAATTGCGTCATTCCGGGGCAAATACAAAATCGGGAATACGGATCGCTGCATAGGAACCCATCTGTCCGGGGAAGTCGCTTACATTCGCGGGTCCAACCACCTGCCACCCGCCTCCATCGACCTGGTCTTCAAAGGAACCGCTGGCCAAAGCTTCGGAACCTTCCTCTCGCCAGGAATTCGTATGCACCTGTTCGGCGAGGCCAACGACTACGTCGGCAAAGGGATGAGCGGAGGCGAGATTGTCATCCGCCCTCGGGAAAGCGAGACCTACGAGTGGTCCAAGAACACCATTGCTGGAAACACCTGCTTGTACGGGGCCACTGGAGGACACCTATTTGCCGCGGGTACCGCTGGGGAGCGGTTCGGCGTACGAAATAGCGGCGCAGTCGCTGTGATCGAGGGACTGGGAGATCATGGATGCGAGTATATGACCGGCGGCCTCATCGTCAGCCTCGGAAAGACTGGCGTTAATTTTGGAGCAGGAATGAGCGGAGGCCTCGCCTTCATCTACGATGAGGATGGCCATTTCGACCAGCGGTACAATCCCGCCATGGTGGATATCGAACGCCTCAACGAAAGCGGCGAAATCGACGCTCTCAAGAAAGTGATTTCAGCGCACGCCGATGCCACCACAAGCCCGCTAGCGAGAACGCTTTTGAACGAGTGGGAAACAACAGTAGCTAAATTCTGGAAAGTCGTTCCTCACCCTTCGAGTGCGGAAACGCCCAAAAACGTTCTTAAACTGGAGTCTCTCAATATTCCTGCACGGGTATAGAGGAGTATTCTTCACTTAAAATCCTCGTATCACCTACGAGGAGGTAACGGTAGCGGGCGATCTCCAAGCGCCCAATTAAAATGGTAGCACAGGCATCCTGCCTGTATCCATTCGAAAAGATAACACGCTGGAAGCCTATTCTACTACTGGTGGGCGCTCGGAGATCGCCCGCTACCAATATCTAATGCCTAAAGGAATCGACCCTCTCTACCGCTTGCGATTGGTATCCAGAAATTTCTGAAGGCGTTCGGCTGTTATGCGGCCAATGCCTTCTACCGATTCAAGTTCATCGATGTTCGCCTGACGCAAGCCATCGATGCTCTTGAAACGAGCCAAGAGCCGGGATCTTTTTTCCGGTCCCAATCCAGTGAAGTCGTCCAGCAAGCTTTCCTTTAGCTTTTTGCTTCTGAGATCCGCATTGTAGGTATTGGCAAATCGATGAGCTTCGTCGCGGAGCCGCTGCAACAATCGCAATGCTCTGCTATTGGCATCCAGTACCAGTGGCTTGCGTTCATCGGGAAAAATTATGGTCTCTTCCTTTTTAGCCAATCCAACCAAAGGCGGTACTTCAAGGTCCTGTATCAAAAAAGCTTTGACAGCTGCAGTCACCTGGCCCTTGCCACCATCAATTACCACCAGATCGGGAAAGGGTTTGTCTTCCCGATCTAACCTACGGTAGCGGCGCCCAACGACTTCTTCCATGGACCGAAAATCGTCATTTCCCTCGAAACTCCGAATTTTATAGCGACGGTATTGCTGCTTGTTGGGGACCCCATTCTCGAATCGAACCATAGATGCGACGACGAAGGTGCCCGAAATATGGGAAATGTCGAAACACTCGATCGCGACAGGTCGCGTAGGCAATTCCAGCGCCTCTTTTAGCTGATCAAGCGTTCCGCTCCTGTCTTCCGTTGGCATAGCCTCCCGCTCGAATTTGCGAGTCTTTTTAAGAGATGCTTCAAGCGCGTATACAATATCTCGGTACTCCGCAGCTTTCTCGAAATGCTTCTTCTCAGAAGCAGCGTTCATCTTCGCTTTCAGGTCTTCGAGCCATTCCTTAGATTTACCTTGGAGAAAATTGCAAGCCCTGTCGACACGATCCAAATACATTTCCCGAGTAACAATATTATCATGCCCATACAATTCTGATCGCACATCCTCATATAGTCGGAAACGGCCATCGTCCAGTCGCTTGGGATTGGAGTCGCTCAGTAAGATACCGAATTCGCGACGCATCTCGCCCAATGTCTTGCGAATCTGATAGGCCTGCGCGAACGGTCCGAAGTAACGAGCCCCATCTTCCTTTTTGAATCGAGCCAAGGTGAACCGAGGCAACTCTCTTGACCGATCCAAACGAACCAGAAGAAATCGTTTATCGTCTGTGAAATCCGTATTGTATTTAGGCTTCCACTTCTTGATAAGCTGGCCTTCCAATATCAAAGCTTCCGGCTCAGACTTGACTTCAATAGTTTCAAAGTCGCGGATCATTTCAACCAACGCTCGAATTTTAGGCTGCTGAGTAAATGAACGGGAAGGCTGAAAATAGGTCGACACCCGCTTTTTCAGGTTTTTGGCTTTGCCTACGTAGATTACCGAGCCCAAGCGATCCTTCATGAGGTACACGCCCGGCTTGGACGGAAGTCGACGAACCTTTTCTTTCAATTTGCTCGAACCAAGCGTTGGCATTGCCCCGTTATTATCTAGAACCCTCTCCTCTTGAGAAGCCTAAATCCGCTGCCATCACCAGAACGATATGCCCGATAAAGCGACAACCTACATGCTCATTACACTCGGTGAGGAGCTGCTTCTCGGACTCACACGGAACGGTCATCTAACTTATATAGGCGATCAACTGCGTCAGCGAGGCATCACCTTGCACAGCAATTATACGATCTCCGACGAAAACCATGACATCGACGATCAGTTCGCATTTTGCTGGGGTCGAGCGGATGTACTGATCACTACCGGCGGCCTCGGTCCCACCGTCGATGACAGAACCAAAGAGGCCATCGCGGACGCTCTCGGAGAATCCCTGATATTCGACGAGTCCATTCTCGAATCCATAAAGGAGCGATTCCGCCAAATCGGGAGGCCTATGAGCGACAACAATCGCAAACAAGCCTACCGTCCCGAGAGCGCGGTCGCCATCGAGAATCCTAACGGAACCGCCCCCGGCCTATGGCTTGAAAAGGATGGCAAAATTTTGATCATGCTTCCCGGTCCGCCGAACGAGCTTCAGCCCATGTTCGAAAATCAAGTCATTCCTCGGCTGGAACGACTCGGCCTGATCGATCAAGGGGAGAGCTACTTGCAAATTCGAAGTATCGGTATAGGCGAGTCAGCCTTGGAGACGGAGCTTCGACCTCTGTTTGACCAATACGAAAATCTTGCTGTCGCCTATTGCGCACATCAAGGACAGGTCGATTGTCGCATCAGTTTCCAAGACAGCAGCGAACGGGAGGAGGAACTCCATAAAATCGGCGAAGAATGCCGACGTATGCTCGGAGCGGACTTTCTCGGCTATGGTCACGACTCGCTACCGGAAATCGTTTTGAATCTTTTGAAAGGGCAGAATGGCTCACTCGCCCTGGCGGAAAGTTTCACAGGAGGGCAAATCGCCAATGCGATTACCGACATCCCTGGAGCCTCTAGTGTCTTCAGTGGCTCTATTGTCTGCTATAGCGACGAAGCTAAAATGAACCTACTAGGAGTCCCGCGCGAAACGGTACAAAAGTACACTGCTGTTAGCCAATCCGTAGCTGAAGCGATGGCTGTTGGGGCAGCGAAATCGCTGAACGCAACCTACGCTATAAGCGCTACCGGCTACGCAGGGCCCGATCGAGGATCCAAGGACACTCCAGTGGGGACCGTATTTTTAGGTCTCCATTCGCCCGACGGCACCGAGGTTCATCGCTATGAGTGGAAGATCGGTCGCCTGGCAATCAAGCGCCGCGCTCTTCATACGGCACTGGATCTTCTCCGCCGAAAGCTTGTCGGCAGCTAATAGATTTCGCTATTCGTAAACTGACTGTTGGGTATCAATGAACAAATCCGCTACAGATAAACTTGGTCGCCCTATTAGGGATCTTCGTATCTCTCTTACAGATCAGTGTAATTTTCGCTGTAGCTATTGCATGCCAAAGGAGGTATTTGGCCCCGGGTACGCTTTCCTCCCTCAAAAACAGCTTCTGGGAAATGACGAAGTCGTCTTACTCGTCCGCGCTTTCGCTAAGCTGGGTATCGAGAAAGTTAGGCTTACGGGTGGCGAACCTCTTCTAAGAAAGGATCTAGTCCAGCTCGTTCATGACATTAGCGATGTAGAGGGAGTACGCGACTTGTCGCTCACTACAAATGGCTCGCTCCTACCTCGCTACGCCAAGCAACTCGAAAAGGCTGGCCTCAGCAGAATCAATGTCAGCCTCGATAGTTTGAACAAAGAGGTTTTTCAGAAGATGGCAGGCGGCCGAGGCGATCCGAAATCGGTAATCGCGGGCATCGATGCATCTCTTGAAGCCGGACTTTCCGTTAAGACCAACATGGTTGTCAGAAAAGGTGTGAATGAGAGCGAAATAGTTCCCATGGTTAGCTACTTCCGAGATCGAAGAATCACGTTGCGGTTCATCGAGTACATGGATGTTGGCAATACCAATCAATGGAAACTCGATGAAGTTTATCCAGCTAAGAAGATATTGGATACAATCAGTTCGCACTACGATTTCGAACCTGTCGATCCTGGTTATCGTGGAGAAGTCGCAGCTAGATATCGCTACACCGATATCCCCGTGGAGTTCGGCTTGATCAATTCGATCACTAAACCGTTTTGCTCGGATTGCAATAGAGCTCGACTCTCAGCCGACGGCAAATTGTATACCTGCCTTTTCGCTTCTGACGGTCATGACCTGAAGGCACTGGTACGTTCTCAAATTGACGAAGAGAGAATTGTCGATACCATATCCAAAATTTGGATGAATCGACATGATCGGTACTCCGAGAAACGAGCCAGCGGTATTCAAGATTCGAACAAAATTGAAATGTCGTATATTGGCGGCTGAGTCGGCCCGATAACCTTTTGGTAGGGCTGCTTGTCCTCAAGCAGCCGGGTCGAATACTGATGTTGCGGCTGCTTGAGGACAAGAAGCCCTACCTAACAAACTAACGTGCAATTCTTATCAAGAGCGCCGAGGGTAGGGAGGACCGTCTCGGTCCTCCGAATATAGCAGCCTTCGCGGAGGACCGAGACGGTCCTCCCTACCAAGCTGTCCTCCGAAACCCCAGCTAGCTTCTGCTCGCTATGCCAAAATAATTGAGCAGCCAGACTTCTTTCCAGACTCGGTAACGACCTTCCCAGGTTATTCTCCCGTTTTCTTCCTGCAAATGGGGAGGGAACAAGAATCCCTCTTCAATATTTTTCCGTTCCAACACCCCTTGCTGCTGATTCAGATCGTCGACAGGATCTACTTCATACTCTTCTAGATCCAAATTTAAGATACGTTTCTCGTGTAGCTTGAATAGCGTATTCGCTGAACGCGTCCAAGGACGCCTTACTACATTCCAATTGTCTGGGTAGAATCCGCCATAAGGCGTGTGCATGTTATCCGTTACAAGTCTTTCCCCATCGGCCGTTTCCGAGGTAAAGGATAGGCTGTAATTTATCAAGCCGTTCGGCTGGGGAATAAACAGTATTTGAGCTCTTACTATTCCACGCGAATCCTGATAGATGGAAGAGCGGATATCAATCCCATTGCCAATATCGGCTACCAACGCCTGCAGTTTCTTAAAACCGTTGTCGCGGAGCCAATCTCTAAGCTGTATCAGCTTTTTCTGGGCAGGCCATTCTTCGCCAGATTGGTTGTTCCGGAATCTGGGAAATAGCGATACACTACTCTGGCTCATCGCGCTAATCGCTAGCCAGGTGTATAGCGTTTCCAAAAGCAGCCAGCAAAGGAAGAATATAATGGCAAGGGCCCAAAAGGGCCGATTAGCCCATTCTAGCTTATCCACTAGAAAGGCCAGCCCGATGGAAACGCAAAACCAGCGTGACCAGCGATTCAAAACGCCCACAGTGAGGGAATTAACTTTGCTGTTTATTACTCCCAATAAAATGGATACGATCACCAAGATCGACACCAAGAACTGGATATCCAAAGAGACTAGATCGCTCAGATTCATTCAATCTACGGAAATGGTCGCCTTCCATTGACGCCAATAGAATTAGTCCGGTTTATGTATCAGTCGATTTTGCCATTCACGTGTAGCGAACCGGCATAATGACACAAAGGAAACTCTCGAGAGTTTTGAATACGCCAGGACTAACTTCATCCTTTAGTTCGAAGAAAATCTCATCCTTTGTTAGCGCCCTCAATGGATCCATTAGGAAGGCAGGATTGAAGGCGACCTGCAAATCCGGTCCACTATAATCGATAGCCAGCGATTCGTGAGACTCTCCAAAATCAGGGCTGGAGGCACTCAGCTCCATTAGATTATTGCTGATCTGGATTTTTACTGAATTCGACTTGTCGGTCGCCACCAAGGCGGCTCGATGGATCGATTGGAGAAAGAGCTCGCGTTCCACCTTGATACGCTGGTGCGTTTCTTTGGGGATGACTTGCTGATAATTCGGGTAATTGCCTTCCACCACTTTCGAGACGAGAAGGATATCTCCCACGAATCCATCAGCTTCGTCCTTAGTATGAATTTGGAAGGATACCCGGCGGTCATTAAACGCAATCTTGAGCGTTTCTCCCTTATCCAAAAGGCGTGTCAATTCGGATACTGTTTTGGCCGGAAGTATGAGGCTGCCTGACAGGCCTTCTCCCACTTCCATATCGTGGTCGATCTTGGCCAATCGGCGCCCGTCGGTAGCCACCAAGCTCAATTTTCCAGATCCATCAGCATCCTCAGGCTCAGAGAATTTGAAATATACTCCGTTGAGCATGTAGCGGGTTTCGTCCGAAGATTGAGCATAGGAGACGCTGCGCAGCATCCCAGCCAAAGTTGATTGCTCGATCGTGAAAGACCGGTCGTCCGCGAATTCAGGCAGGGCAGGGAACTCGTCACGGCTGATTCCCATGATCTTGAAGAGCGAGCCTCCAGAAGCTATTTTCACCTGATTGTTCGGCGAAGCCTCCACACTGACGTCGCTGTTAGGCAACTCTTTGACGATTGTTGCTAAACGCTTAACCGGTAGCGTGATAGCCCCCTCGTCTTCCACGCTTGCCTTGATCCGAGCGCAAATTCCCAGATCCAAATTGGTGGTGGTTACAGAAAGCGTTTCTCCCACCGCTTCGATGAGCACGTTACTCAGGATCGGCATCGATGCCTTCGATCCAACTACGTTGAGAACTTGCTGGAGACCATTGCTGAAATGATCGCGGTTAATTTTGAACTTCATTGGGATGTAATTAGGATGAATTTCTAGTTACTGACAATTCGAATGAATAAGGATCTAATATCTTATTTAAATCACTCCTATTACTATGCTTTGTGAATATCCCTGACAACTTAGTCAAGTGGTTGCTCATAAATAAGTTATAGGCTGCAAAATCTGTTGGTTTAATTGGGGGAATCAGGGATTGCCCACCAACATGTTAAAAAATTCCTCGAATTTTCGGTCTGTTACGAGGTTTTTCACGAGTTATTAGTGGATTTCTCTTCTGGTTTTGAGGGCCTAGATTGCCGCCTAATCCGCTTAAGCATCAACAGGTGCCGGACGACACCGAAAATCAAGTAGCCGATGAATAGTAGAACCAGGGCGTACTGTCGGTACATGAAGATAATCGCCCCGGATGCCAGGAGTAGAATAAAGGTGCGAAGCCTAACCTTCGTGTTCCAATCCACGCTCTTGAAACTTGGGTAGCGAATTGGGCTCACCATCAGGTAGGATATAAAAAGCATCAGAAAGGGTAGCCCTATCGCCCACCGCTGCATGTCGAGCTGATTGATTACCAGAACCAAGGTAGAGATTATGCCGGCAGCAGCAGGAACGGGTAGCCCTATAAAGTCGCTGTTGGAGCGATCTATATTGGCAGGGTAGATTAGCGGGTGTGTGATTACATTGAAACGAGCGAGCCGAACGCCTGCGCAAAGGAGGTAGATGAAGCTCAGAAAGCCGCCAATATTCTTGAAGAAAAGGCTCTCCTCGGGGCTGAGAATCAGGAAAAGCACCATGAGAGCTGGAGCTAATCCGAATGACACCATATCGACAATGGAGTCGAATTCTTTGCCAAAGAGCGATTCGCGTCCTCCCAGGCGAGCCACTCGTCCGTCGAGTGAATCGCATAGCATGGCTCCAAGTATGAAGATAACAGCTTCTGTGTAGAGTTGGGCGGGATTCTCGATCGGTTCGTCGAGCATTACATTGTAGCGCGCCTGAATGCACTTCATGATAGCCATGAAGCCGCAAAACAGATTCCCTGCTGTGAAGAGATTCGGTAGCAGGTAAATGCGGCTAGCTTGCGAGCTATCTATCCGGTTTTCGGATGATTCCGTCGATTTGTTCGGGGCAGTCAAATTAATCGGATCGAGTCAGTGTTTCCAGGTACTTCCAGAATGAGGAATGCTGCTCGATGAGCTGTTCCTCGGAAATCGGGAGCTTCGTTCTGAAAACGAAGTCGGTCAATGTATTCTTATGGAGAATGCAGATTGTGTGCAGGGTGATGCCATCCCGCTCGAAATACATGCGGTACTCTCCTGAACGCAGGCGATAGATCGTCTTCTTGCCTCTGGAAAACTTGCCTAGCGGCTCCTTCGGGACCGCTAACTGCGATTCCGTCAGCTGACTCAACGGGCCGATCACCTCGAGTTGCTCTAGCGTATCGATCTTTTTGAGCTCAGCCAAGCTTTGGTCGCTGAACGTTACTTGAAACATTTTCCCGCTAGGTTCCTTAGTGGTTCTATCCCGAAAAGCGACCATCTTGCTCTTCTGTTCGTTGGAGGCAATAGCGTACTGAGGGAAGTTTGCTTCAGCTAGGATGCACCAGATTGGTATCCATTGCGGGTTGTAGGAGCGGGTTTATCCCGTGATAATTACCCATTACTCCAATCATTATCGCGGGATAAACTCGCTCCTATTTCTCAACTACAAATACCGCCTACAAAGGCTTACTAAGCCTCCCTTTGTAGCTTCGAGCGAGTTCGATATTCGCCTCCATGGCCCCCTCGGTATTCTGGCTGCGCAGCAATGGGGTGTCAGCGCCGCGATTCAATAGCCTCTCCAGCACCTCCATTTGCAGAAGATTTATCAGTAGGGCCCCTGCCATTGTCGATGTGGGACCAGCGGATTGCTCTTTCCCGGGCAGATCCACGATGGCGTCTCCCATCACACCGCAATTGTCTAGCGTGTAGTCGGCGACTTCATACAGTTTCTTCCCAGATGGATGCGTAGTCTTAACCTTCCGGGTCATTTCCATGGAAGTGATTGCGACGACCTTGAGGCCCTTGCCCTTTGCGTATTCGGCGATTTCGATTGGCGAGCAGTTTTTGCCGGAGTTGGAGATGATGATAATGAATTCTCCCGCTTTGAGGTGATGATTCCGATCGTACCTTTCCGCTAGGGCCCGACCGTATCCCTGCAAGTTCTCCACGAATCCGCCGGTTGTATCCAAAATGGCGCTAACGCATACGAGCCCACCTGCTCGCCCGACCATTTCCCGACCGATGATCTCCGAATGCCCGCTTCCGAACGTATGGATCACGCCGCCGGATTCAACGGAGTCCGCGATGAGAGGCGCGATCGTTTCGATCGTCGATTGATTCTGCAGGAAAACGCGGTCTAGCAGACTAAGGCTAGTCTTGAGGTAGCTTTCTTTAAGCATGGAATATTTGTTGCGATATTGTAAGGACTTTTAAAACAGCTCGTTCAAAGGATTTATAAATTGCTCGAGACTGCAGATTTGCAATAAGCCAGTTCTAATTCGCCTGGAATCTTGGACTAGAGTCCTGGGTCGACTTTGAAGCGCTAGCCAAAAAAGGAATCACTATGACCGAAGTCGCCACTTCTAATCAGCTCGATCAGCTCAAGCAGTTCACAACGGTAGTCGCCGACACGGGCGACTTTCAAGCAATGAAGGAATTCGCTCCCCAAGATGCGATCACGAATCCTACATTGATTTTCAAAGCGGTAGAGAAGGAGGAGTATGCCTCCTTGGCAGACGAAGCTGTAGCGGCCTGCCAAGACCAAGGATTGGGTGGGCAAGCGCTGGTCGATGCCATCGGCAACGAGCTGCTTGTTCGTTTCGGCATGGAAATTCTGAAAATCGTCCCCGGCCGTGTTTCCACGTAGAAGGACGCTCGCTTGTCCTACGATACTGAGGGCACTGTCGACAAAGCTCGAGAGATAATCAAACTCTACCGGTCCAAAGGAATCGATTCGGATCGAATCCTCGTAAAGATCGCTTCCACTTGGGAGGGAATCAATGCTGCCAAGACGCTGGAAAACGAAGGTATCCATTGTAATCTCACTCTATTGTTCTCGCTAGTCCAGGCAGTGCATTGCGCGGAATCAGGGGCCACGCTCATTTCTCCTTTTGTAGGACGCATTCTGGATTGGAACAAAGCGAAGACAGGCCGCGACTATGCCGCTCACGAAGATCCCGGTGTGCAATCCGTACAAACGACATACAATTACTATAAGAAATTTGGATACAAGACCGAAGTTATGGGCGCCAGCTTCCGGAACAAGGGAGAGATTATCGAGCTTGCAGGATGCGATCTGCTCACCATTTCACCTGGCTTGCTCGGAGAACTGCAAGACAGCTCGGATCCAATCGATCGCAAATTGAGCCAAGAAGAGGCTTCAAAAATGGATATCGAACGCATCGAAATCACAGAAAAATCATTCCGTTGGTTGTTTAATGAAGATGCCATGGCGACGGAGAAAACCGCCGAGGGAATCCGTAACTTTGCCGCCGATATCCGAAAGCTGGAGACAATGATTCAGTCAAAGCTGTCCTAGGTAGCGACCAAAGAGTTCTGAATACTATTAGGGGGTGGGGCTGATTGGGGATAGTCAGCCGCGTCTGGCGGGTAAATTGTTTTCAGCTGCTTAAGGATCAGTCTTCGTCCCGCAATGGCCACTGGCGTTGACTTATCCGCTCGAAAGAAAAACTCTAGCTTCGTTGCTGGCTGTAGGAGCGGCTTTACGCCGCGATCTCCCCAGGAATAATTAACCATAAGAATATCGCGGGATAAACCCGCTCCTTCACTCGATTACGCGTAGGGGCGCCGCTCGCGCCGCCCTAATACCCCCGTCAAATCAAAGACTCGTTCTTCACCCACGTCACAGCTCCATCCACGTCGTCAAATGCCCCTTTCAATTGAGCATCATAGGCCTTTGAAAGAATCGATTTGAACTGCGGTCCCGGCTCTAGACCCTCTTCGATTAAGTGCCTACCCTGCAGGATAGGTCTTGGCACCTCGTCCTCTACAGCCAGTTCGCGAATCCTCTTGTTGAAATAGTCGAGACGCTTTTCTTGTTTTTCCGATAGAAGAGGAGGGCGACCATTGTGATCCGCCCACATGACGTAGTAGAGTTCGTTTGTCTTCGCAGGCTGGATACGTGTTGATAGTCGTTTAAGGCTCGCATCGGATGGTTGAGCATCGACGAAGGAACTCAGGAAGTGATGATTCACAACTAAAGTTCGAATCTTCTCTTTCAGAGCGTTGGGTGCTCCAATCCGGGTCATCAGAGACTCCGAGAGCCAACCGCTTTCTTGATCATGACCCGGACTTGTCCAGCGTAGCGCGCCTTTGAACTCGACGTACCGCGTGCGACGAGCCTTTCCAAAATCATGGCACAAAGTTGCTAACATAAGCGTGGTTTTCGTTTCCGAGTCGAAGCTTGACCAATCCGGGTGAGCGGCGAGTGCATCGATACAGTGTAGTGTATGTGTAAATACATCGCCTTCCGGATGCCATTCAGGTTCTTGCGGTAGTCGGAGTAGGGCGTTGATTTCAGGAAAGAAGGAAATCCAACCGCTCGCTTTAAGCGCAATCAGTCCTTTAGATGGAGTGGTCGATTGGCACGCCCACTTTTGCCACTCGCCCCAAATGCGTTCAGTAGCCACATAGGCGAACTCCCGCTTCATTTCCTGGCAAAGTTCGGCTGTCTCTGGGTTTAGAGAAAGCCCGAAGCGACCGGCGAATTGCATTGCTCGCAAAGCCCGCAAGGGATCTTCCGAAAAGGCGCTGCTAACATGCCTTAGTTCCTTACCCTTCAGGTCATCTAGCCCTCCGAAATAATCGATGATTGTCTTCTCATAGGGATCGTATTGCAGAGCATTGATCGTAAAATCACGTCGCTTGAGAGCTGATTTGGGATCGAGATTGGGATCGGTCTTTATGTCGAAACCTCGGTGCCCTTGTCCCGATTTTGTCTCTGTTCGTGGAACCGAAAAGTCGTACTCGGCTCCTTTGGACCAAAGCTTAACCACCGCAAAGGATCTTCCGACGAGATCCGTTTTGCCGACCGTCGAGAGGATAGCGGCAATTTCATCGAGCTCTAAACCGAACACCTCCACGTCGAAATCGGTGGGCGAAATCCCTTCGAGAGCATCTCGCACACAACCCCCCACGAGAAAGCAGCTTCCCCCGCTTTCCTTCAGAAGGGCTAGCGCCTCATCGAGGGACTCCGGAATCGGAAGATCGAAATCGATACGTTTGAATTTATTTGGCATGAGGCTACTAAGAGGATGGGATGAATTTCGCCCCGAAGGCGACTATCCAGCCAGCGATCAGGCACAACCCGCCAATTGGCGTTATGGGACCGAGTACGCCCCAGCTAGTCAGTGCCAATCCGTAAAGGGATCCGGAAAAAAGGACCACTCCAGCAATCCAAAGGTTCATGGTTAGGCTTAAACCTCGAGAAGGCTTTCCGCCCGCCATTGAGGCGAGAAAGTAGATGCCAACTGCGTGAATCAAATGGTAGAACACTGCAGTCCGCCAGACTTCCATCATTCCAGCGGTTTCTAGACGGTTCTCGAGCCCGTGAGCGCCAAAGGCTCCAAGGCCGATCGCGATAGCTGCCAGGGCGGCGCCAATACGCTGGTGAATGGTAATCGTGACTGCAGTTGAGGTTTCCATTGGTCGTTTTTTGGTTTTTGCGAAGATCTATACTGGTTTAACCACAAATTCAGCAACTCAGGAAGTTTGCTCTGGTCACGAAATTGCTTACAACGAAGATCACTGCTCCATGAAAGCCTTCCGCCGTCTGTTACTGCCCGTTATGCTTGTCGTCTCCACCGCGATAAGCCATGCCGAGGAGTACACCATAAATGTGGATCTCACCTTCGATACGAAGTACGTTTTTCGAGGAACGCAGCTAGCGGATGATGTCTTTCATCCATCCGTCGAATTTGCCCAGGGCGATTTTTATGCTGGGATCTGGGCAGCTCAGCCAATCGAAAATCGGGGGGCTCCGGAAGAGTGGACGGACGAACTCGATTTTTATGTCGGCCAAGGCTGGGCTCTTGGGGAAAAGACCAGTCTGGATATTGGGGCTGCTCACTACTATTTTCCGACAGGAAAAGACTCGACCGAACCATTTATCGGGCTGACGCGTGAAATTAGCAATGTTGCCGCTTCCGTGTACCTTTACCGGGACCTCGATTTGGATGTGACTACCTCCGAAGGCTCGGCCCGCTACAGCTTGCCTCTCAGCGGGAAGACGTCGCTCGATTTAGGAGCCCACTTCGGATTGATAGATGGCGATAACTTCGGAAAGTACCTTTATTATGGGGCTGACGTCGTGGTCCCGATTCAGCTTAAGGAAAACGCGATTTTTTCCTTTGGAGTCCATTACGATGATAGCGACGAGGGCTCGCCCACGCCTGATAGCCACTTCCACGGATCCACGTCGATAACTATCGGATTTTAGTAATAAGGTCGAGCGATCTCGTAAGTGAAATAGCCTGGGTAACTATGGTAGCGACCGATCTCCGAGCGGGCACAAATGGTAACATAGGCTTCCAGCCTGTGGTCTGAATACCTCTATACAGGCAAGATGCCTGTTCTACCTTTCAAAGCGGGCGATCTCCGAGGGCCCGCTACCAAACTCACAGAAGAAGCCAAACTCCTCACAAGCGGGCCAAAAAAACTCTCAAAATCGTTGACATGCCTTTGCGAGAGCCTAGGAGTTTCCCTCTTTTTCTCGAAATCCGATGAAAACGTATCTTGCCAAGAAAGAAACCGTAAAACGCGACTGGGTCATCGTCGACGCGAAGGACCAGGTTCTCGGTCGATTAGCGGTCAAGATAGCCAATCTGCTAAGAGGTCGGGATAAGCCGACCTACACGCCTCATGTGGACACGGGCAATTTCGTTGTCGTCATCAATGCCGACAAGATCGTCCTGACCGGTAAGAAGGAAGAGCAAAAGCAGTATATGTTCTACAGTGGCTACGTAGGTGGCGAAAAACACCTCAGCGTTTCTCAGATGCAAGCCCGTCAGCCGGATTTCGTCGTCAAGCACGCGGTTAAGGGGATGCTCCCCAAGAATCGTCTTGCCCGGAAGATGCTCACCAAGCTCAAAGTTTACGCAGGGGAAGAGCATCCTCACCAAGCCCAAGAGCCAAAGGCAGTATCCCTTTAATTTTACACAAGCCCTCTAGAAAATGGCAGAAACCAAAAGCGTTTACCTCGGAACCGGACGTCGCAAGACCGCAGTCGCTCGCGTTCGTTTGATCGAAGGCAGCGGCAAGGTCAGCATTAACGACAAATCCGTTGATGAATTCTTTTCCCACGAGAACTTCTCTCGTTTCGCCTTGCTTCCACTCGCGACTATCGAAGCGAAGGACAAGTTTGACATGGAAGCGAAAGTCCATGGCGGCGGTGACAGCGGTCAGGCTGGCGCATTGGCGCTTGGTATCGCTAGAGCGTTGCTAAAGTTCGATGGCGAACTGCGAACGCCCTTGAAGCAAGCGGGACATCTCACTCGAGATCCCCGAATGAAGGAACGTAAAAAGTCGGGACAACCAGGAGCGCGTAAGAAATTCCAATTCTCCAAGCGTTAAGCTACTTTCAGAAAGAATTTTTCCAAAAGGCCCTCTCTGGTTTATCAACCGTGGAGGGTCTTTTTATTTTCAACTAACCTCAGAATCAAATGAACACAGCAATCGTAGGGGCATCAGGATATGGCGGGGAAGTCCTCGTCAAACTCCTAGCGGCTCATCCGAAAGCGAATCTCGTGGCCATCACCTCGAGAAGCGAAGCGGGTAAGCCGGTCAGTCAGGTCATGCCTCAGCTCCGAGGATCGCTAGACGGATTGGTGTTCGAGAAATCCGATCCTGAAGCGATTGCTGCTAGGGATGACATCGAATGCGTCTTTCTTGCCGTGCCACACGGTGTGGCCTCGGAGTATGCGGGGCCGATTGCCCGCTCGGGTAAACAGGTTATTGACTGTAGCGCGGATTTTCGGATATCCGACCCGGCGATCTATGAAGAGTACTATGGCCAACCACATCCAGATACGGACGTTCTAAGCCGGGCTGTGTACGTCCTCCCGGAAATCGCCAAAGATGGGTGGACGGACGCGTCCGTTTTCGCCTGCCCGGGATGCTACCCAACGAGTATTCTGGTGCCTTTGTTCCCCCTCATTAGCGCAAAGATCGTAGGAACTTCGGGGATAGTGGCTAATTCATTTAGCGGCGTGAGTGGAGCGGGTAAGCAATCGAGCGCATCCTTCTCTTATTGCGAAGTTAATGAGAGCGCCAAGGCCTATGGGATTCCCAAGCATCGGCATTTATCGGAGATCGAGGAGCAACTTGGACAAGCGGGCCAGGGTGAGGTCGTTTTGCAGTTCAATCCTCACTTGGCCCCAATGAATCGCGGTATTATAACCACGATTACGGTACCATCATCGGGAGCGTCGATTGATGATCTCTATAGCGCCTGGGAAAATTGGTATGGTAAACGTCCATTTGTGCATATTCTACCAGCGGATACGCGGCCGGAATCCAAATATACGATCGATACCAACAGAATCGATATCTCGGCTATCAAAGATGAGCGGACCGGGAATTTCGTTATCACCTCGGCTGAAGACAATTTGATGAAGGGCTTGGCCGGTCAAGCGGTTCAAATCATGAATCTCTGGCAAGGATGGGACGAGACTGAGGGGTTGACCCATGGATAAGACTATAGAATTCAAAGTGGATACTGGAGGGATTACGGAACCCAAAGGGTTTTGCGCCGCGGCTACCCATTCTGATATCAGAGGTAAGCAAGATGGGCGACTCGATACAGGGATTATCTATTCTGAAACGCCTTGCTCCGCCGCTGGCGTCTTTACTAAAAACGCTGTCAAGGCAGCTCCAGTTTTAGACTGCCAGCGAATTCTGGATACTGGTAGAGATATCCACGGAGTTATCGTTAATAGTGGAAATGCCAATGCTTGCACCGGGAAGCAAGGAATGGCGGATTCTCGTGAAATGCTTAGATTCGCTGTATCGTCTACTGGCAGTGCGGAGAACTCTTTCCTAGTTTGCTCGACGGGCAGAATAGGGGATTTGCTTCCCATGGATCGGCTAAAGCCGGGGATCGAAGAAATTGGTGAAGCGGCTAGGCAAGGCGCCAATGAAGGAATCGAATTCGCGTCCAGCATCCTGACTTCCGATACGAGAACGAAAACCGCGACTGCCACCTTCTTGGTAGATGGAAAGACAGTAACCATTGGCGGGGCTGCTAAAGGAGCGGGTATGATTCAACCGGATATGGCTACCATGCTGGCCTTTTTGACGACGGACGTTCAGGCTAGCTCCGAGTCGCTCAAATTGGTGCTGACATCCGTTACAGATCGCACGTTCAACGCCATAACGGTGGATGGAGACATGAGTACAAACGACACGGTGCTCTTGTTGGCAAACGGACAGTCCGGGGTAGAGCTCAATGGCGAAAGTGAACCCCTATTCGAGCAAGCGCTTTTCGAGGTTTGCGATTGTCTAGCAGAAAAGATCGTAGCCGATGGCGAGCGGATCACCAAAGTCGTAGAGATTCTCATATCCGGGGCGGCAAATGATCAGGAGGCTGAGAATGTGAGCCGGGCGATCGGTAACTCCTTGTTGGTTAAAACCTCCTGGTATGGGAGCGATCCCAATTGGGGGCGGCTGATGGATGCGTTGGGGTATGCCGAAGCCATGATCGATCAGCATGTGATAGATATCAGCTATGATGATACACCTGCATTGATTGGAGGAGATCCTGTTCCGGAAAACAAGCCTCTCTGGAAGGAAATCGTATCAAGATCTCGGTTCTCGATCAAAATCAATCTCCATCAAGGCGATGGGCAGTTCAGGTTGAGATCAACAGATCTAACGGAAGGTTACGTCGACTTTAACAAAAGCGAGTGAAAGTGGATTGCTGATGGATTCGGATCACATGCAGGATATCATTTCGAAGGCTGCCGTATTGGTAGAAGCCCTACCATACGTCCAAGAGTTTAGAGGCGCAGTATTCGTGGTGAAATACGGCGGAAGTTTTATGGACGATCCAGATCCTGAAATTAGATCCCGAGTGGCCGGCGACATCGCTTTTCTCTCTGCCGTTGGTATCCATGCAGTGGTAGTTCATGGGGGCGGCAAAGCGATCAGCCGGGCCCTTAATGAAAAAGGGATCGAAGCGAAATTCGTCAATGGGCTTCGTTATACGGATGCGGATACAGTAAAGGTTGTCGACGACGTGCTGAGCCGGAAGGTCAATGGAGAAGTTTGCGAGATGCTGCAAATCAGGAATGACCGGCCAATCGGCATCCCAGGTCCCACGGTTTTTGAGGGAGAGAAATACTCAGTAGATAGTCATGGAAAGGCCGTCGATCTTGGTTTCGTTGGCAATATCGTTTCAGTCCATACTCGCTCCATTGAAAAAGCGATTTCCGACGACTATACGCCCGTAATCTCTCCGGTAGCCAAAGGTAAGGATGGGGCGCTCTACAACGTGAATGCCGATGTTGCCGCGGCCTGCGTTGCTACTGCTTTAAGGGCCAGGCGCTTGGTCTACTTGAGCGATGTCCCTGGCTTGCTGAGCGATCCCGAGGATATGGACTCTCTCATATCCACGCTTAAAGTCGTGGATGTGGATACGCTCAAAGCCAACGGTACAATTAGCGCTGGGATGCTGCCGAAAATCGACAGTTCGATGAAAGCTCTGGATGCGGGTGTGCACCGGGTTCACTTCATCGATGGGAGATTGCCCCATAGTTTGTTGCTGGAAATCTTTACCGACAAGGGGATCGGCACGGAGATCGTGCATTGATCGCCCGCGGGAAAAGGCCTGATCCCAAACATTGTTATCATGAACGCGAATACGAATACCGAGCAGCTCTACAAGGACAACGTACTCGGCAATTACGGATTGCCGCCCATCACCTTTGCCCGTGGTCGCGGTTTGCGTTTGTGGGATGATTCAGGTAAAGAGTATCTAGATTTTTGTTCGGCCATCGCTGTAACCAGCTTGGGACATTGTCACCCCAAACTAGTAGCCGCTATCGAAGAGCAGGTCAACGAACTCATCTGCGTTAGCAATCTCTATCGAAACGATGTTCAAGCCCGGTTGGCGGCTAAGCTAAATGGAAAAGCGGGCGGCAACGGAAAAGTGTTTTTCTGCAACAGCGGAACGGAAGCGAACGAAGCCCTGATTAAATTAGCCCGACTCCATGGCTGCCAAAAGTCTGGCCAGGATGGCAAGCAATACAAAATAGTTTGCGCCAAGAATGCCTTTCATGGACGGACATTCGGAGGCATGAGCGCGACGCCTAAGGAAAACGTGCGTCAGGGGTTCTCTCCTCTTGTCGAAGGATTCGCTTTTGCTGAGCTAAATGATATCGACAGTTTTGCCGCTGCCATAGATGCGAATACTGCTGCTGTATTTATTGAAACGATACAGGGAGAAGGGGGAGTTTACCCAGCGGAGAAACCGTTTTTGAAAGATTTGCGCAGCCTTTGTTCGGAAAGGGAAGTCTTGCTCATGATCGACGAAGTGCAATGCGGGCTTGGCCGGACTGGACGCTTTTTCGCGTTCGAACATGCGGGAATAGAACCAGACGCCATTGGAATGGCCAAGGGTTTAGGAGGTGGAGTTCCCATAGGTGGAGTTTGGGTGAGCGATCAATACGCAAAGCTTTTTAAGCCGGGTAGCCACGGCACCACATTCGGTGGAACCCCCTTGATTTCCGCTGCCGCGTTGACGGTTATAGAGACGATCGAAGATGAAGGCCTTCTGGAGAATGTCATAGATAACGGCGCTTATGTCATGCAGCGATTGGCTGAACTGAAATCGAAGAATCCGAACTATATCTTTGATGTTAGAGGTCTCGGTTTCATGATTGGTATTCAAATCGCGGAATCCCCAGCCGAAGTGGTCACTCAACTAAGAGACAATGGTCTCATTGTCCCACCGGCTGGATCCAATGTAATCCGATTCCTGCCGGCTTTGACCGCGACGAAAGACGACTTTGATGAAGCGCTCGGTATATTCGAGAGCGTAATTAAAAACCGGTCGGCAACGCTGCCTGAAACTCAGAGCGCTTAATTGAACACACTAGCTTTAGATAACTAAATATAATGGCTCACTTTTTAAAAGAAACCGATTTTGCTCCGCACCAAGCGAGCGAAGTATTCGCTTTGGCTCGGAGCTTTAAGCAAGGCCGCGGCCGCCACACGCCTCCATCATTGAAAGGCCAGACCTGGGCGATGATCTTTTCCAAGTCCAGTACGCGTACCCGCGTTTCCTTTGACGTTGGGATCCACGAGCTAGGCGGACATCCGATATTCCTGAACAAAAATGATATCCAATTGGGGCGAGGCGAATCGATTTACGACACCGCTAATGTTCTATCGAGATTCGTGCACGGCTTGATCGTGCGCACATACGAACATAGCGAATTGGAAGAGCTGGCCCAAATGGGGACGATACCAGTAGTCAATGCTCTGACTGATCTTCTGCATCCTTGCCAGACCTTTACCGATGCGTTCTCCATGGCTGAGAAATGGTCGGGCGGGGGCGACTTGATGGAGTCGCTAGAGGGCAAGAAAATCGCCTACTTCGGAGATACAGCTAACAACATCGCCAACTCCTGGATATTGGGAGCAGCCTTATTTCAAATGGAACTCGTTCTGGCGGGACCGCCGGACTACGCCCCGGGCGATGAAATCCAGGAGCTGCTCCAAAAATCGGGACATGCTCCAAGCTACCAATTCACCAGCGACCCCGAGGAGGCGGCTCGCGATGCCGACGTTCTTTACACGGATACCTGGGTGAGTATGGGGCAGGAAGAAGAGTCCGCTGAGCGCATCGAAGTGATGAAGCCGTACTCGGTGACCAAGGAGTTGATGAAATTGGGCAAGCCTGACGCTCTATTCATGCACGACCTTCCTGCGTACAAGGGGATGGAAGTACAGGAGGAGGTTCTCTATGGGGACCAATCGATCATTTTCGATCAAGCCGAGAATCGGCTTCATACCCAGAAAGCGATCATGGCAGTACTGGCCCAGGGCGTCAAAGCGTGATGAGATTTTTAGCTTGTAGGAGCGGTCCTGCAAAGCGCATGCGTTTCAACTTAACTCGTATAGGCTTAAAAACCCGCTCCCGCAGTCGCGGGATCGGGGTCCACCCTTGAATCCATTGCAAAAGGTGGAGCTCGACCTCCGGGCGAGCTTTAGTTGACGTACACGCGCTTTGCGTGGACCGCGATTCGATACAAAATAGTTGTAGTTAAGATTTTAAAAAAATGTTCGTGTGAATTCGTGAGATTAGTGGTTAATCAATCAAAAGTTATACTTTAATGAAAATCGTACTAGCCTATTCAGGTGGACTCGATACGTCGGTCCTTGTTCGGTGGTTGAAAGACCACTACAGTGCAGAAGTTGTCACCTTCGCGGCGGATGTTGGCCAAGAAGAAGAGCTGGAAGGCTTGGAAGAGAAGGCGAAAGCTACGGGCGCGAGCGAGCATTACACGCTTGATTTGGTGGAAGAGTTTGCCGCGGATTTTATTTATCCCATCATGCGGGCCAACGCGATATACGAGGGCCAGTACTTTCTGGGAACGTCGATTGCTCGACCTCTTATCGGGAAAGCCCAAATCGATCTGGCTCGCAAAGTGGGGGCAGACGCCTTGGCTCATGGCGCGACTGGCAAAGGAAACGATCAAGTTAGGTTCGAGCTTTCCTATGCTGCTCTAGCCCCGGATCTGAAGACTATTTCGCCCTGGCGAATGGACGTCTTCCGCAACGCCTTTCCCGGCAGAAGCGAGATGATCGGCTATTGCGCGGAGCATGGAATCAACGTGGAAGCTTCCGCTTCCAAGCCTTACTCGATGGATAGGAATCTGCTCCATATATCCTACGAAGCTGGCATACTAGAAGACCCCTGGTTCGATCCGACAACGCCTGACAACAAAGACATGTACAAGTTGACGGTAGATCCTGAAGACGCTCCGAACGAAGCCCGATATGTTGATCTAGAATTCGAGAAAGGCGATTGCGTCGCTGTCGATGGCCAGTCGATGAACCCAGCTCAAGTTTTGAAAACGCTCAACGCCCTGGCGGGCAAACACGGTATTGGTCGAGTGGATATCGTCGAGAATCGCTTCGTTGGCATGAAGAGCCGCGGAGTCTATGAAACGCCAGGTGGGACGATTCTAATGATGGGGCACAAGCAGATCGAGTCTCTGACTATGGATCGGGATCTCGAACACCTGCGCGACGGTTTGATTCCGAAGTACGCGGAATTAGTCTATAATGGTTTCTGGTATGCGCCCGAGCGGGAGGCCCTGCAGGCCTTGATTGATGATAGCCAAAAGTCGGTGGCTGGAACAGTTAGGCTCAAGTTGTACAAGGGCAACATAACGACTGTAGGTCGCAAAAGCCCGTATTCACTTTACGATGAAGACGTCGCCTCTATGGAGGGCGTTCAAAGCGACTACAATCCTGATGATGCGACAGGGTTCATTCGCATACAAGGACTCCGGTTGAGGGCTCGTTTCGGAGCTCAAAAGGGATTTATCAAGCAGTAGCGCGGTGCTTCAGCCCGCGTTTAAATGGTAGGGCTGACTGTCCCTTGTCAGCCGAGATCGTAGGTGTGTTCAGTCAACTAGAGACGACAGACCCGTCGTGATAGTATGCATTTACAGGTAGAACGCGGGCTGAAGCACCGCGCTACTAGCGTGAGTCTTGTCACCGAAGAACTCGAACCGAATCCAGCCCATGCCGAGTGGCCACGATTCGCTCAGCTTTCGCCAGCGGCGTTCTCTACTGGAGGCAGTTTGCTCTGCAGAGACATGGCTTTTTGTATCCAATAAAACGTCTCTTGCGAAAAGTTGGATTGTATCTCGGTAATAAGATTGCGAGCGACTTCGTAATCTTCATCAGCAACGGCCAGCTCCGCTAGGCGATATCGTGCCTCAGCCGCGTTTCCGGCCTCCTCATTGGAGGCGATATCTTCCAAAATCTCTCTGGCCTCTCCGCTGCGACCGCTTTGCATCAACGACATGGCTTGCCCCATCAGAGCTGCGTCCCGAATGGCCCCTTTCGCTGATTTCGCCGCGCTGCTATAGTAATCAGCCGCTTTTTGAAAATCCCCGTTCTCATAAGCTTCTCCAGCCAGCTCGCTATAGGCGAAGCCGCCAAGCGGGTTACCAGATTCCTTTTCTGCAAAGACTAGCTTGGAGGCACTGTCGTCAGCCGAGGCATAATCCTCCTTAAGCGAGGCCTCAGCCTGGGCAACCATGAATTTGCTGAAGTGGTAGATCCCGAAAACGGCGAAGATGCCCGCTACGCAGTAAATGATGAATTTCTTGTTCTCCTCCCAAATCAGAGCGAGCTGATCCTCGAGATCGGCTCCGCTTGATGCGGCGGCATCCACGATATTGCGCTCGTCGCT
This sequence comes from Opitutaceae bacterium, assembly GCA_002694885.1. GTDB lineage: Bacteria > Verrucomicrobiota > Verrucomicrobiia > Opitutales > Opitutaceae > Pelagisphaera. The sequence continues at coordinate 29,177 of NZNM01000140.1, read as the reverse complement.
TTTGGGTTTCGGGTTGTCGTCTTTTGATTGGGCCATTTTACCTGGGCTTGTTGATGAGAATGGGTGATTGAGCGCGTTTTCAGCCCAATTTAAAGCAATTTCGCAGCAGGAAGGCTAAGATTCCCACACCAGGCCCTTGCCGCATGAATTGGGGCCACCGCCCGAGTACGAGTAAGAAGCGGGCAAGATCACCGCATATGACCAGTTATTTGTCTAAGGTTATGCAGGAAACTGGTCGCCTGATGGGTTATAGCGGAGAGCTGGTGGTTGATTTTACTAGGCGCGGTGGGTTTCGATAAGCTCGGAATTTCCTCTAATCGAAAACCACGGTTTTGTTCTCGTAGACGAGAATACGGTTTTCCAAGTGCCAGGAAACTGCTTGGGCTAGGGTGAGTTTTTCCAGGTCTCGCCCTTTGCGGATGAGGTCGCGAACGCTGTTACGATGGGTGATCTGGGCTACAGCTTGGTGGATTATTGGCCCTTGGTCGAGATCGGCGGTGGTGTAGTGGGCCGTGGCCCCGATCAGTTTGACTCCTTTTTTGTGCGCCTGGTGGTAGGGCTTAGCCCCGGCGAAGGCGGGTAGGAACGAGTGGTGGATATTGATAACGGGCTTGCCAAAGGTATCGAGAAAGATGCTGGATAGGATTTGCATGTAGCGAGCCATAATGACTAGTTCGATGCCGTTTTGCTTGAGCAGTGAAAGCTGTTGGGCCTCGGCTTCGGACTTAGTATCCTTTGTCACCGGAATGTGTTCGTAGTGAACGCCGTATTGTTCTGATGCGGCTCTTAGATCGTCGTGGTTGGAGATCACCAAGACGATATCGCATGGGTGGTCCCCAGCTTTCCAGCGGAGCATCAAGTCGTGAAAACAGTGATCCGCTTTGGAAACGAGAATGGCGACCCTTGGTTTCACGCCGGCGATAGCGACTTGAGTGCGCATTCCTAGCGAGTCGCCGAACACCCCGAACGCTTCAGCTTCCTCGGCAGGATCGGTATCTGGCTCAATAGCCCACTCGATGCGCTGAAAAAACACGCCCTCCTCTTGGTCGCGATGCTGGTCGGCATGGATGATGTTCCCTTGGCGCTCGAATATCCAGTTGGAGACCATGGCCACAAGGCCCCTTTGGTCGGGACCGGAGAGTAATGCGACCAGTCTTGATGGTTGGCTGCTCATAACTTGTAAAGCGGTATATCGACTTAGAGCGAAGGGCTCTTAATTGCCTTTCACAAGAAGGATTCTGTGATCTAGACCGTAGCCACGTTCTTAGCCACGTAGCTTTGCAGAGACCGTACCTCGAAATCCTTCTCCTTCAAAGAGCCGATACCTGCTACGGCCGCCATTGCTCCAGTGATAGTAGTCATGATGCAGATGCTGTTGGCGTAGGCGACCGATCGGATGTGGTTCTCGTCTTTGCGTGGAATCATACCGGAGGGCGTATTGATGACCATCTGCATCTCTCCGTTCTTGATGAGATCAATAACGTTGGGCCGGCCTTCCGCGATGCGAAATAGCTTCTTTGTTTCGATGCCATTCTCTTTGAGGTAGCCAGCAGTACCACTGGTCGAATAGATCTGAAAGCCCAGTGAAGCGAGGTCCTTCGCGAGTTCTACTGCCTTAGACTTGTCGCTGTCCTTAACACTTAGGAAGACGTTGCCTTCGGTGGGAAGACCCGGCTTTGCGGCCGCTTGCGTCTTGGCGAATGCGATTCCGAAATCTGTATCAAGTCCCATGACCTCTCCGGTCGAACGCATTTCCGGGCCTAATCGAATGGTAGTGCCGGGGAAGCGGACGAAGGGGAAGACCGACTCCTTGATACACCAGTGCTTCGGGGTCATTTCTTCGGTAAATCCGAGCTCAGGTAGCGTCTTCCCGGTCATGATCTTGGCGGCAAGCTTTGCCAACGGCACGCCAATCGCTTTCGAAACGAAAGGAACGGTTCGCGAGGCTCGTGGATTTACTTCCAGCACGTAGAGCTGATCGTCTTTGATAGCGAACTGGATATTCATTAATCCAACCACGTTGAGAGCTTTTGCCAGGCGATAGCTGGCTTGCCTAACCGTTTCGATCATTTCCTCGCCCAACGTGTGCGGCGGTAGAACCATCGCTGCATCGCCGCTGTGAACGCCAGCGAACTCGATATGCTCGAGCATACCGCCGATCAGCGTGGTTTCGCCATCGGAAATACAATCGACATCGAGCTCGATCGCGTCCTCGAGAAACTTGTCGAGAAGCACAGGCTTTCCCGGGGAAGCTTCAAAGGCCTCTCGAATGACGCCTCTCAGCTCATCCATACTGTAGACGATAAACATGCCGCGGCCGCCAAGAACGAAAGATGGGCGCACGAGAATCGGGAAGCCTACTTGTTCCGCCATCTCGTAGGCTTCAGTTTCGTTGAGTGCCGTTAGATTCTCCGGTTGCTTGAGTCCGACTTCATCGAGGACGCGCTTAAATAGCTCGCGGTCTTCAGCCGTGTCGATGCTTTCGGGAGACGTGCCTATTATGTTAACCCCATGGGCTTTCAATTGCGAAGCTAGGTTCAGTGGCGTTTGCCCGCCGTATTGAACGATAGCTCCGGCGCAACCTTCTTGATTGTAGATCTCTAGGACATCCTCCAAGGTGAGAGGCTCGAAAAACAATCTGTCGGAAGTGTCGTAGTCTGTGGATACAGTTTCCGGATTGGAATTAACCATCACCGACTCGTATCCAAGTTCTTGAAGCGCGAAGGAGGCGTGCACGCAACAGTAGTCGAACTCGATTCCCTGTCCAATTCGATTGGGCCCCCCACCGATAATCATGATCTTCTCCTTTTCGGAAGGAGAGATCTCGTTCTCAATTCCGTATGAAGAATAATAATACGGAGTTTCTGCAGAAAACTCAGCCGCGCAAGTATCGACCAACCGATATACCGTCTCGATTTCCAGGCTCTTGCGTTTTTCTTTAACCTGATTCCATGGGCAATCTAGAAGCCCACCCAACTGGCGATCCGAAAATCCGTACTCTTTAGCCAAACGTAGCCGGTCTGGATCAATTGTATCCAAATTTTTGGATTTTATCTCATCCTCTAGTTCGCTAATTTGTTCTAATTGGCGTATAAACCAGGGATCTATCTTGGTTAGCTCGAATATCTCCTCCGCAGAAAAGCCTGCCTTGAAGGCGTACCGAAGATAGAAAACCCGTTCCGCATTTGGGCGAACGAGTTTCCCTTTGATGACGTCTTTGCTAGGCAACTCGTCGTCCCCAAGTTTACCACCCCCGAACCCCCACGAACCGATCTCCAATGAACGCAACGCCTTCTGAAAACTTTCCTTGAATGTCATACCGATGGCCATGGTTTCCCCGACCGACTTCATGGATGAAGTCAGCGTATCATCGGTGCCCGGGAATTTTTCGAATGTGAAGCGGGGAATTTTAGTGACGACGTAGTCTATGGTTGGCTCAAAGCTGGCCGGCGTTTTCTGAGTGATATCATTCGGGATTTCGTCCAGACTGTAGCCTACAGCGAGCTTGGCAGCGAACTTGGCGATTGGGAATCCAGTTGCTTTCGAGGCTAGAGCGGAACTTCTGGATACGCGTGGATTCATCTCGATGACAACCATGCGTCCGGTATCCGGGCAAACAGAGAACTGGATATTCGAACCTCCCGTCTCCACGCCGATCTCCCGGATTACGGCGAAGGAGGCGTCGCGCATGGATTGGTATTCGCGATCGGTTAGAGTCATCGAAGGGGCCACGGTAATGGAGTCCCCTGTATGGACTCCCATGGGGTCGAAATTTTCGATGGAGCAAATGACGACGCACTGGTCCTTCCGGTCCCGCATGACCTCCATCTCGTATTCCTTCCAGCCGAGCAAGCACTCTTCGATGAGCACCTCATGTACGGGGGAAACCTCCAATCCATGGGAGACGATTTGCTCGAACTCCTCCTTATTGTAAGCGATGCCTCCGCCTGAGCCGCCGAGCGTAAAGCTGGGGCGAATAATGAAGGGGTACGTGCCGATCGCTACCGCAGCTTCTTTGGCTGCGGCTAGAGATTTCACGGTCTGGGATCGGGCGACATCGAGCCCAATCTTCAGCATGGCTTCCTTAAAGAGCTCACGGTCCTCCCCCTTTTTAATCGCATCGGGTCGGGCCCCGATCATTTCCACGCCGTGTTCCGCTAGAATGCCTGCTTTCTCGAGATCTAGCGATAAATTCAAAGCCGTTTGTCCGCCGAGCGTTGGCAAGAGAGCATCCGGTTTTTCTTTCGCGATAATCTTTTCAACGGCTTCTATCGTCAAAGGTTCGATGTAAGTGACGTCCGCGAACTCGGGATCCGTCATGATGGTGGCGGGATTGCTATTAATCAGAATGACTTTGTAGCCTTCTTCTTTTAGCGCCTTGCAGGCCTGTGTTCCTGAATAGTCAAATTCGCAGGCTTGGCCAATGACGATAGGGCCAGCCCCGATAATAAGAATTGTTTCGATGTCAGTACGCTTGGGCATGTGGTGAGATTTGCCCAAGTTGTGTCACACTGTTGGAAAGAGGCGCAAGGCGAAACGGACGGGCATATCAGTCGAAAGCCAAATTCGGAATTAATAAGAAGATTCTCCTTGCTACCTGTTACTCCCGCATGACCGAAATTGCTAGTTATCATCATGCTTTCTCAAGGCCTGAGAATAGCCAAGCGCGATCTCCGAGCGAACGGAGCGGGCTAAACTCAAAGATTCCGGAAGAGTTTTGCCGGATCGCGCTTACGACAACTCGGAAGGCTTGCAGTCCAGAATTTTGGCAGCCTTCTTGGAGTCGCCTTGGCAAGCATTCAAAATCCGAGCTTTGTATTCGCGACTGGCTGCCTCAAGATGATCTGCTAGCGAGGACCATTGATTGGTTTCGCGGATACAGTCGGGCAGGTCGGCCTCTTCGATTGTGTCGTCACTGCAGTCCGCAGCGGCATTCTCGATCACTTGTCGAAACTCGGTGAAATTTCCGGGCCACCCATAGCTTTGCAAGAGCCGCCGGGCGGCCTCGCTGATCTGCACGGATTCTTTTCCAAGACCTTGCAAAACGGATTCAGCAAATAGGGGAATATCTTCCAAGCGTTTCTCTAGACTCGGGCAATCGATAGACTGCGTCGAAATTCTATAAAAGAGAGATTCGTCAAAGCTCTCGTCCGCGACAGCTCCATCCAAGTCCGCAGCCGTCGTGAACAAGAAACGGGCTTCGTCTTTAGCTTTGCGCATAGGACTCCCCAAGTCGGGCTGGAGTTCGATGGGAAGCTGATCGACGTTCTCCACTAGAACCGTACCTCTAGCCGCATCTTTTACGAGTCCACCGCCGCACTTGTCGGAGCCGATTAGCCGATCGACGATTTCATCTGAGGCGCTATTGGCGCAGTCAATAGATTCGAAGGGCTGTTCATTTTCATCCTCCCCCACACTTGCCCCATGAATCGCGGAGGCCACCAGTTCCTTTTGCGTTCCCTTGGGCCCTTTAATTAAGACGGGTGAATTGGATTCGGCGATACGGCTGACCGATTGTTTGAGTTTTCGCGATGCGTCGGAATCTCAGAGCAAAGCGAAATTCGAATCGTGCCCCTCGCTAGCGATCATCGCATCGATCCGCTCATCGGCCCGATTAATCGCTGCCATGAGTTGGTCTAGCTTAAAGGGCTTGGTCAAGTAGTCGAAAGCCCCCAGTTTGATCGATGCCATCGCGTTCTCGACGTCAGCATGAGCTGTCATGACGATCACGAATACGTTGGGATCAATTTCTTTGAGACGCCTCATGAGCTCGAGTCCGTCCATCTGTTCCATCTTCAAGTCCGTCAGAACCAGGTCGGGGCATTTCTCCTTGTAGATCGAAATTTTCGGTGATTCAGCGGGGCCGATTTTAGCCACCGGCAACAGAGGAAAGGTGGAAGATCGGGAGGAACATCGCCATAACGATACCGCCAACGACTACCCCGAGGAATACGATGAGCATGGGCTCGATCAAAGAGGTGAGTGAGGCGATGATGGCATCAGCTTCTGTATCATAGAAGTCGGCGATCTTGTTCATCATGCCGTCAACGTTGCCTGTCTGTTCCCCGGCCTTGGTCATATGCTTCATCATAGGTGGGAAGAACTGGATACTGGCGACCGTTTCCGAGACTTGGCCACCTTCGGATATAGCCTTGCTGATTGCTTTACAAGCGCCCTCGATCTGAGTGCGGCCGCTACTAGACGAGACGATCTCCAAGCAACGAAGGATGGGCACGCCGCTTCGCAGAAGCGTCGCGTAAGTGCGGCAAAAGCGAGAAAGCGTGATCTTCTTCAGCAGATTGCCGAATACGGGCAGCCTGAAAAGGAGGTTGTCCTGAAAGCGCTTGCCCTTCGGCGTTTTCGTAAATCGCGTCCACACTTGGAAGAATATGAATCCGCCAGCGATCACCCAAAGAATATTCCCTTGCATCCAGTTACTCAGATTAATGAGGAATAGGGTCGGGCCAGGCAGTTCTTTGCCGAAATCGGCAAACATGTCGGCGAAGACAGGAATAACCAATATCAACAGAATATTGACCAGAATGACCGCTAGGCCGATTACAGCGACTGGATAGGTCATCGCGGACTTCACTTTTTTGATCAGTTTGTTGGTAGATTCGAAGTAGTTCGCCCCCTTGCCGAGAATCTCTGCCAGGCCTCCGCTGGCCTCTCCGGCTTCGACCATGGATACAAAGAGATTGTTGAAAGCATTAGGGTACTTGCGACAGGCTGCCGAGAAGCTGTTACCTTGGGATACGTCGGTACGAACTTCGCGAATGATGACGGCGAATACCTGATCCTCCGTCTGGTCTTGCAGGGCTTCAAGGGAGGATACGAGCGGAAGTCCGGCTTCTAGCATGGAAGACAGCTGCTGGGTGAAAACAGCGAGGGCCTCCAGTTTCAGCTTATAGCGTTTGGCTTTCTTTTCATAACCCTTTTGCCGAGCGAGCTTTTGCGATTCCAGAAATCCAACTGAAGAGCTGGCATTCTTGTGCCGCAGTTGGAATTTCGAGGAAGAAGTGCGTTTTGTCGTAATTAGAGCCATCGGTAGCTAGGATAGTCGGCGCTTTGCCCAAAAACTTTGCTCCTTAGTTTCCTAGAGGGCGAATTTGTGGAAATCGGGGCAGAATTCGGTATTAAAGCGGTAGTTTGAATCGAGGGTTGAAACTGATCCCGCGACTGCCGCCCTCTACTGCTTTAGAATCCGCCCTCTTTTTCACGAGTGGACTTAGCGGATATCCGCGGGCTTCGATTGGAATAGCCCTCAGTGGTAATTTAGGGAGCTTATCTACGCCTTTAAAAGTGTCGTCAAATCGCTCTGCGCGACCTCAGGTTTTCTGCAAATGAGACGAAGCCTTGTCCTGAGCATGACAGGCGAGACTCATTTTACAGTATCATATCTTCAAGCAATCGGTGTCCGGAGCAGAGGGTTGCTTCGCCGTTTCATTGGGCTGATCCTAGGTGTTGCCACCATCGGTCACATGGCGAGTGCGGCCGAACTGACGCTTTCTTGGAACGACAATTCCAACAACGAAGACGGCTTCCGCATCGAGCGCTCCTTGGATGGTTCATCCTTTACTGAGATCGCCACAGTGGGGGCGAACGTGGCGTTCTATCAGGACACGACGATCGCAGAGGGTCAAAACTACACTTACCGGGTCCGGGCTTTCAACGAATTTGGTGATTCAGGTTACTCGAATTCGGCCTCCGGTTCCGTGGGATCTACTGGTAACAACGAGGCGGATACGATTGTTATCGGGTTCAGCGGCCTAGAAGGGGGTGTCTACGAGCCAGGACAGACGTACGCCTTTCAAGTTTCGGTAAGCGGGACCCAGTCGACGATTCAAAGCGTGCAATATTTCGACAACAACAACCTTGTTGCTACCGATAATGCGGCCCCCTACGATTTCACATTCAGTTCCACCGCAGAAGGTAGCCACTCGTTTAGAGCGGTGGTCACGACCGGATTGGGCGTTTATGAAGAGACAGTAGTTGTTTCTGTAGAACGGAGTAATACTGAAGCGGATACGATTGCTGTCAGCTTTGTTGGCTTGCTAGGAGGCACTTACGAGCCAGGACAAGCCGACGACTTTCAGGTTGTCGTCAGCGGAACGGAATCTGCGGTGCAAAACGTCCAGTTTTTTGATAACGACAACTTTGTCGCGACGGGGAATTCTGACCCTTACGACTTCACCTTCAGTCCGGTGTCAGAGGGTACGCATGCACTGAAGGCGGTAGTGACCACTGACTTTGGGGTTTATGAAGAATCGGTGTTCGTCACTGTTGATACTCCGGTCAACCTATCGCCTATAATTGGCGAACTGACCGATCTCTCTCTTCCTGAGGGAGTAACCTCAGCTCTGCTTGAGTTCACAATTGGAGATGCTGATACGACTTTGTCAGATCTAGTCGTATCGGCGACTTCCTCCGATACTGCTTTGATTGGGGAATCGGGGATCGTTTTGAGCGGTTCAGGCCGAAATCGCTCGATTGGACTTTCGGCGACGGAAGGCAGAAGCGGAACGGCTACCATCACGATTTCAATAAGCGACGGCGCAAACACTGTCATCGAAACCTTCGAGCTTGAGGTACGAGAGGTGTCCGCTCCCACTATCAGTCCTCTCGATGCCATCTTTACTTCGATCGGCGAATCGATCACCCCAATAGCGTTCTCGGTGCAGGACGATGAAACGCCTGCCTCGGATCTATCGATTGCTGTGGAAAGCTCGAATACGCTTTTGTTGCCGAATGAGAATATCGCTGTCGGTGGAAGCGGAGAGAACCGCAATCTGTTCATCATTCCAGCGGCTGGAGAGTTGGGTGTGACTACGGTAACCGTGACAGTGAACGATGGTGTGACAGATGCTGTAGAAACCTTGGACGTGGTAGTGCAGACCGCCCCGGTTATTGTCAGCCAACCGGTGAACACGGAGGCTATTGTTGGTGACATTACGGCCCTCGATGTCGAGGTGTCTGCATATCCGGCTGCCAATATCCAGTGGCTCCGTAATGGCCAACCCATCGAAGGGGCGAATAGTACGGAGTTGCTGTTCAACCAGGTGAGCTTGGAGGATGCAGGTGCATATTCGGTCGAGGTATTCAACGAGCTGGGCGGTGTTTCCAGTAATGTCGTTCAATTGACCGTGGAGAGCCTGATTAAAATTGTTGAGAGTCCGGTGGATGTCTTAATCGAGCGAGAAGGAAAGGCAAAGCTCTCTGTGGCTGCATCCGGACCAGGCCTTTCGTACCAGTGGTATCGTGGCGTGTCGGGAGATCGTAGTAAGCCTATCGAAGGGGCGACTGGCCCTAGCTACACTACAGATACCCTAACGGAAGATACCCAGTATTGGGTGGAGATCAAAACGGGGGGCATTGCTCAAGGGTTGGAAGCGGTTGAGAGCGCTACCATCGAGGTCAACATTGCTCCCTCTCGCAGGTTCTACTTTGGATCTGTTTCGCCTGACGGGGGAACGTTCGCTTTGATGGTGCGAGAGGACAAGTCGGCGGTTTTTCTGTCAGATTTTGGCTCCGAGCCAATGGAGATCGTCGATCTTCAAATTTCGGAATCTGGGTCCTTCCAATACCGGGATGAAAATGGACTCGTTGTAATGGAGGGGAATGCTGACCTCGAAAGTGTAAGCGGTTTCTTCACCGATTCATCCTACAGTTTTACTGGAGAAAGGGCTAATGGCCGAGGAGCGAGCACCGACTTTGATGGATTCTACACCGCGGTCTTGCCCAATACGTCAGACGGTCAAGTTCTCGTTATCGCGGGTCCTGATGGGCAGGCTTTTGTATCTTTTGGCTTAGGGGTATCGGGTGCATCGGGAGAGGCGTCGATCGATAGCCAAGGAGTGCTTACTGCCGACCTAAAGGGTGAATATGCATTGGCTCTGCAGTTGGATGATTCAGTCAAGGGCCTTAACGGTAGCCTGTTGATCGGCTCTGACAATTACGCGGTTGATGGGCAGCGTGAGGGCGTCGCCGCTCGCCAGCTCCTTGTGAATACCTCTATGCGGGGCCAAGTTGGAGCGGGATCTAGTACGATGATCGCTGGTTTCGTTGTCAGCGGCGGTGGGAAAACGAAAGTGCTTATCCGAGGTTTGGGGCCTGAACTAGCGAATCGGGGTGTGTTTAACGCGATCGGGGACCCGCGACTATCACTTTACCGTTTGGGAGAAACCGATCCCTTCGCGACGAACGATAATTGGCAGGAGGCGGCCAATGCATCTGAAATATCGATCAGTTCCCAACAGGTAGGAGCCTCGGCCCTATCAGTCGGCAGTCTCGATGCTGCCATGGTTCTTGAACTGCCGCAGGGAGTTTACACCGCGGTGGTGAAAAACGCCACCGGGACTGATGGCACGGCTTTAGTTGAAGTATTCGATGTTTCGGAAGCGATAGGTGATCCAAAAGCAGCAACGTTGGCTAACATTTCCATGCGAGGTGAAGTTGCCCGGGGAAACCAGGTAACCGTCGCTGGATTTGCCGTCACTGGCGATGCCCCGAAACGGATGCTCATTCGAGCGATGGGCTCGGAGCTAGAAGCACTCGGAGTATCTAACGCCCTAGAGAATCCCTTGCTGAGCATCTATCAGAGCACGAGCGAAGGCTCGACTTTTATAGCCGAGAACGACGACTGGCAGGACGAGGGCTCAGTGGTAACGGATGCGGCTAGCCGATCGGGCGCGTTTGACTTCGACCAAAATTCACGGTCCTCGGCGAAAGTTATTTGGCTCGATCCAGGTGTGTATACTGCAGTCGTCCAGAGCACCAATTCGACACGGGGCGTGGTTCTCGTCGAGGTATACGAGGTGGATTAGTTTTAAGTAGGTCGTTGCTTTAGCTCGACCAAAATATAAATTAGCCGCGAATTACTTAACCGGGGATAACGCAGAGCTCGCGGAGGAGCCTGTAACGAACGCAAAACGATCTGACTTCTGGTTGATTTAGTTGGGCTACCGAGACGCAAAAAATATAGATTTCTCCGCGATCTCCGTGGGCTCTGCGGTTAGCTGTAATCCCAAAAATCCACTCAAGTGAGATCAATTTTTGGCTAAATGTGTCGTTCTACTATGGGTTGAGTGGTGTCTGCGGGTTTCGCCTTGCTGGAACCGGCCCACCGCTCATAACAAACAATACAGCCTCCCTTGATTATGAAAATGGAATCACATTTCAGGATCCACTTAGTTATACTGACTCTTGTGCTCGCTCTCGCCGCGGCTTTTCGGTCCTATGCGGCTGAGACCGACTCCCGAAGTGATACGGAATCCAGCGACTCGCTGGAGCTATTGGTGGGCGATGAGATACGGCTCTCCTTCCCGGGCGCCCCAGAGTTGAGCGGCGAGCAGCGGATCCGCCGAGATGGCAGGATCACCTTGGCTTTCGTTGGCGAAAAGGAAGTGATCGGTTACACTTCTTCCCAGCTAGAAGATAAGCTGCTGGAGTGGTACGACGACCAGATCGTCACCAAAGAAGTGACCGTCACGCTTCTTTCGTCGACTTTTCCCATCTATGTCCAAGGAACCGTCCTCCAACCGGGCGAGATTATGAGTGACCGGCATCTTACCGCTTTGGAAGCAGTCCTCAAAGCGGGTTACGACCCGAAGCAGGCCAATCTCAAGAAAGTGAGAGTCATCCGCACTGAGGGGGATCGCCGCAAGAACTTCAATTTAGACCTCCAAGCCGTTTTGGAAGGCGAGGACGTGGAACCTTTCTTCCTCAAGCCTTCAGACATCGTTATGGTGCCGGAAAAATTTATTTGGACGGGTCGGCGATAGACAGCTGCAAAACTCCCAAGAACCTTCCAGCTCGGCGGCAGTATGATAATCCTCCTCGGCAGCACCGGCTATGTGGGTCAAGTGTTTCAAAAGCGGCTTTCTGACAGATCGATCCAATGGGAGGCGCTAAGCGGCCGCCAATTCACATTCGCCAACAAGGCTGACTTGGTCGGTTCGCTAAAAACAAAAAAAGCCTCTTTCCTTATCAATTGCGCGGGCTATACCGGTAAGCCCAACGTGGATGCCTGCGAGCTGGACAAGGGCAACTGCCTCGATGGCAATGCGATTCTCCCCTCCGTCATCCGCGAAGTGTGCGAGGAAGTGGGGATTGGCTGGGGTCATGTTTCCAGCGGCTGCATTTTTGGCAGCGAACGCCCCGGCGGAGGTGGCTGGAGGGAAGACGATGCCCCGAACTTCTGTTTCCGCCAACCGCCCTGCTCGTTTTACAGTGGGACAAAAGCCTTGGGCGAAGAAATGCTAGGTTGGCGGGCAGCCGATCGAGGAGACGAATGGCCAGCCTGGGAACATGAAAGCGAGGCGACGGGCTATGTATGGCGCTTGCGAATACCGTTTAACGAGATTGATGGGCCTCGTAATTACTTGTCGAAATTGCAGCGGTACGAGAATCTTCTCCAAGCACGAAACTCGCTAAGCCATCTAGAGGACTTTGTGGAAGCTTGCTGGAGCTGCGTAGAAAAAGAAGTGCCCTACGGAATTTACAATGTCACCAATCCAGGGTCGGTAACCACCTCCGACGTCGTCGAGCTCATCCTCAAGCATGGGGTCAACAACAAGGACTACAAGTTCTTCGACAGCGAAGAGGAATTCATGTCCAAAGCGGCAAAAACGCCACGCTCCAACTGCGTTTTGGATACAGCCAAAATGCAAAGTGTCGGCATCCACATGCGACCCGTCCAAGAAGCCCTAGACAGGTCCCTGAAAAACTGGAAACGGGAAAGTTGAAGAATAATGGGTCCGCTAAACACGCTAAATGACGCGAAAACTCATTAAAATACCTTATGCCGTTAAGAATTAAACATCTGGAAGGCTTTTTTGGAGGGCGCGCTCCAATGCGGGGTATTAAGTTCATGATGACGCGTGGTATAATATTTCTTTCGAATTACTGTAGGAGCGGTTTTACCCCGCGATAATGAAGTAGCACAGCTTTCCAGACTGTGTATTCAAGCTGGCAGCCTACTTGTTTTTTCACACTCATAAAATTGGGGCAAGGTCCCACATCCCATACAAATTTATCCATTTAGCGAATTTTCGCGTATTTAGCGGACATAAAATTAGTTAACTATGAAATCAATTCTTGTCACTGGCGGTTGCGGCTTTATCGGATCGAACTTCGTCCGCTTGCTACTTCAAAACGATGGAGCCTTGCTATCAGAAAGTGGATACGATCGCCTCATTAACCTCGATGCTCTAACTTACGCAGGTAATCGAGCCAACCTAACTGAGTTTGAAGACAGTCAATCTTATCGTTTCGTTGAAGGTGATATTTGCGATCAAGCCCTGGTGTCCTCACTCCTGGAGGAGAACGAGGTCGACACTATCGTCCACTTTGCTGCCGAGAGCCATGTCGACCGCTCGATCGATGGACCTGAACCTTTTGTGCAAACAAACGTAGTGGGCACCCTCCGTTTGCTCCAGGCCGCCAAAGGCAGATGGGAATCTTTAGATGACGTTCGCAGAGATGCGTTCCGATTTCTCCACGTATCCACAGACGAAGTATACGGTACTCTGGCGCCGGATGATCCTGCTTTTTGCGAGGCCACACCTTACGCCCCCAACAGCCCGTATTCCGCATCCAAGGCGTCTAGTGATTTTCTCGTCCGCGCCTACTTTCACACATACGGTATGCCGGTTGTTACCACGAATTGTTCCAACAACTATGGACCTTATCAATTCCCAGAAAAACTAATTCCCCTGGTACTACTCAACGCTCTGGAAGGAAAACCGCTTCCCATCTACGGAGACGGTAAGCAGATACGGGACTGGCTTTACGTGGAGGATCACTGCACGGGCATCCTGGCGGCCTTGACCAAAGGGCAACTGGGAGAAACCTATTGTGTTGGCGGGCGTAGCGAGATGGAGAACATTCAAATTGTAAGGCGGATTTGCGCCATCCTCGATGAGCTCAGACCCGCTTCAGAGAATCCGAACTTAGAGGGCAATAATTCCTACGATGATTTAATTACTTACGTCAAAGACCGCCCGGGACATGATCGCCGCTACGCCATCAATTGTGGCCGCATTGAAGCAGAGTGTGGCTGGAATCCCGCGGAAACCTTCGATACCGGCATCCGCAAAACAGTGGAGTGGTATCTAGAAAATAAAGACTGGTGCCAAGACATAGCGGAAAAGAAGTACGCCCGCGAACGCCTGGGAACAGGCTGAGTAATTAACCGCAAAGGATTGTCTCAAAGACTAAACCGCATCCGCCTTCCCGCTTCGAAAGGGCTATGGCTAGATAAAGGGCCCTCGGAGGTCGCGGAGGATTGCCTAGCCATTTATTTTTTGTTTAGTCGTCTTGAAGATCATTCACAGATAAAAATTTCCAACATAAAGCCTTTGCGGGATAAGCGTGCTTTGTGGGTATTAAAAAAAATAAGTTTCATAATAATCTCTAGGTGCTCTCATCGATCTCCTTGATTAGCAAATTCTCCTATTTCCAAATTTCTCTTTTATTTTTAGCTATACTCCGCTTTCTCTCCGACCTCTGCGGTTAACTAACCCTTCCGAACAATGACTTCTGAATCCAAACGAAAAGGCATCGTACTCGCCGGCGGGTCCGGCACGCGGCTCTACCCTTGCACCATAGCGGTATCCAAACAGTTGATGCCGATTTACGACAAGCCCATGATTTACTATCCGATTTCCTTGCTCATGCTGGCAGGAATCAGGGATATCCTCATCATATCGACACCCCAGGATACGCCGCTCTTCCAGCGATTGCTAGGCGACGGTAGCGATTTTGGCGTGAAATTTGAATACGAAGTGCAGCCACGACCCGAAGGCTTGGCTCAAGCTTTCTTGATTGGAGAGAAATTTCTCGGGAGTGCTCCAGCTGCTTTGGTTTTGGGCGACAATCTCTTCTATGGTCACTCGTTAGTGAATACGGTCAAAGCGGCCGATGCGCGACAAGCGGGCGCTAGTATTTTTGGTTATCCTGTTTCCAATCCAACCGCCTATGGCGTGGTGGAGTTCGCTGACGATGGACGTGTTCTCTCCATCGAGGAAAAGCCGGAAAAGCCAAAATCGAAATTCGCTATTCCCGGGCTCTATTTTTACGATAACCGCGTCGTAGAGATTGCCAAGCAAATCAAGCCGTCTGCGAGGGGTGAGCTGGAGATCACTGATCTCAACCAAGTGTATCTTGATCGAGGTGAGCTTAATGTAGAGCTACTTGGGCGCGGCACTGCCTGGCTGGATACGGGTACCCATAGGTCTTTATTGGACGCTGCCGAGTTCGTGCGGGTTATCGAAGAGCGCCAAGGACTCAAGATGGCTTGTCTGGAAGCCATCGCCTTTGAGCAAGAATGGCTATCCCGCGACGGCTTGGAAGCCCGCATTATGTTTCTTGGCAAAACCAGCTACGCGACTTACCTGAGAACCCTGATCGATTGAGAGGCCTAGATTTCATCTGGTAGCGGTTGATCTTGGTTCGAGGCAACTCACCACCCTGAGCCTGTCGATGGGCGGAGCGACCATTCGAAAGGGTAGCACAGGCATCCTGCCTGTGTTCAAGATTGGAGAAAACAGGCAGGATGCCTCTATAGTGGTCTTTCTCCAACAGTGTCCTGCGGCCAAATCCCGCGTTTGCGGGACGAAGATGATCCTCTGGATCAACAGGATTTAGTGACAACCTGTTCGCGAAGCGATCCTTGTGCCGTGCTAGCGGCACTTTGCGGAGCAACTGAAAGACTCCATCTAGATCATCCGTCGAAGAACCAATAGTCCGCTCAATGCCAGCGTTATAAGCAGACCTGAAGAGCCATTGTCAGGTACAGAAGACGCCCCGGAAGTGGAACCCGTTGGCTGGGGCATCGATTGGCCCGAGTTAAGTGTGCCCGGCGATTCAAACGCTGGACCAGTCCAGCTAAAGTCGGCATATTCAGCACCCAATCCCGTCAATTGTAGGGATTGCCCAATAGGAGTCGAACTTGTTTCGTCCAACCCGATATCAGTGCTCAGCAGGCCATTGGCTGCTCCATTACTTGCGGTGAAGGAGCCCTCGTAGCTCAGAAATTGGCTCCCACTTGGCCCAGATAAGTAGAGCCCATCGGGCGAGCCATTTTCAATTCCAGATTTAAGGAAAGAAAGAGCTCCGAATCCATTCGATTCGTCAGGCACTAAGCCTGAAAGAGAGATGTTTCCATAGCTCTCGCCATTGTTTCCATTGTAGAGCATTAGAGAGTAGAGGCTGAGATCGGTCCCCGCCACTCCGGCGATCTCCACAAACTCCCCAACGTCTCCGCCATTATTGTCATAATGAAATTCATTTATCCAGACGCTAATAGCGGAGAGTTGGGGTATTATTATTAGCGCAGCTAGGGCAACAGCAAGTGCATTAGGCGCAGCAAAGCAGGCATTCATAGGCAATGAGGTTATTGGGGTTAGAGTTGGCGGATCAGTTGGATTCCTGGACCGCGAAGAGTAGCTATTAGGGTTTTAAGCTAGGGAATCACTACATTTATACAAGCAAAAAATAAGTAAAATATGAAAAAACCAACAAAAGCCTAAGTGTATCCTGTAGTTAGTTAAGGGGTGAAATATTTTGAGTAGTTAATACAGAGTGACTTATACAACAATCATTAGGAACCAGAGATTTTAAGCTAGCTCGTATTTCCTGCGAAAATTAGGCAAAGCTCGCTTAATCCCGTGATCGAGTATTTGACTTCTATTATTAGCCGCAATGAGCACGAAGATCGCAAAGTTTGAACATCGGAACCCTTCTTATTTTTTCAGCGTGGCAATGTATTGATGCAGTCTGGTACTAAGCAGCCTGAAACCGCTTTCTCCTCAGATGGCCGTGAAGAACATTGATTCCCTACTGGAGGCCCGAAGCACGAGAATCATCGGTGAAGGCGAAGACGTCTGGGCGGCCTACAAAAAGCAAAACGCCGCCCAAGTCATTCGCGGAAACATTGTAGCCGATGCCCAGCTGGCGGGTCTGCTCCTCTCCAACGGCGTCAAACGCATCTTCATCCTCGAGCGAGACTTCCTCAAATTCCCCGACCTCGAAGTCATCGACCCCTGCAAACAGCAGCGCAGTGCGCAGGCCTTTGACGCAATCGCTTATCGCGTATCGCAAATTAGCATTAGGGTAGGGCGGCTTGCGCGTCTCGCCGCCCCGTCTCGCCATAGAGTTTTAATGCGGAAGCCTCGTGCAAGCGAACGGGAGGATGCAGCCAATCGATTATAATTAACATCGCTTCGCTGGATCCTTCACCCGCATTCGCGAGATCAGGCCAAGATCCTTTCGCCATAGCGAAATTGTCAGGACCCTTCATTTAGGTTACTAGTTATAAAACCTGTTTCCAAAAAGCCACATCCACTAAATACCACATGCAAAAAGGTGGGGCTGCTTGCCCGGCGGCCGTAGTTCCGACCTGAATGACGAAGACGCAACCCTCAGCAGCCGCGAATACCCTTTTCGAAATAGCTGTAACTCAATCGTCAGTCTTTCCTCCATGTATATTAGACTGCATTTTGACCTACAAGACACTCTCTCAAAATGCTACACTTGCCTCTACACCGTGCTGGCTGCCATCGTACCCAAAGAAAGCATCATCGGAATCGTTGGATTGATCCCTGAAAAAGATGGATATCGCTCCCCGTTCCATAATGTCGAAGCTCAGGCGGGCATCGAAGAACTCGTATTCGTCCGAGCGGGTTTCATCATTGGCCGCGATAGCTGCCAGGTAGCTGGCTGAAGTTTCGCCGTAACTCAAGCTGAGATCGAGCATATCCAGCAAGCGTTGGCTCAAGTTGATGCTGAAGGTTTCGTCTTCGCGGGTCTGGTTGGAAAATAGTGAGGCACCGACCGAACTGTTAGCTCGAATGGAAATTTCCGTAAAATCCGCTGGAGTAAAGTTTAATGCTAGCGAGTAAATCGCGCTATCAAGGTCTGGAGCTCCGGAAATATTGAATGAGCGTACGTGCTGTCCGAGCAAAGCGGATACGTACAGTTGCTCGGATGGCTGATAGTTGAAGCTGCCGCTGATTTGAGTGAAGTCGGCATTAAACCCTTCATTGGTGTCTTCCTCTCCGGCTGACAATATCAAGGCCACCGACGCATTGGATGGAAGCAGCTGGCTAATCTGGGCGTTGAAAGTAGTCGTGTCGCTTGAATTGAAGCGTTCGCTGTCGCGAGTGTTCCAACTCGCTCCCAGCCCCGCGGTCAATGAGCTATTGAGTTGATAGTTTCCAGTTACCCGCGTCCCGATGGTTTCTTCGTCGGTTTGCGCTGCTGTCTCCGTGATAATGTAAGAAGAATCCGAATACGTTTGCGCCAAGCCTAGCTGCCAGCCGCCCGCATTTACGGATCCATTGAGTCCGAGACTTTGACCAAACTCGTCATCGTAGCGCCCACCGGAATAGGTCCGCCAATTGGGAGAGTAGGAAAACGTCGTGGCCTCGCCAATCACTCCGCTGAATCGCAGGCCATATTCATTGGAAGTAAAATCTTCGGCCCCACTCTCGCTGGAACCGCCTCTCAAATCGTCCCCAGTCGTGAATCGATAGTAGGCTGAGGAATCCACCCCCATAGCCCCGATATTGCGGGCGTAAGACCTCGAAGATGCTTGGGAGGAGGTCATGGGCGCGGATCGGGATTCCCGATAGGCCCCATCGTTGGGAGCAACCAGATTTTGAGCCTGTAGCGAGGTTGCGGCGACGGAGAGACTAAGAGACGCGATAGCCAGGAATTGTGGATTCATAGGATTCATAGTCAGTCGTCGAGTATCCCGTTTCAAGCCATCCCATTCAATTCTTTTTATCACCTAAGAGAATCGCTGACTTCCCAATAGTGGAGTAGCCTGATTCTAGAATTCCATCCGCAAATCTCCTTTATGCATTACAGCGAGTCTATGAGATCGCAAAGTACGCCAATGAGTGCAGCGCTTTCTGCTTCGTAGTCTCCCTATGAGCAAAAGCTAGCTATTCTGCATATCTCTCTGCGTGGGATGGCGGATGGTATTACAATAGAAGGAAAAACTTTATGGATGTATTGCTTAAAGAAAGCGGGCCAATAAGGTAGAGCTCCTATTTCACCTTTCAATCCCATACCGTTCCAGTAGCTCGTAAAGTGTCGGACGGCTGATTCCTAAATCACTAGCGGTGGTAGTAATTTTGCCTAGATTGCGCCTCATAGCGGCTTCGATCATTTCTCGTTCGAGGTCCTCTTTGGCGGCTTTGAGGGTCTTAACGGGCAAGCGGTCCAGATTTTGATCGGCTAACTCCAGATCAGTGGGCGAAATCGTCCCTCCCTCGCACATAATAACCGCCCGTCGTATGCGATTCTGAAGCTCGCGAATATTGCCGGCCCATGAGTGGTTGGAAATGGCGAAAAGCGCCCGCTTGCTGAAAGAGAGTTCCGGCTTGTTGTTCTCCGCCCCAAAGCGTTGAAGCAAGGCTCGAGCGACTAGATGGATATCGTTTCCGCGATCCCGGAGAGGCGGTAAGCTGAGCTCGACAACGCTCAGGCGATAGTAGAAATCCTCGCGAAAGGTACCGTCAGTCATCCCTTTTTTAAGGTCTGCGTTGGTGGCGGTCAGGATTCGGGAGTCGACGGAAATGGTTTTGCGGCCCCCAACGCGCTCGATGGTGCCTTCTTGCAAAAAACGCAGGAGCTTTACCTGGGTTTGCAAGGGGACCTCTCCAATTTCGTCCAAAAACAGGGTCCCACCCTGGGACTGCTCGATTTTGCCGATGTGCTGGGTGTGAGCCCCGGTAAAAGAGCCTTTTTCATGCCCGAACAGCTCGCTCTCCAGTAGATTATCAGGAATGGCACTGCAGTTGATCGCCACGAAGGGGCCCGCCGACCGATCACTCCGCTGATGAATCGCTCGGGCGGCCATCTCTTTGCCCGTACCGCTTTCACCGAGAATCATGACTGATGCTCGGGTGTTCGCTACCTTGCGAATAGAATCGAACACGGCCTGCATGGGCTCGCTAGTCCCCAGCATCCCTTCGAAGGTATCCCCCTGAATTTGCTGCTTGTATTGGATAAATTCGCGCTCGAGTTGAGCGACGTTAAAACACCTTTTCAGCAGGAGTTTGAACTCCTCTATTTCGACAGGCTTGGGAAGGAAATCGTAGGCTCCCGCCCCAATAGCGGACAGCGTGTTGGCTCTTTCATTTTGGCCTGAAGCGATCACTACCTTGGTTAGCGGGGATTCTTCGAGTATTTCCGAAAGAGCTGCTAAGCCCTCTTCTGGCCCGTTTGAGTTTGGCGGCAATCCCAAGTCCAGCATTATCACTAACGGGCGATGAAGGCGAAATTTTTCCAGCGCGGTTCTTCGGTCAGCAGCTTGGACGATATCATAACTATCAGACAGCCCCCACTTGAGTTGAGCGCGAATTTCCTCGTCATCATCGACGATTAGCAAGGTTGGTTTCATGAGGTCGCTATTTAGCTCGTCGTTTTGGGCTCATTCCTGACGAGGTAGAATAAAAATGCAAAGAAAGCGGTTAATGAAAGCGCGAAGAATATCGGCCCTCCGCTATGGTGTATCCAGTGATCGATCATGTGTGGCCCTACGCGCTCGCACAGTTCGCCGAGAGTGAAAATACGCAATCCATTGCGTCCGATTGCCAGTGGAATTACGAAGATTACTAGCGAAATTTTTTTCCAAGCAGTTTTTAAGAAAAGTTGAGATGCGACCAAGCTTACGAGAAAAAGCACCAAGCTTGAACGAATACCGCTACACTGAGGCGCCACTTCCATGGTGACAGAGGGCAGAACGAATACGAGACCGTCGCGATAAATAGTGTTCCCGGCAAGTTTAAGCATCCAGTAAGCAGCCTCAGCTGAGGTGTACTGAAAGAAGGTTACCGTTGCATCTTTTAAGGCAACGGGGAAAGGCGCGGTGAAAAGAGCGACCGCCAAGGGAAAGGCGATCTTCCGAAGTGTGTTAGGCCTGAGGCACAATATGGCGGCTGTATAGATCGAAAAAACGTAGGCGAAGGCCAAGCTACTCAGAGCATTCTCGTACAGATTCCCGACCCAAACGCTATGGTTTACCTGGAAAAGAACTATCAGAAGGACGGCAAAAGCGGCAGGGATGATAGCGAAAATACGATTTGAATTGCCGCGCCCACGGCCTACGAGAGTGCCTCTGTCTGTCCAGATCAAGTAGGCGCTGACCAGCGGCATGAGCCAGCAGTGGGAGTAGAGTTCGGTTTCGAGACCATATTGAGCCAGATTCCACAGGGGTAGGGCAAACGCGCCGGTGAGGGCCATCGCTGCGATAACAAACCAGCGCCAATTGTCGCCCGTTACCTTCGATTTGGTTTTCAAAGCTTTGGTCGCGGAAATATTAAGATTAACCATTTTAGCGAGGCGTACCGTTGTCGTGACCGATCCGCTGGTTATCTATCGTCAATTAAGCTTCCAGATAAAGGGGTTTATGTGTCGAGCATGCCATTCCTAAGTGCGAGGTCTCGCACGAAGGAATCTGTCTCGCTCTCCTCGGAACCGTGGTTTTTGGTGGAGTTTGATTTCGTGAGTTCGGGCTCATTTCGAGCTGGCTTTGAGACGTCGATGTTGTCGAATCAGAGCCAGCATGGACAGGTATTTCCCGGTTTCTCTTTCCCATCTTTGAATCGAATATCGGTGATGTTTAGCTTTCTTAGGAGCTGATTTACGCTGCCATGCGCCGTGCACAATTCTTTTTGCATTTGGTATTACAAAGGTGCCTGTGCGGGTCCGTCAGTCCAGCAGCAGAAGCTCAGCTTACTTTGGGGCCGATTTACCTAGCATGCAAACTATTGTGTTAGCTGGTTTGATTATCTCTCGTAGGCAAAACCATTGAAAAGGTTGCTCCTTTCCCCTCCTCACTTTCCGCCGATAGCTGGCCGCCGTGGGCTTCTACAATCATCTTGCTTTGGAACATACCAATACCGATACCCCGCTGCTTTGTTGTTTGAAATGGTCGGAACAGCCGTTTTTCAAGAAACTCAGGGGTCATTCCACATCCATCATCTTTTACTTTAAGATAGATGTGGCTACCTTCAATACCGGTCATAATGTCAACTTCGCCGACTTCATCCATGGCCTCGGATGCATTGATAAGGAGATTGATAATCACCTTTCCCAATTGCTCTGTATCGATCGAAGCACAAGTTTGGCAATTTAGCGAACGGTTAAGATCTATTCGAGGTGGAGTGTCCCAATCGGAGAGGGTTGAGATTATAAAGGTATCAAAGTTGCAGGACCTAACATTTATCTCGAGTCCTTTTCTCATAGTCCCAAGACGTTCAATAAGCTGATTAATTCTATCTCCCGTACGTGAAATACCCCTAAGAGCATCCTCGCGAAATTCAGGTTTATTCCAATGCAAAGGAAGGTTCTTGACCATCATGTTAAGAGTTGAAGCGGCATTTTTCAGATCGTGAACGAAAAAAGTTGCCATTTTTTGAAAGGCTTCGAGCTCGCGATTCTCGATGAGCCTGCACGAAAGCTGCAAATTAAGCAGACTCGAGGCGGCGTGGTCACCAATGCTGGCAAGTACGTCGACTTCCTCTTCTGAAAAAGGAATACCATTAACGCGGTCTCCAAGAACCATTACGCCGAGCAGCGAATTTCTTGTAGTCATCGGAACACAAATCCTGTTTCCACCATCTGTGAACTTTTTAGGATTTAGTTTGACGAAACTTCGGGCCCATTGCTCTGTGCAATTTTCAAGATCGATTGGGCGAGAATCCTTCACAAAGGTTGAACTTAACGATTCGAAATCATGCTGAATCAATTGAGCTAGCGATTCATTATAATCGGTAATAATAGTGGAGGATTGAAGGCGTAGACGACGTTTATCTTCTTCAAAGAGCCATATGCTTACGGACAGGACGTCGAAAGTTTCACTACTAAGTCTAGCAAGTGATTGGCAAAATGTGTCTTGCTGAAGCGAGTGAGCAGCTTCCTCAGTAAAACGTTTCCAGATTTTGCGGTAGTCATATTTAGGTCGCTTGAAATGCCGGCTTACGAATTGCCTTATGGACAGTTGAAATCGGTCTGATTGCAATAAAGTCGCGAGTAGCACTATCGCGACTAAAACACCGAGTGCTTTGATTGGGAAAGCAACGTCACCTCCGAAATAGGTCACCGCTTTTGCGAGCACTCCAACAACGAAAAGATAAGCCCCAGCTAGAATGATCGTGATGGAGTTACTGATGACCTGATGCGAGGGATATAGATCGATTTCTAAATTACCCTCTCTGGGAAGGCCTCTTAGCATAATGAGGATAGAGACGATTGTGCCTGCGGCACAAATAGCATCCATGGCTGGGCTAATGCTACCGAAAAGAATGGCTTGGCTACTTGTGTAGAACCGAAGTACCAATAGCGTGGCCATACCGAGGAGTGTATATTTAACTCTCCATCGGAGGGTTCCGATAGCTGCACGGTAGGTTCGCTCAAGATTCATCAAAGCGATTACGCAACCCGCTATTATAATTACTTGTATGGTCTGCCCAGCAAAGCCGAGTATTAGATTGGGGTAAGCGAGGGTGATTGGTTGGCTGGAGATAAAATATCTATCTGCGAAAAAAACGGCTATAATCGCAGGCAGCAGCAGGAAACCAAGTATCGTCCAACGCCAGCGGCCCACAAACCTCAAACTTTGACCTCGAGCGTAGACGAGGCTTAAAACAATCCAAGTACCGGGCAGAAAAGACGAAATGATAATTCTTGCATTGTACCAAGTTATACCAGCACCGATATCAGATTTTGTGCTCAATAAAACAGCGATACTTTCAGCAAGCAGCAGAGCGCTGTTAATTGCCAAAACCCAAGTAGTTAACGATTTGTGTCGCCAGACCCTAGGTAAAGAGCAGCAGGCCAATACATAAATGCCGCAAAGCATTACTGCGGCGAAAAGCAATATGGCATAAGTTTGGCTCATGGGGGAGATTATGATGGTTGGGGAAAATTCAATCAAAGGGGATTATTCTTCGAGTAGGTAAAAATTACAGAAGCCTTTCAAAATTTTACTAAGCGAGGCCCTCGATTTAATAATTATTTGGAAGCAAGAGATAGTGCAATAGCATCCTAGAGGACTTAGTGATTTGTGCAAAAATAAAAAGGCCGCTGCATTGAACGCAGCGGCCTTTGTAAATAGATAGGGTGTCCGTTAAAAGTTACTTTTTCAGACGTCTAGCTGCTCCGGCAAGGCCCAGCATACCTAGACCCAGAAGTGCGGCAGTAGTGCCGGAATCTGGGACTTCTGTGGTGGAGGAGAAGTTGATTTCGGTGCCGCTTCCAGATGTGCTTAACTGGAACGCTGCGACCCAGTCGTCTTGACTCGCATCAGTAGATTCAGCTGTACCGAAACCTTCGATAATGAGCGTTGTGCCAATCACGGAGTTAACAGTGATTCTCTCGAGATCGAAAGTATACGTTGTTCCGGAGTATACGACAGTCCACAGGTTATCAATAGCAAGATTACCGACGTAACCTGAACTACTGAAGTCAAGCACCTTGAATGTAGCACTTGTGCCGTTAGCAATGCCGGCATAATCTCCAGTCGACCCTGAAGCGTTCACTTCAACGTCGTTGTTAAACGTGATTTTGGTAGCAGAAGCAGCAACAGCGTCAAGTGTGGCTGAACCCTGGAATTTGATGTCTCCGTTGAGGGGAGCAGCAACTGCTCCAACGGAAGCAATCAATCCTAGAGCAGTAGCTACAAGAATTTTTAAGCTAAGTATTTTGTTCATTTTGTTTATATTGTTAATATTTTTAGTGGTTCGCCAAAAATATGACGGTTAGCACAACTTTAGCAAATCAGGTGCCAATGTAGCCAGCGAGTTTACCGGGGTTTTCTAAAGTGCTGGTTAGCAGGAATTTATGAAAAAAATAAGAAATAATTTTTTTTAACAAGTTTTTAGGCTGTAAAGAATTTTTACACTTTTCAGCCTGACCCAAAGAAGCCTTTCTTAAAAAGCTGAACAGCAACAACTTATGAAAAACACTAAAGTGTAAAGGAAAGTGACACGATGGTAAAACGGCAAGTAAAGAGCGTTAATTTGTGGGCTGAATCCCGAATTCATTCCCAATTTTATCGTGAAGTACCGACTGTTAAATCTCTAGGATAGGTACGTATAAAACATTAGCTATCCCCATAACTTCAACCTGACTAGGAAATAGATAAATTGTTACAAATTTTGGATCAAAGCCTTCGCGTCATCTGCCTCTTCATCTGGTAAGCCGAGGCTGATAGCTCCCTCTAACGTGGTTTTTGCTTCTGCAATCATGTCAAGGGCGACATACACCTTCGCCAAATGATAAAAGATTAAAGGCGCTTCCATCTTCTTGCTGCTTTCCAAAAGAAGATCCCTAGCAAACGCAAAGTCCCCTCTCAGGTAGGCAATCCATCCCAGGGTATCGGCGACGGCAGGATCGTTGGGGGCCAACTCGCGGGCCCGAAGAGCCATTGAGTAGGCACCTTCGATGTCCCCAGACTCATTACTCAGAAGGTAGGCTAGGTTGTTCAATGCTTTGTAATGATTGGAGTCGATGTTCAATACGGTATTGTAGTGTTCCATCGCGGTAGTGTAGTCCGAACTTTCCTCGTACAAATTCCCCAAACTGAAAATCGCTTCCAGATCCTCCGGATTGGCGGCGATTACCGCATTGAGAATCTCTTGCGCCTCTTCTAAATTGCCAACGGCGAGGAAGGCTTGGGCGAGAGCGTAGGAAGCTGGCCTGAGGGTCGGGTCGAGGGATAATGCCCTCTTTAGCCGGTAGATTCCGGCCTGTGAATCATTTTGGGCGAGAGCCAACTTACCACTGAGAAATTGTAGAATAGCGGAATCGGGCTCTTTCTTGATGAGCGGAGCCAGCCGATCGCTGGCGATTTCGAAATTATTTTCGCTGGCGTCTAGCAGGAGTACCTGCTCAAGGGCGGGTATGTACGCAGGGTTGCGCTCAAGCGAGGTTTCGAGAGATTTCCGAGCTATATCAGAATCGCCAAGTTCCATCTGAACCAATGCTGCTTGGTAAGGCAGCGCAGGATCGTTGGGGATTTTTTCGGCCAAAGAAAGATAGAGTTCGAGGGCTTTAGAAAAGTTCTTTTCCAAGGCGTATCCTTTGGCGAGAAGAAGGCTCGCTTGATGATTATCGGGAGCTATCTCGACCGCCTTAAGCAATCTGGCTTCAGCACTACCGAAGTCTCCTTGACCGATTTCAAGATTCGACAAAGCCAAAATAGCTCCGATGTGGTCGGACTGCAGAGAGAGTGTCTTGAGAAGGCTGCTACTGGCTTGCAGAGGTTGATCGTCGGCAATCAAGGCTAACGACAGAGCGTAATGGCCCCCTGCGAAATTGGGATATCGCTGTGTTACGATCTTCATTCGGTTTATGGCAGATGCGGCATCGCCCACTCTCAAATCTAATTGGGAGGCGAGTATCGCAATCTCAGGACTCATCGGATCCAATTGCTCGGCTCGTTTCGTCAACTCCAGAGCATCGTCCGTGGATCCTTCGATAGTAAAGAGGCGGGCTCTGGCCAAAAGGCCTGGTACAAAATCAGGATAGTTGGCTGCAACGCGCTCAAGGATAGCTTTGGCGTCTTGTTGGTTACCGGTTTGCAGCTTGAATTGGGCGTGCGCCAAAATGATGTTCGGCTTTACTGCAGTGCCGGCAGAGGCAGCGGAAAACGATTTTTCGGCGGCTTCCAGATCTTTTTTTGCCCACAGAAGGTTCGCCTTGGCGAGATGGGCAAGCGAGTAAGATGGATCGATTTGGATGGCGCGTTCCAAAATCGCCACGGCGGCATCCAGATTGCCCGACGATGCATCGAGCATTGCCAGGGCAGTCGTCGCCCCTGCGGAGTTTCCCTGGCTAGCCAAGTTTTCCAGTATCGAGCGGGCCTCGTCGGCGCGCCCAAGCTTCATGGCCGACGATTGCAGAGCGGAGAGGGCGTATTGATTGGCGGGATCCTTCGCCAGTAAGTCCTTGGCAGTCTTCCAGACTTCCTCTGGGGGCTCGATTTGAGATCGGATCGATAAAAGTGGGCCCAGAAATTTGGCATTCTCGGGGTCAATCTGAGTGGCTTGCGAAAGCAAAGGCAGGGCCAATCGCTGACGTCCTTGCTCGAAGTAAATTAGTCCTAGCTGGCCCGGAGCCTCAGCGACGGTTGAGTCGATCTGCAGCGCGTTTTTGTATTCTATCTCTGCCGCTCGAAAGTCCCCATTTGCGAAATGCTCTTCCGCCTTAGCCATGTGTCTCTCGAGCCTTGATTGTGAAGAGCAGGCAGTCGTTGCGATCAAGAGCGTCGCCGCTGCTAGTTTGAGGGCTACAGTTTTGGGCAGAAGTTCTCTCCTCATGTCCACAAAGTTGGGGAAAAAGCTATTCATTGCGATTAAAAACGGCTCAGTAGGGACGAGGTTTAGGCAAAAGTTTCCTCAGAAAGTGTCCAAAAAATCGGAATATGTGTCGGTTCCGTCCAGATGCGCCTGCCTCAAGACGGGACGATCGCTTGGCATCAACAGTGGTCGAGGTGAGCTAAACTGGGCCGCTTGGAAAGTTAGTCTGGGCCACTAGAAAGGACCAAGACAATGAAAGGCAAAAAATACACCACAGAGCAGGAGAACCGCATTCCTCGGGAGGCCGAGCGGGCGGACAAGACCATTATCTAGGTATGCCGCGAGCAAGGCATCAGCGAGCAGAGCCTCCATCTGAAGCGGATGCCCGCCGACGAGTTCGTGTCCGGGGAGCGCTGCACGTTCGCCTATCGGGCGAAACAGCCCAACGCTTGGCTCTCGAAGCTGAAATCCTCCATTCGTCGAGTCTCCAACCAATATCCGGAAATGGGATACCCGAAGATAGCCCGCCTTCGTAAATGGGAGGGCTGGACGGCAGGTGCCCGCATGGTCCAGTGGCTGCGTCGCGAACTCGGCCTGGCCGTTCCGGCCAAGAAGCTAAAGCGAAGGCGTCGGGGACCCTCTACGGGCCTTCCGACCGAGGCGAGGCATCGCAATCACATCTGGACCTAGGGCTTTGTTCACGACAGCACCATGCGCGGAGGCAACCTTTGCGTGCTCGACGTGATCGACGAGCACACGCGCGAGTGCCTATGCATCCACGTGGACCGCCGGATAAACCTGAAAGGTCAGGCGGATTACGTCCTCGCTGATCAATCGTCGCCGAGTTCCAGATCGCTTCCGCAGCGACAACGGCTCGGAGTTGATCGAAAACGGGCTTCGACGCTGGCTTGCCGAAAAGCGAATCAAGACAATCTATATCGAACCGGGAAGCCCATGTCATAATGGATACGTGGAGAGCTTCAATGCCCGCCTCCGGGAAGAGTGTCTGAATCGCGAACAACCATGGACCCTGACCGAAGCAAGAGTGGTCATCGGCGACTGGCGTTGGAAGTATAAAAACATCCGCTCGCACCGCTCCCTCGGCTAGATCAGCCCCATCAGATTCGCTCAGCAGTTAAACTCAGAGGAATCCGAGCAAGGCTCCGACTGCACTCGGCCTGCGGCCCCTTCCGCCAGAGCCTTGACTTCCTACACAACCTTAACCACGTAATCACAACACCCAGACTAACAAATCACGTGGCATATTTTGGTTCACTCGAGCACCTGAAAAAACGCACGCTCAAGTGGCTCGCTTTCAAGCGCTTTTTGACAGCGTTGAGAAGGACGATTTGATTGAGGTTTTCAGCATTGCCTCATTCTTTTACAAGTGAAGCTTAAGGTCATAATACATAAAGTTGAAGAGGGCGGATTTTGGGCGAAAGTGCCAGCTATTACGGGGTGCGTCTCTCAAGGGGAGACAAAAGAAGAATTAAGGGAAAACGTCCTTGAGGCTATCGAAGGCTGCTTGGACGTTGAATTTGATACCGACATTACCGACCAAAATTCGGAAATAATCGAAATTGCTGTGTGAAGCAAATATCGGGAAAAGACTTCTGCAAGGTCATTGAAAAGAAAGGGTGGCAACTCGCCAGAATTTGGGGAAGCCACCACATTTTTACCATGGAAGGAAGGACCGAAGGAGAATCGATTCCAGTTCATGGCAGTAAGCCTCCCAAGATCGGCTTGCCGAGAGTGTTAATGAAGCTAACTGACATTGATGAGTCTGAGCTCTGACTTATCGTCAAATAGGTGACTTGGAGACAGATTGGAGAATCCTCCAGCTTTAGTTCTTTTGCGTCTTCGCGT
>NZNM01000139.1 GCA_002694885.1 Opitutaceae bacterium | reverse complement strand
GGCAAAATCCAGATCTCCCCGAGTGTGGGCGGCGGAGATCTGGGTGCGGATGCGGGCTTGGCCTTTGGGGACAACTGGACAGCTGAATCCAATCACATAGACGCCTTTGTCGAGCAGGGCAGCCGCAAAATCGTTGGCCAGTTTGGCATCGCCAATCATGATGGGAATGATGGGATGGCTGCCTTCGATGAGATCGAATCCCGACTCCGACATTTTCGACCGGAAGTAGTTGGCGTTCTCTTGGAGCCGGTCTCGCAGTAAGGTTGACTCGGATAATAGCTCGAGCGCTTTCAATGATCCAGCGACAATAGGGGGAGCCAGAGTATTGCTGAAAAGGTAGGGGCGTGATCGCTGACGAAGAAGCTCGATGATTTCTTGTCGACCGGAAGTGTATCCACCGCTGGCTCCTCCGTCGCCAAAAAAGCTCTGCAATCTAAGCGGGCTCGATATATCTTATACCATCCGCCATTTACTCATCCTTTTTGGCGGATTACATTAAGCCTCATTTCCAGCTTTGCTGGATCTTATTGGCCCTACCTTTGGCAGGGACTCCTAGTGAAGCGAAGCGGAACGGTGACAAAATTGTTTCCGTTCACCTGCAGACTGGAAACCTGCTCTATTTCTGATACCATTTTCTGCTTGGGCCCTGGAGCCAGACCTTTGGGGCGGATTTGTTGCGAATGGACTCGGCACGCCCTTGTCCGACAACGGTAACGGAAAGCCCGAGACGCTTGGCGAGGATGGCGTACAGCGCCCTCCGGTCTGCGTTCTCCTCGTTCATGGTTTTCGTTTGTTGAGGGTCCAGGGCGTCGCGCTGCTCGAGAAAGCCTTTGTTGTTCTCGCCGACAACTCCACTTATTTTGAGTGCGTCTACGCTTTTGAGGCGTTCGAGGAGACGCTGCTTAATTGAGGCTTCGTCATTTTGAGCAGAAGCATCCGTCGATAGGCCGAGCGCGATAGCGGCCAGGAAAACTATAAGGGTCCATTTGATCGTCTTCATCATTTTAGATCGGATTAGAAATTTAGGAGTCAGAAAGCGATGCTGAAGCAGCGTCGATATCGCCGAACACGTCGGAAAGTTCTTGCTGCAGCTCCACCTTGAGATTGACGTCAAGCGTCATGTAAATCGGCTCGAAGGAACTATGAGTCTCCACGCTGATGCAACCGGTGGATAGGCTCATTGCCCCGGCGGCGGATGCGATGCATGCGAATGAGCGGATATCGGGCTTCATATTTGCTATTGTGACGCTGAAACAGGCGATTGTATTCAGAATATTCGCCGAAAATAATGGAATTGGGCTGTGGAGAAGACGAGGGGAATCTTGTATAAAAACTGTTAGTTTCTTGGGTTCTCTACTGTTCAATTTGTCAGCTAAAAGGAAACAGCTTGATCAGCTTCTGTCTGCTCGGGCGCTATCATTCCCAGCGAGTCTAGTCGGGTGAGAAAGTTCAAAAGCTCGGCCACAGTACCGTTCACGTTAGTGGTGATATTGAGCGGTATCTTGGCTTTGCCCGTGTCGGCTATTCCGGCAAGTTGTATTTTCATAGGCGTTAGCGGCATGTCTTGGTTGAACAAGTCTACCCGCAGGCGGGTTATGTCCAAATTCCCTAGGGCATCCTCTAGCAAGGCATTCGGTTCCAAACCAAGTTTTTCTAGCGTTTTGTCGCCAATCGATTTCTTGCTTTCGGTCCCGTCGTCATCATCTGTAAAAAAACCTTCCGCATTGTAAGAGAAAGTGGCTTTGTGGTTTGGGTCCAACTCCAAAAATCCTTCGCCCAATTCGGGAAGTCCGTTTTCAAGACTTATTGGAAGACTTCCATTGAGACGCCCCGTAATACGACCTTGGAAGAAATCTACCATAGCGATAGCCGGAGCGATGGAAAGCTCTTCGAATTTCACAAGTAGGTTCGCGTTTGGATCATCGAAAGACAATTCGAAGGGCTCGAGGTAAACGTGACCGTCGAAGGTCTCGAGGCTGACGCCTTCGATTGAAATCTCTTCGTTCGAGGGCAGCGAGAATGCGGCATGAAAGTTGTTCGCTTGCAAGTCCCCAAAGTCGATAGACTTGGCGGAGATTGATTGGGAGGGGGGTGTACCCAAGCTGGTTAGGGAATCGACGGCGATGTTTGCGCTGATGCCGTCAACCATTAGCTCTTGGGATGGGAATCCGAAATGGCCTTCAGCCAACTGGAGTTTCGCGGAAGCGTCCCAATTCCCATTCTCTGCTTCAGTGCTCCCGTTCAGTGAAAGCTTTCCAGAGACTACAGATCCGTCCAAGTCTTCGATGTGTCGGGACAGGATGTCGGAGCTTTCTAGTTCAATCCCTGTGATTTCGTATTTGCCAATCGACGACAAGGACCTTTGATCGTATTCGAGATTTTGATTCGAATTCAAAGAGACTTCGACTCCCTCAAAAAGTAGCTTGGCAGCGGAGTCTAGGGAAACTTCGCTCAAATTCCCAGAAATCGATGTTTGCCAATTGAGTTGCTGAAATTCTTCGGGAGGGAAGCGTCCGATTCCGACGCTTAACGATAGCGCCGCCTGCAACGGCTTATCTTTTACGGAATCCTTGGAGGTTACGTTTCCAGAAAACCACTGGAATTGGGAATCCGCAGGTCCATCGAGTTGATTGCCGCCAACAGCGAGTTCGTATTGAAGTTGGGGGAGGAGGAATTTTGCCAGATCGATTGGGGATCCCGTTTTGCTCAAAGTTTCCGTTATAGATATCGGGCTGGTATCGAGCCCTAGCTTAACTGAGCCCTGGCTTAGCGACCAATCAGAATTGGAGGCGTTGAGGTTTTCAGTAGTAAACCCGATCTTTCCCGCGATCTTGTCAGATTCTTTCCAGTGTTTGACTTCGATCGAAAGAGACGCCGTTCCCATTGCGTTGAAGTTGGGAGTAGAGACAGCAAATTCGTCACCCGCAGGTATTAGCTTGATTTCCGCTGTTTGCGGTTCGCTAGACGGATGGAATGTTCCCTCTGCAATCCAAGGGCCGAGTTTCAACACCTCGCTTTCAATTGGATTCTGAATCCGGGTGGACAGTTCGATCGAAGGGCTTTCGGAATCTAAGCCACTCGCGCCTACTTGCAGATCTTCGAACTGTACGAATGGATGGGATACGAGCTTAATCGTTTCGCACTCCAGTTTAGCCGATTCCAACGATCCACTGCCTTTTACCCTCAAAGGAGCGAACTCAAACTCGTTTCCCTCCAGAGAGTGTAGGGAAAGATCGAACTCGTACCCCTCCAATTCAAAATTTTCATTGAATCGCGAATCTACGAGAGCCGAAAACTCGGCGGATTCACCGCTTTCGGATTTAAATGTCGCTCTCCCAATCTCCAGATGTGGATCGTGCAGATTCGTGGAAGACAACTGCAGAGGAAAGTTGGATAGATGATATTCTCCGAAGGCAATTTTATCGAACTGAGTCTTAAGATGAAGGTTTCGGATCTCTTCTTCCTCGAAGTCGAAATTGCCAGATATAGGATTGGATCCGAGTTCGAGTCCCTGACTCGCATACGAAATTGGGCCAGTTTGGAAAGAAACCTGTATCAACTCTGGAGATATCCCGTGGAAAGAACCGGAAGCTTCCAATGAAAGGTCGGCCAGCGTGATGTCGGGGCTGTTTGCGAGTCCAATTTTTTCCATCCAATTGGATTGGTATTTAGATAGCGCATTCGAAATTTGAGGAATCTTTAGTGTCGCATGAAAATCGATACGGTCTCCGGTGGATAATTGTAGTTCAACTGATTCGGATTCGGACTCAACTATCGCTTTGCCTTGGATCCTATTTGAATCCCGTTTTTCAATCGATGCCGATGTTGAATAGGCGAATCGACCAATATCCGTAAGCAAGTCGAGGGTGGCGTTGTTGACCACAATTGAATCCAATTGGAAGGGAATACCTTCTTTGATTGTTGAATCCAGCTGCTCATAGTCCAGGGTGGATGGTCCCGTGAGATCGTAGTAGAGATGCAGTCCGTTAATGTTAGCGGATTCGATCTCCTGGTTTTCCCAGGCCTCTCCCAAATCGTAGACAATTCTCAATCGATCAATTTCCAGCGTGAACGAATCGGTCGCGAATTTGATATCCGCTATTTCACAAGCCTTAGGATCGAGGCGTTTCCATTGCAAACGGCAATCTTCTAAGCCGTTTTGACGGAGCGCTCGATCCGTTAGCAACTGAGCTATTTGAACACGCCCAAGATAGAGTCCGATCCCAATTCCGACTACGCAGCCCATCCCGCCGAGCGAACCTCGCCAGAGCCACCGTCTAATCCCTCTTTTCCGCTTGGAACCCATATTCGACAACAGACGTGTCGGAATGCATTAAATTGCTGTAGATACCATACAATCGAATCAACGTACGGAAAGGCTAATAGTGTAGGCTAGCCTAGAGCGAAATTCGGAAAACCTGCATTTATGAATCCTGTCGTACCAGTTGAATCGAGTGGACATCGATTGCGGCTTTTCCTGGGATTTTGGTGGCTTCGAGCTCCAGTGTTTGTTCACCAGCTTGAAGGTGGAGGGTCCCCAAGGATAGGGGTATGAATTCTTTTACCCAATAGTGGGACTCAGGCATGCGTTCTATCGATTTGTCGTAAAAGGGGGGATCGAATGCCTTGATGACGGTCGCTCCCTTAGTCGATACTCGACCAGATGATAGCTGGATCTCACCCCCTTCGTCACCAGCTTGGCATGTGTAGAAAACGGTAACTTCGTAGTCGCCTGATTCGACAACATCAGCCGGCCAGGTGATCGAATCTTCAGTCCGGATCCAGTTTGTGAAGAAGGAGTTGTTTGCAGAGCGGACGCTTCGCTGAATTTCTCCGTGTTTGGTTCCATCTCGAGCGGGAAGGGTTGTTGATGAGCTGTAACCCACAGTGAAGGGTCGGCCCCGGTTCGTATCGAAGGCTTTAGTCATCTCCTTTTTGTGGGCGTCGGCCAAGGCCTTTAGGGTCGAAACGATTTCCGGGTTGTCATTGGAAACGTCTCGACGCTGGCCTCGATCGTTTTCGATATCGAATAGAGACCCATTGCTATCGAGTCGAAATCGTTGTGTCCTAACGCTGACTTGATTGCGTTTTATGGAGAGCAAGCTCCGTTCTTCCCAGGAGGCGGAAGGATTCTCGATAAGCGGAAGCAAGCTGCGTCCGTCGATAGGGTGACGTGTGGTGTAGTCGATTCCAGCGAGTTCAGCCAATGTGGGCAGGAGATCGATAGCGCCTGATATGGTGTCTATTGAGCTGCCTGCAGCGATCTTTTGGGGCCAGCGTATCAAGAAGGGCGAGCGTACACCGCCTTCGTCAATGGCCCCCTTGCGACCCTTCATGCCCCCATTCCATCGATACGAATTGGGACCGTTGTCTGTGAAGAACAGTACGATCGTGTCTTCGGTCAGGTCTAGTTGATCGAGTTTGGAAAGAACGCGGCCGACATTCCAGTCGATGTTCTCACACATGGCGAGAGCGGCTCGCGTCATCATGAGATCCTCTCTTTCCGGATCCTGAAAGCGCATCTCGATGTTCGCGTTTTCGAATTTATCGTAGAAACGATCGTGGATTTGCATGGGCGAATGAGGCGTATTGTATGGGAGATAGCAGAAAAACGGACGCTCCTGGTTGGTTTCGATAAACTCGAGGGCTTTGTCGGTGAAGTCGTCCACTACGTATCCGTTTCCCCGAACTAATTGGCCGTTGTGGTCTAGAGGAGGACTGAAATAGTGCCCCCAGTGACCAGAGGTGAATCCGTAGTATTCGTCGAAGCCTCGATAGTTGGGATGATAGGGCGGTTGCGTTCCGTTATGCCATTTGCCGAATGCGCCTGTGGCATAGCCGGACCTCTTGAATACATCAGCTATGGTCGTTTCATCCACATTGAGCCGTCCTTCTCCTCTTGATACACCGCTGACTCCTGTTTTAGGGTAGTAGCGGCCAGTCAAGAATTCGGCTCTGGTTGGCGCGCACACATGGCAGACGTAAAAATTCTCGAGCGTTAGTCCTTCGTTTCCTAGGCGGTCGATGTTGGGAGTGGAAAGATTCTGGTTTCCGTTAAAACTGAGATCGCCCCAACCTTGGTCGTCGGTTAAGATGACGACAACATTGGGTGAGCGGACGGATGCGTTTAGACAGGATAGTATTAGGAGTGAGAGAAACAAGGGTATCGCTTTCATTGAATTTCGGAAATGAATGAATTGTCAGGAGGAGTCCAATAGATTGTATTCCGGATTTCGATTGGCAGCCACCGATTGGGGACTGGCGATGGCCTAGGCAGCCGAGGAGTCTCAAGCAATTCGGATGATTCTGCCGATCGAGAGTAGAAATCCGATTGGTACAAATGGTTGGGAGTAGCCAGCAGTGTCGTACGGCTTTTCGGTTGCTTAGGGACTAGCAGCCCTACCTTTTGCGCTGAGCATTGAATTAGGATCTCTGATCCACTACAGTTTCCTGTTCGCGGGCGACTGCCTCCGAAATGGCGTCTTGGAGCGATTGCAGACGGTCTTCGGTAGCTTCAGTTTTAGTATCCGCTGGTTCGATATACAGCGTATCGATAGCGATGTCCTTTTCCGTGTTGATGCGGGCGAACTTGATGTCGAATCCGTGCTCGAAAACCCGTTTGGCAATCGAGTAGAGGAGTCCTAAAGTGTCGGGAGCTTGAACCTCTAAAATCGTCCTATCGAGCGCTTCGTCGACGTAGGCTCTTACTTGCGGTTGGAACGATTCCAAGAGAGGATTGTTCGACTCGGCGAACAGGTCTTGCGAGGATTCTTGAATAATGTTTTGTAATACTGGATACAAATCGGATCCGGCTATAAGGGCGTCCTTGACGCACTCCTCGAAAATCATAGTGGCGTCGCCAACCGTCCTCGATTTGTCATCGCTAGCTGCCACGTAAAAAGTGTCTATTGCTATGTCGTCATTGCGCGAAGTTGCCCGAGCGCTGTGGATGCTGTATCCAGCCACATTGAGAGAACCAGCGAGTTTGTGAAAGAGACCGGCCCGGTCCCAGGTGACGACATTAACGGCAATCAGGCTGCGGTTGATGTCTTCTCTCCAATCGATAACAGGGGTCAGCGAATCGGCGGACTCAGTCTCAGCGAGTTCGCGAAAGAGCTGATTGATCATCTGGATATGGAGGACAACATCCTCGCGAGAACTGTGTACAAAGTAGCGGTCAGGCAGCTTTTCGAAATGGGCGGATATTTCTTCTTTGGCGATTCCGGGGATGCCGGTTTCCAAGAGAGATGCCAGAAGCGATTCCCGTTTTCGCTGGTATCGCTCCTCGATTCTACCATCGGCTTTCATTTCCGCCATAGCGCGGGAAAAAAGGGTCGCATGCAGGGTTTCCTTGTACTGGTTCCACAATCCCTTGGCGGTTCCACGAGCATCGCAAAATGTATGAATAAATAAGAGACGGAGCTTTTCCGTTGTTTCAGTCTGATCTGCAAATACTCGCGCTGTATCAGGATCTTCGATATCGTACTTTTGCCAGAAACGAACCATTTCTAGGTGGTTCTTTATGATATACAGCACGAGTTCCCGGTTTTCCTCGGATACCTGCATTCGTTCGAGAATGGGGTCAGCCATCTCCAGACCGATTTTAGCGTGGCCTTTGATTGATTGGCCTTTCCCAATGTCGTGCAAAAAGAGAATCAAATAGAGAAGATTGGGCAATCGAAGCTCGTGTATCTCATTCCGGTACCGTTCATAGATGGGGTCTGAGCTGGAGAAAATGTGATCGAGCTCGAGAATGGTGTTCAAGGTATGTTCATCTGCGGTATATCGATGGTAATACTCGTGCTGGACGAGACAGGTGAGACGATCCCATTCGGGAACAAACTTTCCAATGATCCCGCGGCTATGCATCAGCTTTAGAGTCGGGTAGACGTTTCCGCTTTCCTGCAGAATCGTTCGAAAACTCAAATTAGCGTCTGAGGAATCGCGGACTTGATCATCGATAAGTCCGGCAGATGCCCGAATTAACGAACTCAAATCAAGATCCAAAGCGAGTTTGCGCTGCTGCGTGTGCCGAAAAATCCGTATCAAGCGATTGGGGTCATCTTTGAACACGTTCTCGTCGACATATCCGATTTCCTTTCCCCGGATAACGAATCCATCGATTTCCCGGACGCGTTCGGTTCGTCGGGCCAGTAGAAGGCTTTTTATCGATTTGAGCGGATTGAGCCCAGCACCTGGTTGGGAAATGATCGATAATCGGCTTTCTACGGTTTTAGAGATACGATTGATATTCTCGGCATGTCGGTAGTAGTCCCTCATGAATTTCTCAACGCGGGTAAGTAGGTTGCGATCTTGATAGCCAAGCCGATAGGCCACCTTCGGTTGCATT
Source organism: Opitutaceae bacterium (assembly GCA_002694885.1). Lineage (GTDB taxonomy): Bacteria > Verrucomicrobiota > Verrucomicrobiia > Opitutales > Opitutaceae > Pelagisphaera. The sequence continues at coordinate 18,026 of NZNM01000139.1, read as the reverse complement.
TCGAGTGAGAGGAGATCAGTGGGACGGGTGCTGCGAAAATGAAGTTCGTTTCGGGTGCGAAGCAAAAAGTCGTAGGCATCTTTGAATTCCGACAATTCGTTTTTGCGGAGATAGTTTTGCTCCCCTAAGCCATCGACATCGCTCACGTTCAGCCTAACTCGAGCCATCCACAAGGTATTGTGGTAGTCTCGCAGCCCCCCAACGCCGTTCTTTATGTTTGGCTCTTGCATGAAGACGGTATCCCCGTAGCGATTGCGCCGGTCCCGCTGATCACGAAGACGTTGTTGAATATAGCCTTTAGGGTCCTCTTTCCGGTAGAAGAGGTTGTACGAATTCTCGAAACCTTCGTAAAGGGAGTGGGAGCCATATACCAGTCGCGATTCAAGCAAAGCCGTTTTTGTCTGGATGTCCTTGCGAGCTTCCGTGAAGGCGTCGTCTACGGTTCGAGTGGAATGCCCGACTTTGAGGCCGATGTCCCATAGCGGGTAGAGGATCGGTTGAACCAAGTTTTCTTGGGCGAACGCCAGCGCTTTGGGACTCGTGTTCGATGGGTAGAGGAACATCAAGTCGACATCGCTCAGGGGGCAAAGCTCAGCTCGTCCATATCCACCGATGGCTACGAGCGACAAGGCCACGGGGACCCCATCGGATGCTTCGTTAAAGGCTTCGAAGGCAGGCTGGCTCAGGGCTTTGACCAGGCTGTCCACAATGGCATTGAGACCGGAGACAACCTCTCGTCCAGAGGCGCCGGAACGATGCTGCTCTTTGACAAGACCAAGCTCGGATTCATAGAAATCCCGAACGATTTCCAGTCGGGTCGGATCGGGCGTTTGAGCATCGAAACGCAATCCCTTTTCAGCTCGAGATTGAATGCGTTTGGCTAGGTTGCGGGCGCTTGCCATGGATAGATTCGGTATTGCTTACCGGTTGCGAGTCTCGAGTCAGAATACAACGGCCTCGCAGGTCAATGTTCTCTTTGTCCCAACTCCAGTTTGGAGGGAGGCCACTGCCGAATGAGTCCAGTGATCAGCCCGAGCGAAACACGATGCGTCGGATTCGATTTCCGGATTCAATACAGCTGAGATTTCGAAGAATAATCGCCTGATTGAATTGAAGTTCCTGGCGTATTATGGGGTTTGATACAGCGATGAAGAGTATGCTCTCGTTTTCAATTCGAATGGGATGGCAATGATTGGCGTTTGCAGGACCGACTATTTGTATCCATTTCTCTCGAATTCGGTCTTCGAGAGATTCCACGCCTATCTTGTATTTGAGGAGAATTTTGTCGAATACGACATCCATATTCACTGTATCCCTTACAATGGGACTAAAATCCTCAGGGACGCCTCTGAGATTGGCTATGAGGTTCTCTACTTGGCGGGAAAACTGGTACGGCTTGTCTGCCATGAATTCGTATTTGTAGGAAACGATTTGGTTTCTGTCCAGCGGATATCCGTTGTCTATTTTAACCTTAACGGCTGGCCGCTTGCTGTCGTTTATCCATCCATTTTAAACAGTATTTTTCCGGGCTTGCCAGGTTGGCGAGATTGCTCGATTGCGTCTTTCCAATCCTCGAGGGCATAGGTGTTGCCAACAGGGGTTGTAATCGCTTGATCTCGCATGGTTTCGGCGATGGTCTGATGCATTTCCTCTATTTCCGCTGTAGATGCCTTTCGGTACCAATGACTAACCCAAAAGCCGTAGAGCCGAAGATCGTTGAAGATTAAATAGCGAGTGGGAAATGGGGCGGACTCGCGATCCATGCCCCCGTAGGTTACCAGCGCCGATTGGTCCGCCAGGCATTTGCAAATCGTTAGGGCGCTGCTGCCTCCGACAGCATTCAAGCCTAGGCGAGCCTTATTCTGGCCTAGGGCTTCTCTCAAGATTTTAGCCGCATCGCGGTTATCTTCAATGACGAGATCGGCCCCGATTTCTTCAAGCGAGGATTTCGCGCCTATGCTTCGAACCAAGTTTGCCGTTCTGATACCTTGAGGAGCCGCAAACTGTATCACTAATCGCCCGACCGCGGATGTCGCGGCGTTTTGGATGATCCAATCTCCAGGCCGTAAATCCGCGAAATCATTTAGCATACTCCAGGCGGTGGCTGGATTGATACAAAACATGGCGGCTTGCTCGTTGTTTAGGGACATTGGAGCAGGGTGGACATGTGATTCCGGAATATTGGCGAAAGTTTGCCATGAACCCGGATCGCCAGAAAAAATAACCCGGGAACCAATCTGGAACCTGGTTGCGTTTTTACCTCGGGAAACAACTTCTCCAACCCCTTCGAGGCCCCCAGTAGCTGGAAGATCGGCCAAGGTCCCATAACTCCCGTTGATGCGGCCGAAATCGGCGGGATTGATGGGAGCTGATAGGATGCGGATCCCAACCTCATCGTTCTCGGGTTGATCCAGATGAATAGTATCCAGTGCCAGAGTTTCCATGGGATCGCCAAATTCGCTATATCTGAGAGCTTGGGTGGTGGTTGGCATGGTCATAAGTTTGTGAATTTGCGCCTAGTTTAAGTATCCGCTGGGAAAACCGGAATGCTCCTGGCTCTAAATGGCATGGGAATTGGTGCTCGGTCCCCCCCAATCGTCGCTAGTATTCCTTTGCCTTCAAGGTGTTTTCCCGAAAATTGTTGGTCATTTCCATGCGAGTGTATGTTCGTGAACCGAGGATTACCGACGCTGAGGCTTTCGTGGCAAAAGCTCGCGAGAGCATCGCGATGCACCGGCCGTGGGTTTATCCGCCTACTTCAATTGGAGGCTTTCAGGACTACTTGGACCGATTGCGAGAGCCGAGATACGAAGGCTATTTTATATGCCGGAAAACCGATGCGGAGATCGTGGGTGTTGCCAATGTGAGTGAGATCAACAGGGGAGCAATGAATAGCGGTTTCGCAGGTTACTGGGCATTCTCGGGTTTTCAAGGGCATGGGTATCTGACGGAAGGTTTGGCTTTAGTCTTCGACGATGTTTTCGACCGACTGAGATTGCATAGATTGGAAGTGAATATCCAGCCTGCCAATACAGCTTCCATAGCTTTGGCGAAAAGACTTGGACTGCGGAAAGAAGGGTTTTCGAAAGGGTACTTAAATATTGGAGGCGAGTGGCGCGACCATGAGCGATGGGCTATCCTGGATGAGGAATGGGAAGCTCGAGGTGGATCGCTCTTCGTTGTTTCATAGCGGCTAGTTTGGTTAGCGTGCGATATCACGCCTACGCGGTTTGGCTACGGCGGCGATCTCCGAGCGCCCACAAGAGGCAGCTTAGGCTTCAAGCCTGTGATCTAATCGCTGCAAACGGGCAGGATACCTGTTCTACTCTTTCGAATTGGGCGTTCGGAGATCGCTCGTTGCCTTAGTAATTCTGGAGTTGGCCCGAGGGTCGTTTCAAATAGGCTTCATACAGTTGGTGGCCGCTCCTGCTATATCAAATTGCTCAGAAAGTCTGAATCCATTGAGACTTTGCCCGCCTCCCAAAAACGGCATTGCCGATTGGAGGAAGATGAGATTGGTAGTCTCCCTATGGGAAATGAAAATGGATTTCTAAATTCCGAAAAGCTGGTCGATTGGCAGCAACTTACACCAGATCGCGTTGAGAGCGACATTGAAGAGGCATTGGGTCAAACCAAGGCGGAGATCGAGGTCATTTGTCAAGTGGATGCGTCCAATGCGGATTTTGAGAATACATTTCTGGCTTTAGAGAATGCAGGCGAGACCCTATTGAGAGCCTGGGGGCGCGTAGAGCATCTCACCTCGGTTAACGACTCCAAAGAGCTGAGGGAAGCTTACAACAACATGCTGCCCAAAGTGACGGAGTTTAATAGCGGCATCCCTCTGAATCCTCGATTGTGGCAAGCGTTGAAAAACTTTGCCGGCAAGTCGGAGGTGTCGAGCTTGCGGGGTATCCAGAAACGGCTTTTTGAAGAAACGGTAGCGGATTTCGAACAGGCCGGAGCAAATTTGAATGCGACCAGCAAAAGCCGGCTTGAAGAAATTAACAAGGAGTTGGCCCAAAAGACTCAGAAATACTCGGAGAATGTTTTGGATGCCACCAATGCCTATGAGCTCATCATCGAAGACGAAGACCGTCTCGCGGGGCTGCCTGAATCCGCGCGGGCTGGCGCGTTTCAGAGCGCAAAATCGAAAGAGCTGGGTTCCGAAGAAAACCCTGTGTGGCGATTCACGCTGCATGCCCCGTCGATAATGCCGGTTTTGAAGTTCGCTGAAGACGAGGAATTGCGTCGAGAACTTTACGAAGCATCTTCAAGCGTCGGCGCTGCGGAACCTTACGATAACACCGAGTTGATTCGAGAGATTCTGAAGCTACGAGCGGAGAAAGCGACCTTGCTCGGAAAGGACAATTTTGCCGACAACGCCTTGCAGCGCCGCATGGCAAAGTCGGGTCGGGCGGCACTGGAATTCGTCGAGGACTTGCACCGCAAAACTAAAGAGGCATTCGATCGGGAGGTAGACGAGCTCGAACAATTTGTGGCGAAAGAAACGGGTAAGGAACGCGAGCGTCTGGAGCCTTGGAGCGCGACGTATTGGGCGGAAAAATTGCGGCAGAGAAAGTACGATTTCGACGAAGAAGCCGTGCGTCCCTATTTTCCAATCGATCGAGTCTTGGCCGGAATGTTCCAAATTGCAGAGAGGCTCTTTTCTGTAGAGATGAGAGAAAGAGAGGGCTCGAGCGTTTGGCATAAGGATGTCAAGGTCTATGATCTGCTTGACGCGTCTGGAGAGTTGCTCGGCTACTTTTACGCGGATTGGCATCCGAGAGAAGAAAAGCGTGGTGGCGCTTGGATGAATTTTCTGGATACGGGACTACCGGGACTTGGGGACTCGAAACGCGAGCCCCATCTCGGATTGATCTGCGGGAATTTGACAGCCCCGATTGGCGATCAGGCAGCGCTGCTCACTCACTATGAGGTCGAAACGGTTTTTCACGAATTCGGCCATCTCTTACACCATCTCTTGAGCGATGTTGAGATTAAGTCGCTATCGGGTGTCAATGTTGCTTGGGACTTTGTCGAATTGCCATCGCAGATTATGGAGAATTGGTGCTGGAATCGCGACAGCCTCGATTTGTTCGCCCGGCACCATGAAACAGGTGATCCGATTCCCGAAGAACTTTTCCAGAAAATGCAGGCCGCTCGAAATTTCAATGCCGCCATTGCCATGATGCGCCAGCTGGCATTGGGTAAGATGGACTTGGAGCTGCATCTGAATCCAGAAAAGTACTACGAAGGCAATCTAGACGAACTTGTGAGGCAGGAAATCGAAGACTATTCCATTCCGCTCAAGATAAAGCCGCCCACAATCGTTCGCCGGTTCTCACACCTCTTTTCTTCGCCCGTCGGCTATGCGGCTGGCTATTATTCCTATAAATGGGCAGAAGTTCTAGACGCGGATGCGTTCACGCGGTTCGCGAAGGAAGGCGTTTTCAATCGTGACACGGGGATGGCGTTTAGAGAATGCGTGCTTTCCAAGGGGAATTCGGAAGATCCTATGGAGCTTTTCAAGCGGTTTATGGGCCGCGAACCTGAACCGGAGGCATTGCTGGTTCGAAGTGGACTGGATTAGCTGGAAGGACGGAGAATCGGGTCAGAAAGATGCGATCCGCTGGGGTCTGAGAGACGTTTCGACTCTAGTTGCTGACTGATTTAAGCAATGAAGCAAAAAAGCCGATCGCTGTAGACTGAGGCATTTCGCTGACTTTCGGATAAAATCGTCATTTCTGATCATCTTTGCTGGAACTTGGAATAAGGATTGCTTTCTTTCTAGGCGTTCAATTATCGAAACGATATGACATTTGAAACTATAGCGGTTTATATGGGAGGCGGAGGCTCGATAATGGGCTATCTCGTTTTTGTGGTGCCAACGATCATCTTGGCTATGTGGGCCCAATCAAAGGTGTCCTCGACTTATGACAAGTACGTTAGGGTTCCCTCCCGTGGCCATATCACTGGGGCAGAAGCTGCAGCCGCCGTAATGCGCAACGCTGGGATCTCTGATGTAAAGATTGTCAAGGTTCGGGGGCATCTGACGGATCACTACGATCCGATTGGCAGGAAATTGGCTCTCAGCGAAGAGAATTATCATGGAACTAGCTTAGCGGCGCTCGGTGTGGCGGCTCATGAAGCTGGGCATGCGGTTCAGCACAAGGTTGGGTACGCGGCTTTGAAAGCTCGCATGGCGTTGGTGCCTATCACTAACATCGCCTCAAGCATATTGCCTATTGTGATGATTGGTTCATTCTTCATAATTGGCGGAGCATTCAGCTACACGCTATTGAAATTGGGAATCCTTTGCTACGTCGTTTTGACTGTGTTTCAGCTGATAACGCTGCCTGTTGAGTACGATGCCAGCGCTCGCGCCAAAAAGGAGCTCGTCGCTCTTGGAATCCTAGGCAATGACGAAATGGTAGGCGTCAACAAGACGCTGAATGCGGCGGCGCTAACCTATGTAGCGGCGTTCGTGAGCTCTTTGAGCTACCTTTTGTATTTGCTCAGCATGGTCGCTGGAAACCGCGATTAGTTCGGTCGCCAAGTCTACTAGCTTGGATTAGCTCAATTAAGGGTAAACGCCCGTTTTGCAGCCACATTCACGGCTGAAGTTTGAGGTATCCTAAAGGCTAAATTTGAATTCAAGGCCGAGATCTTTTCCTGAACGAGTACGCGGTAGAGCGTGTCGGCGGAACCGACACCGCCGGTGATGGTGATTGCCAGTTTATCCGATCCCCATTCAAGGTCTTCCATCGTCTTGCTTACGAGTTCAACGATGGCTTTGGAGTTTTGATCAAGAATCTCACGGGCTTTGATATTGCCTGAATGAGCGAGCTCTATGAGCGGTTTGGCTGCTTTAGCGACCTCGTTTCGCTCGTCACTTTGGACTAAAAGCAGACCGGCAGCGATGGCATCGAGTCCGATGGCGTAGCCACTTCCCGGCTCTTCGCCATTTGGCTGTCGATTGCTGCAAGTGATGATGGCTCCCGATTCACTCTTTCCGATGCAAGCAGCTCCAGTACCGATGACCAAGCAGATCCCGGGAGCGTTTCCCAAAGCAGCTTCATGCGCTATAGAAAGGTCGGAATCGATAGTTAGCCTGGTTCCTTGCCGCCAGTCAAAACCCGTGAGAGATTCAGCTAAGCGATTCTTTTCCTCTGTCGTGCGTATTCCCGCGATACCGCAATAAATGGCATCGACTTCGAAATCGTCGAGTTCCACGGATTGGATGGCATTTGTAATAGCCTGATTGATGCGATCGCCTGCGGTTTTGAAACCGCAGTTGTGTGGATTGCATCCCAGCGCGCTGCCCAAACCAACAGGGTTGAAGCGGTTGTCCACGAGCAATGAGCGCGTGTTGGATCCACCGCCGTCGACACCGAGATACAATTTGCCAAACGCCATTTGAGGATTGAGGAGAGTTTCGTTGATAGGGGTCTACGATCGCAGTGGCAAGTAAACCCGCAGGTCAATAGGTCTATTTATTAGAATGAGATTGCCGCCGGCATTTCGTTCTTACGGTGATCGATGACCGACGATCCTCGCTCGCTAATACCAGATTGGAGACACTTCCTTTAAGAGGCGCCTATTTTTTCGGGATCCACCCATTTACCGTGCTCCTTGATCAAGTCGATCAGGCGATCATCAGCTTCATCCTCGGGGATGTTGTAGCGTACGCATTCTTTGCCTACGTAAAGATTGATCTTTGAAGGCGCTCCGCCTACGTAGCCGAAATCGGCATCCGCCATTTCTCCGGGCCCGTTGACGATACAGCCCATAATAGCGATTTTAACTCCTTTGAGATGACCTGTTTTTTCCCGGATGCGCTGGGTGGTGGTTTGTAGATCGAATAGAGTGCGGCCGCAGCTTGGGCACGCAACGAACTCCGTTTTGGATATGCGGGCTCCAGCTCCCTGAAGAAGATTGTAGGCGAGCTTGGTCGCCCGAAATAGATCGGGTTCAGATTCGATGCTGACTAGATCGCCGATACCGTCGCAAAGTAAGCTACCGCTGAGAAGGCTGGCGTCGAGCAACCGATCTAGGAAACCCAAATTTTCGCTAGAAGGAACTTGACCGTTTCGTATCCAAATTGGGGATTCATTTTGCCAATTTCGCAGTTTTTGTGCGAGGCGTCGGTAGATTCCGATTTCATGATATGGCGGTTCAATGGAAAGGTTGGTCCTTAAGGTGACGATAAGATTTGAAGCGGGCTCTGAGAAAATACCATCCTCGCAACTGGGGCTGAGACCTGCTATGGGTGTGGCGTTGAAATCGGAGCAAATTCTCAGAAATCTGACATACTGACTGTAATCCTCGTCGCTGAAATCCCTTAGCACGGCTAGAGGAATATTGATTTTGGACAGGCAGTTGGATAGCGACTGCAGGTCTATTTCTGGAGCGATCTCAAGGGTCAGAGATGGCGTTGATTTTCCAATTGCTTCGCATATTTCCGGAAAAGTCTCGAGATCGCTTGGTGAATCCGCCCGAATCCACAACGATTCGACAGGTGTATCCGAAAGCGTTAGACTGGCTTGTTCGAGAGCTTTCGCGAGCTCGCGAGGCTCGGACATCGGGATTGACGATCGAGTCAGAACCGTAGGCGGCGTCTCGGAATTGACCTTTAACGCAGAAGCTAGCTCGACAGTATGGGTGGGTCTCCGGGAAAACGAATAGGGATCGATTGAATCAGGTTCTTCGATCGGCAGGTTAGCGCCGGTCCATTGCCTCATGGCTTTCCGAGCTAAAGCCTCAGCTACTGGTATCTCGTAAACCGGATCTTCCGTTAAGGAAACACGAATGGTGTCGCCCAGCCCATCCATCAATAGACTGCCTATTCCGATAGCGCTCTTGATCCTCCCGTCTTCGCCGTCTCCAGCTTCAGTAACGCCAAGGTGTAGAGGGTAAGACATGTCTTCAGCGTCCATTTTTTCTACCAGCAATCGGTAAGCCTCGATCATGACTTTCGGATTGCTGGATTTCATGGACAGTATGATGTCTCGATAGCTTTGGGCCTCGGCGATCCTGAGAAATTCTAACGCGGACTCGACCATCCCAAGTGGTGTGTCACCGTAGCGATTCATGATGCGATCGGAAAGCGACCCATGATTGCAGCCAATGCGCATAGAACGGCCGAGCTCCTTGGCTCTTAAAACGAGCGGCGAGAAATCTTCATGAAGACGTTCAAGTTCTTCTTGGTATTGGCTATCTGAATATTCGCGAACAGCGAACTTTTTATTGTCCGCGTAATTCCCTGGGTTAACTCGGACTTTTTCAACGTGCTCGACCGCTTCCATCGCTGCTGAAGGCAGGAAGTGGATATCCGCGACGAGCGGGTTGTTGAATCCCGCTTTTCGAAACTCGCGATTAATTTCGCCCAATGCCTGGGCGGCCTTCTTGTTGGGGGCAGTAATGCGGATGATCTCGCATCCCGCCTCTGCGAGAGCAATTGACTGAGCGACGGTAGCGGAAATATCTTGCGTATTCGTCGTCGTCATGGATTGAATACGTATAGGGTTGTTGCCTCCAACACCTACGTTGCCAACGAAAACTTCCCGGCTGGGCCGGCGAATTGTGGCGAAACGCGAGGAGCAGTAGCCGCTCATGCTACTTGTCTCCGTCGATGGATGTATCGCTGGACTGATCTTCGCCGCTTTCTCCAAAGACTGGAGTGATTCGCTGCTCTACATACTCTCGTGTATCAGAACTATCTGAAATCCATCGGTTCACGTCGAAAAAAGTGACGTAGATCATGAGACTGAAGAGCAGCAGCATGAATCCACCTTGTATGGATGCTACGAGATTTGGGGGCAGGGCTTCTTTTTTAATCTTTGAGATCGTAGCGAATAGGATATGCCCGCCATCCAGAACGGGAATTGGGAGCAGGTTGAAAATGGCCAGATTGATGTTAATCAACACCGTTAGCCAGATAACGAAAAGAATATCGTATTGGGCTGAGTTGTAGAAGATGCGGATAATGCCTGCAGGTCCACTCATGTGGCTGAGATTGATATCGGACCGACTATTGAAAAGCGCCCCGAGCGTTTCCCAGGTGGTTATGGTGACTTGCTTGATTTGCTCGAATGGATTGACGTGGGCAAGATCCGCGTTGGTTGTGTATTCGCTAATCCCGATTAGCGTGCTTCGAGTGCCGTCTTTGCGGATTTCAACGCTTTCGGGAGTGACCGTGGTTTCGATCATCTCTTCTCCGCGCTTCAAGAGGATGGATACGGGAGCTCCGGCTTTGTCGGCGATAGCGTTTCTAAAAAATTCGATGCTGCGAACGGGTTCACCGTCGATTTCAATCAATGTATCCTGCGGGAGGATACCGGCGTCGATAGCTGGAGAATTTTCCGCCAGTTTTGTGATGATTACTGTGTACCCGGGCCCTAGTCCAACTTGCCGAGTCTTGAGGTACTGCGAAATGATAGGGTAGACAGTTACTTGCTGCGCATTTCCCTCGCGCTCGATCTCTAATTCGATTTTGCGACGACCATCATCGCTAATGCCAGAACTAATGGCTATGGATTGGTGAATATCCGTCCAGTTCTCAACTGGCTTTCCATCGATCGAGCGGACGACGTCGCCTTCCCGAAGACCCGCTTGACTGCTTGGGGAGGCAACGCTGACTCCGTCTTCGTTGACGAGGGACTTAGATATATATCCGATTTCTACAGAATTTTGCCGTTCATTGGTCGGTTGTCCGGTAAAGAATAGCAAGGTTGCTAGGCCAAATGCGAAAAGCACGTTGAAGACCGCTCCGGCTACTGCGACGATTACCTTGGAAGAGTAGGAAATCGGCTCCATTTTTTCCATGTCGGCCGATGATTCCCCTTCGATTCCCCGCATGTCCGCTAGCTGAGGCAAGGCTACATAGCCACCTAGGGGAAGCAGGGAGACGCGATAGTCGATGCCGTTGCGTTTCCAACCGAAAAGGCGTGGACCGAAGCCTATGGAAAAGCGCTCGATGTGCAGTCCACGCCATTTGGCGGCGAGGAAGTGGCCAAGCTCGTGAACGAAGATGGATCCCCCGAAAAAGAGAATTACCATGAAAATGGACCAGGCGCTGTCGAAAATTTGGCTGAATGCGGTGCTCATAGGGCTTGTTGAGGCGAGTCGATTAGTCGGCTTGCGACTGATCGGGCCTCCTTATCGTACTTCAAGACTTCCTCAATCGAATTGGGTTCTTTGTTTTCGATGAATTCGAGCGTTTTCTCCACGATTTTAGAGATTTCAACGAATTTAATACGATCTTGAATGAAGGCGTCTACCGCTATCTCGTTGGCGGCATTGAAAATGCCCGGAGCGATGCCTCCTTCGCGCAAGCATTCGCGGGCCAATTTCAGACATGGATAGCGATCCAAGTCTGGTGGTCTAAAGTCCAGCTGGATCGGTTGCCGAAAGTCGAGCTTTGGAGAAACGTTTTCGGCCCTGTCGGGAAATAGAAGCGAGTGCTGTATGGCGAATGTCATGTCCGGCGGACTCATTTGCGCGATCACCGATCCGTCTATGCATTCGACCAGCGAGTGGACGATACTTTGCGTGTGGATGACTACATCCACCTGTTCGGGGGCCATCTCGAATAGCCAACTGGCCTCGATCATCTCGAGACCTTTGTTGGCCATGGTTGCCGAATCGATGGTTACTTTAGGACCCATGTCCCAATTGGGATGCTGGAGGGCTTGCTCAAGTGAAACGGAGCCAAGCTGCTCGACCGGAGTATCTCTAAAACTACCGCCTGAAGCGGTTAGGATTACTTTTGAAACGTGATCGTGCGGGACGCTTTGGAGACACTGGAACAGAGCGTTGTGTTCGCTATCGACGGGCAATATAGAAACTCCCTGGCGTTTGGCGGCCTCCATAATGAATTTTCCTGCGAGGACTAGGATTTCCTTGCTGGCGATCGCTAGATTTTTTCCCGCTTCGATGGCAGCTAGAGAAGGGAGGAGACCTTGAGTACCCACTACCGCAATAAAGACGGTGTCACAGGATGCTAAAGAGGCCAGGCGTTTGAGACCATCCAATCCGGAAGACAGTTTGGTTTCGGCAGAAAACAGGGCGTTTTCACGAGCTTGAGAATGGGCGTTCGCGTCGAATAAGCAGACCTCGTTCACCGAAAATTCTTCTGCGATTGTGGCTAGTCGAGCCGCATCTGTGTTAGCAGCGATCCCAACGAGCTCTAATTTGTCTCGATGGTGACGGATGACTTTGAGGGCGCTCGTGCCGATCGAGCCCGTAGCTCCCATTAGGACTATTTTTTTTCGATTCCCCATCAACTTCCCAAGGCCAGCAGACCAAGCAGTAGGTACCCGGTGGGCGCGGTTAGAATCAGCGAGTCGGTCAGATCGAAAGCCCCGCCGATTCCGGGGATGAATGAACCCGAGTCTTTTTGAGCAGCCATTCGTTTGATCATGCTTTCTACGAGGTCGGACACGATCGAGAGTATCGCCATGGGTAGAGCGAGAATCGTGCCCCAGAGGGGAGTGAAGAATGCAGGGAAGGCATCGCGAGCGAAGTGGGTTAGGGCGAAACCTAGTCCAACGGAAATGATGCATCCACCAATCGCTCCCTCCCAGGTTTTCTTGGGGCTAGTCACGGGAGACATAGGATGGCGACCGAAGGCCTTCCCAGAAAGAAGGGCTCCTACGTCAGTGAACTTGGCGGTAACAACGAGCCAAACCACCAGCATGAGTCCCTTTTCCGGCTCGCCGGGAAGTTCGATAAGCCGAACCAAGTAATTGAGCATGAATGGGACGTAGATAATTCCGAGCAGCGTAACGGACAGGGTTTCGACTCGCTGATCAACTTGGCGTTCGCGAAAAATCCTAGCGCAGCAAGCCACGATAGTGACAGCGATGATTCCCGACTGAATGCCGCCCGCGATGGGACTGTCTGAGAGCTTATTTGCGTAGTAGGGGGCCAAAATTATAATCAGGCCGAGAAAGACGCCGAATTTTTTGAAAGGATGGCGGCCCATACGCTCCAGTAGGCCGTAGAACTCATATTGCGTGGCGCCACTAAGACAGGCTAGCAGCCAAACGGCGGCATCGGGACCGATGACAAAAAAGCAGACGACTGTGATCGTCCAAAGAATGAGCGTACTGAGGATACGTTTGCTCACGTTTAAAGGCAATGATGGTCAGCGTGAGAGGCTTGTTTCTCTATCGAGCTGTTCACCTGTCCGACCGAATCGGCGCTCTCGGCTATGATACGAATCGATAGCCTCTTGCAGATGGGCTTTGGTAAAGTCCGGCCAGCAAGTAGGCGTAAAATAAAATTCCGCGTAGGCGCTCTGCATTAGTAGAAAATTGCTGAGACGATTCTCTCCGGACGTGCGGACAATAAGATCGGGATCTGGCAGTCCGTCTGTATACAGTTTGCCTTTGATATCTTCCCATTCGATGTCTTCGGGATAGAGCTTCCCCTTGATCGTTTTTTTCACGATCGCCCGTGTGGCATCCACGATTTCGTTTCGTGAGCTGTAGTTCAAAGCGAGAACGAGGTGCCAGTCCTTGAAGTGGCTAGTCGCTTCCATGGCTTGCTCCAGCGCGGCTCTGGGCTTAGCAGGCAGTTCATGGATGCGACCAATGGCATGTAGTTTGATTCCATGCTTTATCAGTGTGTCTGTTTCTCTCATGAGGAATAGCTCAAGCAATTCCATGAGAGCGTTCACTTCCGTTTCTGGCCGTTTCCAATTCTCGGCGGAGAAAGCGTACAGGGTCAGATAGTGGATATCTAATTCCTGGCAGGCTTCGATAACACGACGGCAGGTCTCCACCCCTTGTTGATGGCCTTTGATGCGAGAAAGGCCTTGTGACTGGGCCCAGCGGCCGTTGCCGTCCATGATTATTCCGATATGATCGGGTCCGCTCTTAATGGAGGCTTTGTCGCTCATTTACAATTCGCCAGTTTGGAGAAATCGGGACAATCATCGTGCCTGTGCCAATTTGCAAGGGTTTAACGGTGGTAAATCGGACTTAAATGAGAGTCGATAATTAGGTAATCAGCGCGATGAAAACCGTGTAACTATTCTTGGCCGAATCGCGTTTCTTGTAAAGGCGTCGGCAGCTGGTAAATTGCCTCGCTCTCCACTATCTAGACTAAGTTATGAAATCCTGGCCCATCGTAATCGTATCCGCCTTAGCCGTCGTGTTTGCCGCTTACGCAGGCTATTTGAGCATGGAGAATTCTCGCCTCAAGGCTATGCTTGCTGAGATCCCGAAAGACGAGAAAACCGCCGCCGTTGACGATATTGCAGAAGCAGCAGAAGAGGTGATCGAAAGGGCAGAGGAAATCGAGCAACCGAGAAGAAGACCAGAATTTGCCGAGTTCGAGAATATGTCGCCTGAAGAAAGGCGAGAAGCGATCGCGGAACGTAGGCGGGCGGCTAGAGCGGCCCAACTAGAACGGGCTCTGGCAGCTTTCGACGATCCGGAGCTGCGTATGGATATGATCGAGCGCCAGATGGAGCGATTGGATCGCGGATACGCGGAATTCTTTAGGAGACTTGGGCTTCCACCTGAGGAAATCGACGCCCTCAAAACTCTGATGGCAGAGCGGAATCTGATTCGAATGGAATCTAGTATGAGAGCCTCAGCTGTTACTGACGAGGAGCGGGCGGCGATTCGAGAAGACTACCGCAATCAATTTGCTGCGCTTTCAGAAGACATCGATGCCCTTTTGGGTGAAGAAGACGCTCAGAAATTGAAACAGTATTCGAATACGCTTCAATACCGGGATGATGTGGAGGATTTCGAGAGAGCTCTTAGCTATTCTGAAACGCCGCTGTCCAAACGACAGGCGGAAGGACTCGTCAACGTCTACGCCAAAGTGGACAAGGATTTTGAATACACAGTGGATATCTCCCAATTCCAAGGTCGTGGACGTGGACGCGATTCTGCTCCGCTTACCCAGGAATTGGTCGATACCTACTACCAAGAGCGAGAGATTTACGATGCTATGCTGCTTGAGCAAGCAGCGACCGTACTTAACGAAGCGCAATTGGCGAGTTTAGCCGCTCAGCAGATATCTGAAAGGGAACGCGAGCAGCGTCAGGCTCAGTTGGCCTTGGAAAACGCCAATGTATCCGATGTGCCGGGCGGCGGATTTCCACGTGGAGGTTTTGGCGGAGGACGTGGGGGTCCTGGCGGATTCGGTGGTGGTCGTGGTGGACGGTGATTTCAACCGGTTGGGTTAGTTTCGCTCAGCGCAAGGCGTGGATTTTAGTAGCAATCGATTATAGGAGCGGGTTTATCCCGCGATTGCTGTACAGGCTAACTTGAAAAGATCGCGGCATTAAGCCGCTCATACGGCCTGCCATGAACTCCACCTCTTTAAGGCAATATTTCCCCGTTTTCGAATATTAGCTTTCCGGATACGATTGTTGTGACTGCTTTGCCTTTCAGAGTACGGCCAATCCATGGCGAATTAGTGGATTTGCTGTGAAAGGAATCGCTATTTGGAGTCCACTCCCGGTCGGGGTCGAGAACAACGACGTCTCCATCCGCTCCCGGGCTTAGGTCGCCTTTGTTTAGTTGGAGAATCTCCGAAGGGCGGTTCGTAAGCAGGGATAAGGTGTCGGAGAGCGAAAGCCGCTTCGAATGATAGAGCTGATCTAAGGCTGTGCCTAAAGCGGTCTCAAGACCGATGACGCCGAAAGGAGCATTGTCGAATTCCATATCCTTTTCGTAGTCGGTATGAGGAGCGTGCCCGGTCGCGATACAATCGATCGATCCATCGACTAGAGCTTCGAGAATTGCTATTCGGTCGGCTTTGCTTCTCAGCGGCGGGTTCATCTTGAAACTCGTATCGAAACCTCCGACCTCCGTATCCGAAAAACTCATATGGTGAGGCGTTGCTTCGGCAGTGATATTTACGCCTCTTGATTTTGCTCTCCTGATGATGTCGATGGCGTTCTTGGAAGTTATGTGCTGAAGATGAATGCGAGCTCCCGTCTTGGCTGAAAGAATCACGTTCCTTGAAACCATGATGTCTTCAGCTTCGGTTGGCGATCCACGCAGACCCAATTTGGTAGACATGAATCCCTCGTTCATGACACCGTCCGCAGAAAGTGAATAATCCTGACAATGATCGATTACTGGTATGCCAAACATGTGGGCGTATTCCACTGCTCGCCGCATTAAGCCGTTGTTTTGTACGCAACGCCCACCGTCCGATATAGCGACAATTCCGGCGTCTCGCAGTGATCCGGTGGGGGCGAGGCGTTCGCCGTCTGATCCGACAGTAATGCAGCCCGTAGGAAACACGTTGACCAAGGCCTCTCGGCCCACCGCATCCTTTATGAATTGGATGGTTCCGGCCGTATCGGCAGGAGGATTCGTGTTGGGCATACAAACGACACTGGTGAACCCGCCAGCTGCCGCCGCCTGCGTGCCGGTAAGCATCGTTTCTTTGTGTGTTTGGCCGGGAACGCGGAAGTGCACATGTAGGTCGACAAGCCCGGGACAAACAATTAGCCCCTTCGCATCGATCAGAGTAGCCTTATCCAGTGAGTCTTTGGAAGGACGGTCAACGATCTTGCCGTCCGCGATAAACAGATCTCCGCTTTCGTCGCGATCGTTCTTCGGATCGATTATCCGCCCGTTCTTAATCCAAATGGTTTCGCTCACTATTGTTACTGTTGTATTGAAAAAATGTTACGATTTTACCAGCGATTCGGCATTCCCGCCTGAGCATAGGTAAAGCGCCGCCATTCTTGTAGCCAGCCCGTTGGTAACCTGGTCAAGGATAACGGATTGGCTTGAGTCCGCGAGATCTGAGTCGATTTCAACTCCGCGATTGATTGGGCCTGGATGCATGATGACCGCATTTTTCTTGAGCCAGGAAAGTCGAGTTTTGTTTAGGCCGAACATTCTCGTGTATTCGTTTAGCGAAGGGAATGCGGAAACGTTTTGACGCTCATGCTGTATTCGAAGTAGCATGATGGCATCTTTGTCGGCAAGCGCAGACTTTAAATCATGGGAAACCGTGACCCCAAGTTGTTCGAATTCTTTAGGAACGAGAGTGGCAGGTCCAACAACTGTGACTTCAGCGCCGAGCTTGGTCATCGCCCATATGTTGGATCGGGCTACGCGACTGTATAGAATGTCTCCCAGGATAGCGATCTTCAGTCCTTGCAATCCGCCGAATTTCTCGTGGAGCGTGTAGCAATCAAGCAGGGCCTGAGTGGGGTGCTCGTGGGCACCGTCTCCTGCGTTGAGGACGGGTATGTCTAGTACTCGGGCGATATAGGCGGCTGTACCTGGTGAAGAGTGCCGAATGACGATGATATCTGCCGCGAGGGCTCGAATGTTTTCCACAGTGTCTCGGAGCGTTTCTCCTTTGGAGGTACTGCTCGTCTTCATGTCCAAGGACATAACGTCGGCGCTCAGCTTGGTTGCCGCCATTTCGAAAGCCACGCGGGTTCGCGTGCTATTTTCAAAGAATAGATTGACGACGGTTTTGCCGCGGAGAGCAGGGGTTTTGGCCGTTCTTCTATTTAGAATCTTCTTAAAAGCTTGGGCAGTCTTGAAAACCGTAAGGATCTCATCCGCTGTGAGCTCTTCGATGGAGATCAGGTCTTTGCGATTCCAAGGCATACCTGAAGTGGCCATCCAGCGCTAAGGAGAGAGAATGTCAATATGCGACTTCTCCGGGTTTTTGGGGAAGAGGTGGGCTTCCACCTTTTCGTCGATCGTAGTGATTTCGCTGATGCCTCGATAATTCGGTTCGATCGGCAGCCGCCGGTTTCCTCGATCCACGAGAACGGCAAGCTCAACTTTTCGTGGTCGTCCCAGGGCGTGGACCTCGGAAAGGGCCGCTCTGACGCTACGCCCGGAGAATATGACATCGTCTACGAGAATTATCGTGGATTCTTCTGGATTTTGTACGAGCGAAGTGGACTCGACCTCCTTGGAGATTGGGTTGACGCCAATATCGTCACGATGAAATGAAATGTCGATGGTTGCCGAATGGGATTTTAAGTTGTGAGTGGTGAGCAACTGGGATTGAAGCAATTC
>NZNM01000138.1 GCA_002694885.1 Opitutaceae bacterium | reverse complement strand
CAAGCAGCCCTACCATCTAATAAACGTGGAGTATTTTTGAACCCTCTCTTAACCAGAACCCAAGCAGCGCCCTTCGACAAGCTCAGGCTTAGCTTCGATCCACTCAAACCTGTATTCCCAAAGCGAATCCTAATGGCCCTCGCGAAGACAGGGAATACTAGTCACGCAAAGCGGGACGTTGACAAAATTAATTTCAGTATTCGTCAACGCTCGTCCTTCGCTAGGATGTTCGCTGGAAGGAACAAATAGGATGGCTCTCCCAAGCCCCTTTCAATTCCCGCCATTTTATCAAACCTTTTTGCATGTGAAATTATATCATTTTTCACAGCATCTCAATTTGCCTCCAGCTTCACCGTTTTCGGAAATCCGATAAATTGATCTTCGGGCTTGGGATTCGCCGCATCGAAATCCAATCGCCACAATTCGAATGTCGACTCCCGGGTTGATCGATTGAAATCGATGATCCCATGACCAGATCCTTTCAAGTGGCCGAGCTTTTCGGGATGGATCTCGCTTTTCGGAATTTCGTTGCTGCCTAGCTCCGGATTTCCCGCTGCCAGAACGGTTATGCGATTGCCTAGGTCGTCGAGATAGCGCCCCGTCCAATTCGGCTCGCCCGGTTGGCGGTTTTCGCCTGATTCTTCCGGCCACCAGGCCCTAGGAAAGCCGTTGGCTGTTCCTGGCACCATGAATCCTATTGGTCCATCTTCCCAGTCATCGATACCATGATGCACCAAAGCCCCTAGATGCTGATCGCCGTGTACCATGACCACCTTGGACTGGCCGAGAATACTCAAAGCCCGGTCACGCTTGTTTTTCGGCCACCCGCCCGAATCGAATCCGGAACCGCCTCGCCTGAGTTCTCGACCCGCATGGGTCGTCACTTTACAGAAAATAGTTTGCGAAAGGGCTACTTTGAAATCGGCCTCGCTTTGTTGGTCTATCCATTCCTGCAAGAATGCTTCCTGGCGAGATCCCAGGAGCTCGGCATCACTGGGATTCATCGCTTCGAGCCCAGCTGCCCGAATCGAGCCATAACGATCGCCAAAAACGGCTAGGGGGCCAGACTTGAATTTGCGGTCCTCCAACACGGCTATGCTTAGACCGCCATAAAGCAGTTCCGTGAAATAGACGCCGATCCCTTGCTCTGCCGGCCCTGGATCGACGGGGTCAGGGAAATGGACTGTCTGCGTTCGTTGCACGGCGTTGACCCAATCGGGATGCATCGCGTAGCCACCTTTCGGCCAATCCGAGCCCGACGGAGGGCTTCCCATGTTTGGAATCTTCCTACCACCATGCCCCCAAATGTTCCCCTGAAAAACGTCGTGGTCATCGGGAATTATAATGCTGGGCCGATCTTTGAGCAACTCTCTCCAGGACCAGCCAAACATCCAGTATTTTCTCAGATAATCCAGCATGGCCAAGTCAACAGGCTCTCGGATAATCCCAAAGCCGCCAAAACTCTCGTATATTTGGTCTCCGGCAAAGTAGAGAAGATCTGGGTCTTGAATCTCCACATTGGCCACTATCTTGGCGTTGGGAAAAATGTAGCCGTTGTCGCAGGAGAATGCCGCTAGGCGAACGGTCTCCTGATCTTTCGGATCCTTGCGAATCAATCCACCCCAATAATAAGCCTTCCCCTGCCATCGATAAGCCACTCGGTATTCTGTATCCACAGATTCATTCCAATCATCGATGCGAAAAAGGGCCGTTCGCGAAAGCGGATCCACTTCCGATTGGGCTACCTCCCTCCAGTCGGATCCCGATTTCAGCTGCAGTTCAACCGGTTCGTCGATTTCCTCGACCGGAGCCATCAAGGCCGCCAGCTTGAGCATTCTCCCGCTCAAGGTATACTGCGTCCACAGAATAGGCCCGAAGGAATGATCCTTCTTTTCAACAACGGCCTCCCCGTCGATCCGCCAATCTTTGAAGCGCCAAGTCGCCGCCTGAGCTTGTTCCGGACGTTGTTCTATTCCATCTGAGAGCAATGCCATGTTTCCCATCAGCCGATCCGCTGGAAATGTTGCCTCTACTTCGGCTCTACGGCCGTCATCGCCCTCCCCTTGTAGGATCAGTCGGGCTTCCTGATCGCTGAATACGACCTTGAGAGAAAGTTGTATCCAATCTTCTATTGACAACTGAACCGAAGATTCCGCTTCTCCTACCGCCAGTCTGCCATCATCACGAATGATCGCGTCAACCCATTGGTCGCTATTAAGCAGGGCATAGCGATAATCGGCCATTGGTCCTTGCAGTCCTATACGGAAACCACCTTTGGCGGCCGCCGTCTCTGAACCCCCGTTTGAGTCCAAACGAATATTCACTGCGACCCGGAAACCACCGTCGGTATTGGAGACCTGTTTCGTCAGCGAATGCAATGTGCGATTTCGTGCAGCTATGCCAACAATCGCCCCCTCCGACACCTTCCAGTCCTGCAGGGGATTCGCCCAATGCTCCGGACCAATCCAAGTGCGGTCTTTGGACCACTTCGTATCGGCTTCCCCATCATTACGACCACCCGGCTGGCAGCTGGCCAGCAGTGCAGTCAATACTAGCAGGAAGCTAATACGCAAATTCAACCCTGACCTCATTGCGATTCGTGGAAATTCGTGTGATTCGTGGGTAGTGAAGATCTTGTATCGGGATTGCTTCGATTACATTCTCCAACTGCTTGAAATCTATTGTCGAACGCTCCCGGGACGGCGGGCATCCATATTCATCTCTTCCTGAAAGGTTACTACCATCCCTCTGAGTTTGCGGGAAATATCCCGATCTCTCAACGGCTTCGATTCACCCAGATCAGCCTCCAGATCGAAGAGCTGAAGCGTCGGATTCAACCTTAGCTTCCACTTGTCCCAACGAACAGCCGCTAGGGCTCCTTGGCTGCCATGGTAGAAGAATGCGTTGATATACTCTTCTCGAGTGAAAAGCGGATCCCACTCTCCTGCCTGATCCCAGGAGCGCCGCAAAACGACGTCGGCGTTGAGCGAGCCAGAGGTCATCGGCGAGGGAATACCATTGCTTTTGCCTGTAAGATAAGCGCTGATATCGCGACCATCGATGACCCTGCCCTCGGGAATACGAATACCCGCGAAAGTAGCCAAGGTTGGATACCAATCTAGAGCCGTTACCAGGCTGGAAGACTCGTATCCCGAACGAATCCGTAAACCAGGCCCCCAGGCGATTCCGGGAACGCGAATGCCGCCTTCATACGTGGACAGCTTCCTGCCTTGAATCTTCTGAGAGCTGTTGCGACCAGGCCCACGCCCATTGTCCGACGCGTAGACCACGACGGTTTCGTCCTCAATGCCCAAGCGTTCCAGAGCATCGAAAATGCGGCCGACATTGTAATCTAGTTCGTGAATCGAATCGCCGTATTCACCAAACTGCGACGTTCCCTTGAATCGATCGCTGACGCCGAGTGGAACGTGAAGCATCGTATGAGGCAGGTAGAGAAAAAACGGATTGCTTTTCTCCCGTTCCATAAAAGCGATCGCTTCGTCCGTATAGCGCTCGGTCAATTCAGCTGGATCTGCTGGTCTCTTTACAATTTCGTCATTGCGCATTAGCGGCACGCCTCCCTTCCCTTCAAAGTAGATAATTTCAACCGGGTCTAAATTGTGCAGCAGCCCAAAATATTCGTCGAACCCTTGCTGACGGGGGAGGAAAGGCTCGTGAAATCCGAGATGCCATTTCCCGATACAAGCAGTGGCGTATCCATTTTGTTGGAAAAGCTCCGCCATGGTTAGCTCGGCGGGATTCAATCCGCGTTTTGAATCGGCCCGGTGCACCCAAGTTTCCATCCCGATTCGCCGTGGATAGCATCCCGTCAATAATCCAGCCCGAGATGGACTGCAGATCGGGGCAGCCGCGTAGTAATCCGTAAAGCGAATGCCTTCTTCCGCCATCCCATCGATTCGTGGAGTGTCGATCTCCGTCGCTCCATAACAGCTCAGATCGTAATAGCCCTGGTCATCGATAAAGATGAAGACGATGTTCGGCTTCTCGGCACCTCGTTGCCCAAAAAGGCCAAGGCTGGCAACTATCGTTAAGAGGCAGATCGAAATCAGTCGGGATAACTTCATCATCGATAGTAAAGCCTATCCATCTCCGTCCGCCAATCGAAATCCTCGGCTGGAAGTAGGGATGCGGGACTCCCCAAAATATGTAGGAGCGGGTTTATTCCGCGATTCGACATCAATGATCGCGGCGTAATGCCGCTCCTACAACAGTGCCACCCTCTATTTAGATGCTCAACCAAGGATAATACTACACTCGAAACAGCCACTAGAGCTTCGGAGGATTCTTCCCAACCACCAGGACCGCCACAACCACGGACACCATAACAGCAATCAAGACCGCGGTCGCGGCCACGTCCTTAACCAAGCGAATCCGATCATCCCTCTCTGGATGTAACGCATCGGCGAGTTGCTCGATCGCCGTATTCATGGCTTCCACTTATAAAACCATCCCGATGCACAAACCCACTGCAATCCAATCGTAGGGTCCAAAACCGAGAAGAAAACCTGCTAAGGTTATCGCCAGTGCAGCCACTAGCTGAATCTTGGCATTCGCCCCTGAACGTATGAAATCCGCGATTCCTCGAATCGTATGGGAGAAGGATTCGATCCGCTTTTTCACGATCAAGACTCGAGACGATCTCCCACCACCAACCAGTGAGATCAATTCCCCGACGTACTCCTTAAGTACTTCTTGTTCTGCTCCGAGCTCCGATGATGCGCCCCTACTTCCACCCAAGAAGGCATGGATGCCAGGACCTCTCGCAGCATCTTCCTCGCCGACGCCGCGCCCTGGATTCTCTCGAAGGATTGAAGATCGTTTTGCTCCCTCGGATCGTTGGCCACGTCGTAAAAGCGACCGTCCTCGTACAGTTTAAAGCGCTGATTCCGGGCCCAACGACCCGCGTGCAACTGGAATCCGCCAAAAGGGACGTTCGGATCGTAGTGGCAAAACACCCATTGACGAGGATCGCCCTTTTCGCCCCTGATTTGCGGTAAAAAGCTTCGCCCATCCAGCGCCTCGCTTATCGAATCCAGCCCGCCGCCAGCCTCTAATAAGCTGGGAAGAAAATCGGTGAAATCGACGAGGTCTTGGGAAACCAGCCCCCGAGCGGCGACTCCTTTCCAGGACGCAATCAAAGGAACCCGCGTTCCGGCATCCAACATCGTTCCTTTACCCCCATGTATCGTTGAGCCGTTTTGCAACTCGCTCGAAACGCTCACATGTGTGCCATTGTCTCCCGTAAACAGGATTAGCGTTTCTTCCAATAGGCCGCGCTTTTCTAGCCGCTCGACAATACGGCCTACTAGCTTGTCCGCATAGCGTACCATTTCCGCAAAATGGCGGCTATCCTTCACATCTCGCTGCAGGGGATCATTCCATTCAAGGGAATCGGGAGTCGGCACGAAAGGCGTGTGCACAAGGACCATCGGGTAATACGCAAAAAAGGGTCTATCCTGGCTCGCATCGATAAATTCCAGAAGGTAGTCGCAAAATAGGTCCGGGCCGTAAGCGTCTCGAATTCGTTCCCCCGGAAGATACCGCCCATCCTTTTGGATTAAAGGGTGAGCAAAGCGGCCCTTTGCCTCCTCGTCGGGTTTCTCTTCCAGGCCTCCTAAATGGGAAACGCAATACTGGTCGAATCCGAAGTGACCAGGAGTCTTATCATCGCCCCCCAATTGCCATTTCCCCACAATACAAGTAGCATAACCACTATCCTTGAGAAGATTGGCGAATGTCACCTGATCCAAAGGCAAGGTTCCAAAGTCGACATAGTTGCGAAATCCATACTTACCCGTCATGATCTGCACGCGGGAGGGGGTGCAAAGCGGTGTGGAGTAGCAGTGCTCAAATCGAACGCCGTTCTCCGCCAAGCGGTCCAGATTCGGCGTCTCGTAGGCGGCGCTCCCGTAGCTCCCCAAGCACTCTATTCCCATATCGTCTGCCATAATAAGGACGATGTTCGTTCGTTCAGCAGCCAAACCCGCATAGCTGAAAACAAAGAAGTATAGCAGGAATTTCGCCAAAGCGCGGATCGACCTAATGCCACTCGACAAATACATCCTTCGGGAAACAGTTAAAGATTGATTACGTTTTCAAGCACTGGCGCTAGACGCTGAAATTTCTTCAGAGCTCTTTAATCTTCAGGTTGCGAAACCAAATGCGATGTCCGTGATCCTGGAGACTGATGTGACCTTTGCCGGTGGTGGCATAGAGCTCCCAGTTCTTGAATTTTGCATTGGCGATCTGCTCGTTCCACTCCGGACTATGCATCTCGTACTCTGCCGTTTTGACTCCATTTAGCCAATACTCCACGTGGTTGCCATCCACAAAGATACGACTGGCGTTCCATTCGCCAATCGGCTTGGTTGCATCCTCAAACGCGGGTTCAACAGCATAGTGGGCTCCCGTGTAATTCGGTGGGGCAACAGGATCACCCTTGCCGTTGCGGAAGCCAAGATTGTCGAGAATCTGATACTCCGGGCCGGTATGATAGGGTTTAGAGGGCCCTTCCGCTACGTGGAACATGACACCTGAATTCGTTCCATTTTCGATCTTCCAATCGAAGTGAAAATCGAAATCGTCAAACTGCTTTTCGGTAATGATATTTATCTGGGGTCGACCCTCTTTTTTTCCATCAAAGTAGAGTGTTCCATCGACTGCCTGCCAGGCACCCTGGATATCGATTCCGTTGTATCCGCGCCATCCAGACAGAGATTTTCCATCGAAAAGCGAAGTCCAGTCATCGCTGGCCAGTTCGCTATTGGAGGCGTTTGAACAGCCCCAGAGCAGGAGGACCACAGGGCAGAGTATCAAATGCAGTAGCTTTTTCATAAGTAAAGAATGTCCGATCAGTTAGATGGTAGGGCTGACTGTCTCTAGTCAGCCGCAAGGAGTCGTCCGCAATTCGGCTGCTTAGGGACAAGCAGCCCTACCTCTTGGCAGGACCACTTTCCGTGAAGATCGTTGAATAGGTAGAAACGTTTCACCGAAGGGCACTGTTGAAAAGAAATTTCCTAGCGGCTCTTGCTGTTGCGGACGATCTGGGCCATCTCTTTTTTCAAGCGATCTACGATTTCCGGTCGATCGGTATAAAGGTTCCGGGTTTCCCCGAGATCGCTTTTCATGTTGTACAGCTGTCCTGCCGGACCTTGCGGTTTTGGAGCAGCTTGTCGATTGCCGCCCCCATCAGCCAAGGGATCCCCGCCACGAACGCCGCGATCCGAAAAACCGCCAGAACCGCGGCCATCGATAAACTTCCAGTCTCCCGAACGAATCGTCATGAGTCCGCCACTACCCGACTTCATGACTACCGATTTGCGGACGGGCGTATTGTAGGATTTCTGTCCAGTCATCGCTGGCAAAAAACTGAAACTATCAGGCCCAGCATTCGGGGGCAACTGCACCTCCAGGATATCGGCAAAGGTCGCCATCAAATCCGTAAAGCAAACCAGTTGATCCGTCGAGGTTCCCGCCTCAACGCTTCCTGGCCAACGGGCGATGAAAGGCATTCGATGACCGCCTTCCCAGGCGTCTGACTTCATACCTCGCAATCCGCCAGCTGAATCATGACCCAAACGCTCAACATCCTGATCATACCAAACCGGACCATTGTCTGAGGTGAAAATCACCAAGGTATCCTCCTTCATGCTGGCCTTGTCCAAAGCCTTGAGAACTCGCCCGATCTCGTCGTCTACCATCATCATGAAATCACCGTACATCGAAGCTTCGCTCTTGCCGACGAATTCCTCGGAAGGGAGCCATGGTGTATGGGGAGCTGGATACGCCAGATAGAGCATCAGTGGTTTGTCCGCACGCGAATTATCCTGGGAGTGGCTTTCGATCACTTCAATGGCCTCATCGCTAAAACGGGGCAAGACGCCTTCGAGCGTTAGATCTGGTGAAATTCCTCCAGCTCGCGAAAACTCGCCTTGGATGGGCGTCCAGCCTTCGGACGAAACCGCTTCGATATAGTTGGTTGGCGGAAGCACCGCCTTGTCGCCACGGATATAGAAATAGGGAGGGATGTCGGTGGATGCGCGAATGCCGAAGTAGCTATCGAATCCCCGGTCTACTGGACCGCCTGGGAGAGGATTCTCGTAGCCGGTTTCCTCGAAGCCCAAATGCCACTTGCCCACCATAGCGGTGTGATAGCCCTGGGACTTCAGGAGCGAGGCAATGGTCATTTGCCCCTCCTTTATCAATGGTTTAGTCGGCCACACCGTAACGTCGGTGCGAAATGGATACCGCCCAGTCAATAGCCCATATCGGGACATATGACATAGAGGTCCGGGAGCATGAGCGTCCCGAAACATCATTCCTTCCGCTGCCAGTTTATCGATGTACGGGGTGGCGATTTTCGATTCGGGATTGAAACACCCGGCATCTCCGTACCCCATATCATCAACGAGGATAACCAGGATGTTCGGCTTTTCAGCCGAAGCGACTGTTATCGCGAGCAGCGAGAGAATTGAAAAAAGGAATGAACGGGTTTTTTTCATAAATAACTTGGGTAAGTGACCGGCGCTTTTCTTAAGAGCGGCTTTATGCCGCGATCAGGATGTAGCATAGGCTTCCAGCCTGTGACTCAAACAGGCAGGATGCCTGTTCTACGATTTGCGGCGTAAAACCGCTCCTGCACCTTAATCTCCTCACGTCAAAATTGGTTCAACGACATTTCCGTGAACGTCGGTTAATCGGTAGTGACGGCCTTGAAACTTGAAAGTCAATTTCTCGTGATCTACGCCGAGCAAGTGAAGCATGGTGGCATGAAGGTCGTGTACACTGACAGGATTCTCGGCGATGTTGTAGCTGAAGTCATCCGTCTTTCCATAGGCCATGCCGCCTTTGACGCCACCGCCGGCCATCCAAATACTGAAGCAACGTGGATGATGATCGCGACCGTAATTATCGGGCTTCATCTCGCCCTGATTGTAAACCGTGCGGCCAAATTCGCCTCCCCACACCACAAGGGTATCATCCAGCATGCCACGTCGCTTAAGGTCGGTGATCAAGCCGGCTGTCGGTTGATCCGTGGCTTTACATTGCCGTTTCAACTGGCTAGGCAAATTTCCATGCGTGTCCCAGCCTCGGTGAAAGAGTTGCACAAAGCGGACACCACGTTCGGAAAGCCTTCTGGCTAAGAGACAATTGTTGGCATAGGTGCCAGGCTTGCGGGCATCTTCGCCATACAGATCAAATACGCTTTCCGGCTCATTAGAAACATCCGTCAACTCGGGAACGGAGGTCTGCATGCGAAACGCCATTTCGTATTGGGCAATACGCGTCTCGATTTCCGGGTCCCCGTAGTCATCGAACTTCATTTCGTTCATGGCCGAAATGTGATCCAGAGTCTTGCGGCGCAGCTTTGAACTCATTCCGTCGGGATTGTTCAAATACAAAACGGGGTCCTTGCCACCTCCAAATTTGACCCCTTGATGCTTAGTCGGCAGGAAACCCGCTCCCCAAAGTCTATCGTACAAGGGCTGGCCTCCATTGTGGGAAGTCATAGCGACAAAAGCTGGGAGATTTTCGTTCATGCTTCCTAATCCATAGGAAAGCCAAGCTCCCACGCTGGGGCGCCCTGCGATCTGGAAGCCTGTCTGGAAAAAGGTAATCGCCGGATCGTGATTGATCGCATCGGTGTGCATGGAGTTTATCATACACACTTCATCCATAACCTCGGCTAAATGGGGCATCACTTCCGTATTGAGCCAAATGCCACTCTTTCCAGTCCGTTCAAAATTGAATATCGATCGGGCCACTGGAAAGGAACTTTGTCCCGCCGTCATACCTGTCAGTCGTTGCCCATTGAATACGGATTCAGGAACTTCTTGATTGTGGACCTTGTCCAAGTAGGGCTTGTAGTCAAACAGGTCCATTTGAGGAGGTCCTCCCGACTGGAATAGGTAGATTAACCGCTTGGCCTTGGGGGCGAAGTTGGGAAATCCGGGCAAGCCATTCGTCGGCTTTTCCTGAGCGAATAGGCGCTCGTTTAAAAGCGATCCCAAGGCCACTGCGCCAATTCCTTTGGCAGCCTTGCCCAGAAAATAGCGGCGCGTCGTCGTCAATGGATTACCTGTCGACTTGTTATAATCAGGACAACCGTCTTTCAAACCCTTCATCGTAGATCTCCTTTCTCTGAGTAAATCTTGAGAAGCATCCCCATGGTAGGGCCGATTGTCCCCAACCGGCCGCCAAAACCCGAATCAATCGGTCGTTTGGGGACAAACGACCCTACCTCATCTCCTAGTGCATCTACCAAATAGTTCATTTTTCCCTCACTCCTTAGTCACCGTTTCGTCCAAATTGAGAAGGGTGTTAGCCAACGTTGTCGCCGCGGCCAGGTCCCTCGGATCAAGAGTCGGATCCGGCTCCGATTCGCCAATGGCGACCAGCTGTTCCGCCCCCACCAGGTCATTTTCGAATTCGCGCCTATAATCCTGATACGCATCCTCGAGCAAGCTCTGCTCTTTCTCGCTGGGCTTTCTAGCCAGCACCTTCTCAAATCCAAATTTAATCTGAGCCGATTCGCTCGACCCGCCATCCCGGAGAATTCGCTGCCCCAAATTTCGAGCCGCTTCCACATACATCTTTTCGTTAAGAAACGTCAGCGCCTGCAAAGGAGTATTGGTTCGGGTCGTACTAATCCGGCAAGACTCGCGATCGGCCGCATCCATCAGAGCCATCGAAGGCGGCGGAACGGTACGCTTCCAAATTGTGTACAAACTTCTCCGATACAGATCATCGCCTTTGGACTGCTTGTACTTCATGTTGCTCATCAAATCCCAGAGTTTATCAGGCTGATAAGGGCTTACCGACGGACCTCCTTGCCGCTCGACCAGCAAGCCGCTCAAAGCCAACGCTTGATCCCGAGCTGTGTGGGCGGAAAGCCGTTGCCGGGGGCCACGGGCCAAAAGAATGTTCTCGGGATCTTTCTCCAGTATTTCGGGCGTTACCCGCGACTGCTGACGATAGGTCGCGCTGGTGACGATCAGCTTTTGCATGGCCTTCACATCCCACTCCTGGGTGACGAATTCATCAGCGAGCCAGTCAAGCAACTCGGGATGGCTGGGCCAGTCGCCTTGCAGGCCGAAATCCTCCGCGGTCTTCACCAAGCCTCTTCCGAAGTACTTAATCCAATAGCGATTCACTGCCACCCTACCCGTGAGCGGATGCTCGCCATTCACGAGCCATCGCGCGAAGCCCAGACGATTTCTGGGAGCTCCCGCGGGAAAGCCCGAAAAGACTTCCGGCAACGCAGGTTCCACTTCGTCACCGTATTGATGATACACGCCTCGCTCGCGAATCCGAGTCAGTGGAGGGTTTTCCATTTCCTCCATGACCATCGTCGTCGGAAGGTCATCGTAAAAATCCAATCGCTCTAGTCTCAAGGCGTGATATTCCGAATCGAGCTTTTGGACTTTTTCCGCCGCCGCGCTGTCAAAGTAGTAGGCATTCCGCTTGGCCTTTTCGTTCTCATCCAGACCGTCATTGTTTCTGGTGATTATATTTTGGATACTTTCAGAGGCCGCTAGTATCCTGATCTCATCTTCAAAAAGCGTTCGATCATAAATACGCAGCTCATCAAGAGATCCTAGGAATGGCTCTCCCACGACACCCTTACCAATGCGGAAAGGCGCTTTATCGATTCCCCCAATAACATTGCTATTCGTATTGTTTAGTATCCGTTTTTTCGAGACGCTACCATCGAGATATATCTTCATCCCCTTGGCTCGCTGTGTCCCGTCATTCGTCAAGGTCACATGGGTCCACTCTCCTGCCCGCAGATCTTCAAGCGTCTCTACCGATCCCACACCCGCGACCCAGCGCGTGAGGATGCTGAATCGCAATTTGCCGCCATTCAACTCCACTTCCAGGCCAGGTCGCCGCGTGTTCTCTATTTGCTTGGAGAGGATTACCCCTCCGTTCGTCTCGTTCGGTTTGACCCAAAAAGATATGCTGAACCGCTCGTGGCAGTAGAACCCGGTTTCGTCTTCGAATTCCAAATGGGCCCCGCCGTCAAAATATAGACTGTCTTCAAACAAGCCATTCTTCGAAACCAGTTCCCCTTTTGATGCCTCCAATATGGGATCATCCGAATCAAATGAGAACCGTTTCGTCAGTCCCTTGGTTAGAAAAGCCGCTTCACTGGCTGCATCGGGCTCCAAAGCCCTCGAATCGATCGTCCCAAGGACTTCGGCCAAGGCACGATCCCGCTTCCGTTTCGCATTATCCACCCTCTCGTCGAAGCGGGCGAGTTCATAGGATTGCTCTTTGGTGGGGGCCTTAATCCAGGGCTCAGAATTGCCGAATTTAATGGCCCGACCGGATTCCGTAATCTTGTCGAACATGGAAATGAGCTGATAGTACTCCGTCGTCGAGAAAGGATCGTACTTGTGGTCGTGACAACGAGCGCAGCCCATCGTCAGCCCCATCCAGACCGTCGAAGTCGTGTCTACACGGTCCACGGCATTCTCTAGAAGAAACTCCTCGGGGACCAAGCCCGCTTCCGAATTGTAGCGATGATTTCTATTGAATCCCGTAGCAATGAGCTGATCCAAGGTCGGATTCTCGAGCAGATCGCCGGCCAGCTGTTCGATTGTAAACTGGTCGAAAGGCAAATTTCGGTTGTAGGCTTCTATTACCCAGTCTCGCCAACGCCACATGTCCCGAGGACCATCGTTCTGATAGCCATCGGTGTCCGCATATCGAGCCGCGTCTAGCCAGGGCAGAGCCATGGTTTCCCCATAACGTGGCGAGGAAAGCAGCCGATCCACCAATGTTTCGTAGGCGTTCGAAGAGGTATCCTCCAAGAAAGCCTGCACCTCGGCTGGAGTCGGGGGCAATCCGGTCAAGTCTAGGCTCAAACGACGAATCAAGGTGCGCCGATCGGCCTCAGGTGAGGGTGTCAATCCTTCCTCTTCGAGACGCTTTAAAATGAAATGATCGATACCGTTGCGCGGCCAGCTAGCATTCTCCACTTCCGGCAGCTCCGGCCGATCCACGGGCTCGAATGACCAGTGCTGACTCCAGTCCGCCCCTTCGCTAATCCACTGTCGTAGCTTGGCGATTTCCTCGTCCGTCAGCGATAGCTCCGAGTCCGCCGGTGGCATCAGATCCTCGGTATCGTCCGTCTCGATCCGCCAAATGACTTCACTCTCGTCGGGCTTGCCTTTGACAATCGGGAAAAACCCATCCCCCAAATCCGCAAACGCTCCTACCTCCGTATCGAGCCTAAGGTCCGCTTCCCTCGTTTGGGCGTCGGGTCCGTGACACTTAAAGCAATTGTCCGAAAGGATGGGACGAATGTCGCGGTTGAAATCCAAGGGATCCGCTCCCTGGGCGGCTAAGAGGGAAACAAGCCCAAAAAAAGCGATTGTCAGGACTCTCGGAGAGGGCGGCGCCATTCTGAACGGGGATCTGTAGTGTTTTCGGAGCATTTTCCGGGGACGAGTTCCTATAATTCCTTACGATTTCGCCTCTGTGGACAACACTATTCCGTGAATAGAGCCTTGAGGGCGGATTCAACATCGGGCTGCGCCCTAGTGCCTTCGTCAAGCTCGAACAATGGGTTTCGCTTCGCGAAAATGGGTTTTAGACACAGCAAAGTCCAGTAGCGCGGTGCTTCAGCCCGCGTCCATTTGAGCTTCTATCCCAGAACGCGGGCTGAAGCACCGCGCTACTGGACCCCAATCAACCGCATTCTGCTGGGCTCTAAGATCCGGTCCACGCAAAGCTCAGTGGTCAACTTAAGCTCGCCCGGAGGTCGAGCTCCACCTTCTCGAATCAGCTCAAGGGTGGAACGCGACGTCCCGGCGCGTTTTTACTACCGCCCCATGCGCTTCTCCGAGCGGACCATTTCCGCGAGCCACGTTTCGTACAGTCCAGACAGTTCCTGTACAACCTCGGCATTTCGCCTCGACAGATCCTTGGTTTCCGACTCGTCGTCCACCAAATTGAAAAGCGAGACCTTCCCCTTTTTCGAATGGAGCTTCCAATCGCCTTTGCGAACCGCCCATTCGTCTTTGTCATCCCCACTATCCCAATACAGTGCCACATGGTGAGCGGCATCGTTCGAACGCATCAACGGCAACAGGCTCTTGCCATCAAAAGGCGTGGGATCGAAATCGCTCCCATGGATCGCGTCCAACACAGTTGGCAAAATATCCAGAGAGATAATCGGTGTATCGATTTTTCGACCACCGGTAAATCTAACAGGCCAGCTGACAATCCAAGGGGTACGGATGCCGCCCTCGTAGAGGCTCTGCTTGTAGTCTCTCAAGGATCCGTTGTCCGCCTCCATCGCTTTGGCCCCTCCATTATCCGTCAGAAAGAATAGCAGCGTATTGTCCCAAACATTCTCCTCTTTGAGCTTGTTGACCACAGCCCCGACGCCTTTGTCCAAGTGATCCAGCATAGCCATGAGAATCGTCCGCCGCTCACTCAACTCCGGGAATTTTTTCCGATAATACTCAATGTCCTCTTCCGGAGCCTGGGCTGGCGTATGCACAGCATTGTAAGCCAGATACAAAAAGAATGGGTCGTCCTTT
Organism: Opitutaceae bacterium; assembly: GCA_002694885.1. Classification (GTDB taxonomy): domain Bacteria; phylum Verrucomicrobiota; class Verrucomicrobiia; order Opitutales; family Opitutaceae; genus Pelagisphaera. Next base: position 5,566 of record NZNM01000138.1, on the reverse strand, counting down.
TGACGGTCGATAAAGTCTACCGCTTCTTCAGAAAGACGAGTGGTCAGGTACCCCTCGTATTCATCTCTTGGTATACGCGCCTTGTTGCGATAGATGGGAGCGTAGTCGTCGCTGTTAACTCCCTTGGAATCGAAATAGTCATGACCTCCCCGACCCATGAACTTGAAGGCTTCATCAAATCCACGGCTCATGGCATGCCACTTCAGTTCCGGGTAGTCGTTGTCCAGGCCCAAATGCCACTTTCCAATCGCCATGCTGGTGTAGGCGTCCGGCAACATTCCCGGAAAAATCCTCATTGTCGGATCGAATCCGCGACCGCCATCACCCGCGGTGTAGATCCCCACTCGCTGCTGATACTGCCCGAGCATCAACCCGGCCCGCGTAGGCGAACAAACCGCTCCGCTCGTATAAGCCTGAGTGAAGAAAATCCCCTCATTGGCCAAGGCATCCATATTTGGCGTCGATACCTCCTTCGAATGCTCCGGATTAAAACTGATATCCGCATACCCCTGGTCATCAGTGAGAATGATGACGATGTTGGGCAAGGACGCGCCAGCGGCAAAAGGGACGCAAATGCAACCCGCAAAGAAAAAGAAGAGATACCGAAAACGCATGACGACCCGCCCTAGCGCAAGACATCCATTTCGTCTGCGAAAAACTAGGAAGAGCCGAATCGCCTGTAACACCATACCTCTTTAGAGAAGGCTAGCTGAGTCCTGTTCCTACAATCCTCATCTGTGCTCTCTGTGTAATCAATCGTTACGAAGCTAGGCTCGAAGTCAATCGTGGATCTGTATCAGGCAAGGTGACACTCTAAACATCACAGCGTCTTTTCCCAATTGCCAAATAAATCTCCCCGGCCAAAAGTGACCGGTAGCTGACTATGAACCTCTATCGAATTACTCTCGCTCTCTCTGTTTTTGTAATCGCTTCTTTCCTATCGATTGCCAAACCCAACTTCGTTTTCGTTCTGGCCGACGATCTCAGCTATTTCGATGTAGGCTGCTATGGGGGCCAGGCCCACACTCCTCATATGAATGGCCTCGCCGCGGAGGGCATGCGCTTCGACAACTGCTTCCAAGCGGCCCCCACCTGTTCGCCCACCCGCCACAATATCTACACAGGGCAATCGCCTTTCAAGACTGGGGCCTATCCCAATCACACCTTTGCCAACCCTGGGACCAAGAGTGTTGTCCACTATCTAGAGTCCCTCGGCTATCGAGTCGCCCTAAGCGGAAAAACGCATATCCGACCCCAGTCCGTATTCCCATTCGAGTATCTCGGCAAAGGAAACAATCCCGACTTCAAGGCCGTCGAGAGCTTCATGAAAACCTGTGTCGACTCAGACACGCCTTTCTGCCTCTTTCTCACATCCAACGAGCCTCACGCGCCCTGGGACAAAGGCGATGCCAGTCGCTACCCTCCCGATGAACTCGATCTTCCCTATACCTGGGTCGATACGCCGGAAACGCGAGATGCCTATTCGCGATATCTGGCGGAAACCACATACTTCGACGATCAGGTTGGGCAGGCATTGTCATTGATCGACAAATACGGACTTGCCGAAGATACCGTCTTTATCGCCACCACCGAACAAGGATCCAGCTTTCCGCACGCCAAGTGGACACTTTACGATGCCGGGCTCCATACCGGATTCATCGTTCGCTGGCCAAGGGAAGTCGAGGCAGGATCGACTTGCGACGCCCTGATCGAATATTCCGATGTCGTTCCTACTTTCGTAGAAATTGCCGGCGGAAAGCCTGACCAGATCTTGGACGGGAAGAGCCTGGTTTCGTTACTCCGAGGTGAAAGCGACTCCCACAAACAGTACGTCTTTTCGGAGATGACGACTAAGGGAATCATCAATGCCCCCGATCATTTCGGGATTCGTTCCGTAAGGTCACTGAAATTCAAATACATTTGGAATTTCACGCCAGATGTGAAATTCGAGAATGTGGTCACCATTCCTGAGGATACAAAATGGGGTGAATCGGCCGTATTCAATTCCTGGAAACGTAAAGGCGAGCACGATCCGGATGCCGCCGAAAAAGTCCGTCGCTATCACTACCGCCCCGAGGAAGAGCTCTATTTCGTCGAGGAGGACTACCACGAGTGGAACAATTTGGCCGATAATCCTGAATACGCGGACGTTAAACGCCGACTCCGCCGAGAGCTTCTAGCCTGGATGGACAAAGTGGGCGACAAAGGCCAGCAGTCGGAAATCGAAGCCGACCTAAGGCATGGCAGCAAAGCTCCGAAGTGAGGGACGGGTTGTTTAACAGGATACGCCCCGATGCGACGGGGCTACAAGATCCTGCAAAGCAGGAACATGATAAATTCTATCAAGTTGCCGACTGTAGGAGGCATCCTGCATCTGGTAGCGGCCGATCTCCGAGCGGCCACCTGTTAGAAGAAATGGCCGCTCGGAGATCGGCCGCTACCAGATCCTCAAAAGAAGGTGCAGGACCCTGTAGCTCGATTGGGGAGCGTATCCTGTTAACAGAGCAGATCATTCGACCAAGATCAAATAGGTTGATAAGGTAGGGCTGCTTGTCCTCAAGCATCCGCAAGAAGTTTATCCTTTTCGGCTGACTAGGGACAGCCAGCCCTCCCATTTGCCATATGAACTATAGGAATCATCAATGAAGTTTCCATCCAACCATTCCTACTTTGTCCAAATCACTTGTTCGATCCTACAGTTCTCACGCCCACTTTCCCTTGCCTCACAGTCCCTCGTACTTCTTCGTTCTTAATTTTTAAATCTACAATTAAACAATCGCTCATGCGCACCCTGTACTACGCCCTACTGCTGTCCGCGACATCGCTTCTCGCTGACAACTACGACCTGAAACTCCCATCAAACGTTACCCGGCCTTGGGTTGCTCCCGAGATTTGGACGACGCCCATGATGGACTGGCAGCTCAACGATGGTCGCATCGAAGTGGTCCAAGGAGGGCGGGGACACGATTTGCAGCTGCTCACTCACCAAATGCGATCGGGCAATGGCCGCTTTCACATGAGCGTTAGGACAGGAGCCATTCGCGATCCTTCTCAGGAAAATGGCTTGGGGGCCACGGGTTTTCGGTTCGCCGTTACGGGAGCGATGCCCGAGGAATATCGCTCTAATCTCTTCGGAAGCAGCGGAGTGAATGCCGGAATCACCACTGATGGACGGCTCTTCGTTGGCAACCAATTCTCCAGCGACTCGATCAATGCCTCTCATCTGGAAGACATCCGTCTCGAAGTCGAAATTAACTGCCGGGGCGCCAACGCCGAAGCCACCATCAAAGCGTTGCCGGGTTCCGGATCGGGAACTGCGCTTGGAGAGTTCTCCGCTACTGTAAAGAGCGATCCTCTCATCGGAAACATCGGCCTCTTCTGCGGACCCATCGACAATTCCGGCCAATCGAATGCTTCTCGCCGGGCTGGACCCAATGGCGATTTCCGGTTCTGGTTTAGCGACTGGTCCGTTTCCGGAAACAAGATCAAAGAAAAGAAAGATCAGACATTTGGACCTCTTCTTTGGTCACAATACACTACGACCGACAACATCCTTAAGATGACCGCTCACGTCGCTCCCATTGGACGCGGCGAAAACAAGACGGTTTCATTGTCTTTGAAAGATGGTGACGACTGGAAAACCGTTCAAAGCGGATCCATCGATCCGCTTTCCCGCACGGCCCATTTCCGGATTGAGGACTGGGATGGCGCTAAGGACGTCGAATACCGACTAAGCTTTGACTGGATTTCGGCTAGCGGACCAAAGACGAGTCGCTGGAATGGGCGTATCCGCAAAGATCCGACAAACAAAGAAGAAGTCAAACTGGCCGCCTTGTCCTGCATGGTCGACTACGCATTTCCCAATCAATACGTCGCTCAAAACGTGATCGCTCAAGATCCCGATGTCATTTTCTTCGCTGGCGACCAACTCTATGAAGGCGTTGCTGGATACGGCGTCGTGCGGACGCCTTCCGAGAAAGAAGTGCCGCGAGCGGCCCTCAACTATTTGCAAAAATACTGGCTATTCGGATGGAGCTTCCGCGATGCGTTGAAAGATAGGCCGTCCGTTATCATTCCTGACGACCATGACGTGTACCACGGAAACATCTGGGGCCAAGGCGGGGCAGCTATGCCCAAGCACGCGACGTCCACCAGCAGCTACGGCGGATATAACATGCACCCGAAATTCGTCAACATGGTCCATCGTACCCAGGTGTCGCATATGCCCGACCCCTTCGATCCGACTCCTGTTAAGCAAGGAATCACTGTGTACTACACCGAATTGAATGTGGGTGGCGTCAGCTTCGCCGTTATCGCCGACCGGATGTTCAAGTCCGCCCCGGGCGACGCGCTCGACGAACCCGTAGCGGGCAGCCGGCGGCTGGATCACGTGCCGGATCCCAACTTTGACACGCGCCAGCTCGACAAGCCAGGCTTGAAGCTTCTGGGCGACCGGCAAATGAAGTTCCTTAAACACTGGGCTTCCGACTGGGAAGGAGACGCTATGAAAGCCGTCCTTTCCGCGACGCCCCTCGGCGCTGTAGCAACCACCCACGGGGGCCCCGACGGACGCTTGTTTGCCGATCTCGATGCCAATGGCTGGCCCCAAAGCGGCCGCAACCGGGCTTGGAAAGCCATCCGAAAAGCCCATGCCATCATGATTCATGGAGACCAGCACTTAGCGACTCTAGTGCATCACGGAGTAGACGATTGGAACGACTCCGGTTGGTCTTTCGCAGCTCCTGGCATCGCCAATGGATACAAGCGACTCTGGGACCCTCTCGAGCCCGGCAAGAACCGGCAGCCAGGGTTTCCTGAATACACGGGAGAATTTCTGGATGGGTTCAAAAACAAAGTGACTGTCTGGGCAGCCAACAACCGGCTCGACACCTATGACCCGAGCTACGAGTTGCCCAGCGATTCCATGGTCGAGCGTCTTCGCGGAACGGGTAGCGGCTACGGCATCGTCCGCTTTAACAAGAAGCGCCTGGAAACGACCGTGGAAAACTGGGCCCCCGAATCAAACTGGTCGCCCAACCGCAATCGCGGTCAATCCCACGGCTGGCCCGTCACCATTCCCGTAGAAAAGCAATACGGCCGCAAAGCAGCCGGGCATCTACCGGAAATCTCCATTCCTGGTGGCTCCAACGACATTGTCGCCGCTCAAGTCCTCAATCAATCGACGGGAGAAATTGAATACACGCGACCGGCCAAAGGTGGTGACAAAGCTAAGCTCAAAGTATTCGACAAGGCCGCCAGATACACAGTCACCCTGATGGATTCAAACGGCGAGGAACTTAAAAAGCTGGAAGGTCAGAGAGCCCGTTAATCACTTTAAAGGTAGCGGCGGATCTCACGCCTTCGCACGACTACGGCGGCGCAAGCCGAGCGAAGGCAGAAGATCGGCTGCTGCCTTTCGCTATGTCCCAATCGTACGAACAACTAGGATACATTTTTGCAAGTATCCATAGACTGTTACTAGATTAACGGATGCTCGCCCGTAGGAGCGGGTTTATCCCGCGATTTACGGTTGATCGACATCGCGGGATAAACCCGCTCCTACAGT
>NZNM01000137.1 GCA_002694885.1 Opitutaceae bacterium | reverse complement strand
TTTGTTGATACTGCGGTCCTCCCTACCTCAACAAGCGCCCTACCGATTATGGCCTAAAGCTTCGATATTCCTCGACCGTGAGCGAACCATTTATTCTAGTATCAGACGTCGACTCGCGAACTCGTTCAAATTCAGGAGGCATGATGATCAAAATCAAAACGGCAGCTCTACTAACCTTCGCCCTACCCTTCGCTCTTTTGGCAGAACAGGATTGGCCACAGTGGCGTGGTCCTGAACGGGACGGTGTTTGGCGTGAATACGGGTTAAACGCTAAACTCAAGAAGGACGAGCAAGGCTGGATCGATTTGAAATGGTCGGTTAAAGTTGCTGCAGGCTACTCCCAGCCTACCGTTGCGGACAATCACGTCTACGTTACCGATCGGCTGGATCATCCCGATGAGATCGAGCGAGTGCATTGCTTCGACTTCAAAACAGGGGAGAAGCTGTGGTCACACCAATATCCCGCCGTCTACGATATCGCCTACAAATCAGGGCCACGGGCAGCGGTGCTGATCGATAGACCGACTGGAGAAGTGTCTCGAGCCTATAGCTTGGGTGGCGTTGGCCACTTGCACTGCTTCGACGCCAAAACCGGGGAAATTCTCTGGAAACGCGATCTGGCTACCGAATATCAAATCGAAATGCCTCGTTGGGGCATCGCCGCATCGCCGATGATCGAGGGCGATTCCTTGTTCTTGCAAATCGGGGGAACTCCAGATGCCTGCGTGATCGCGCTCGACAAACGAACCGGAGAGGAGCTCTGGCGAGCCATCGACGACGACGCCAGCTACGTGGCTCCCATCATGATCGATCAGGCAGACCAACGCGTTCTCATAACCTACACTGCCGATGAACTCTTTGGACTCGACCCGAAAACAGGTGAGCCATTCTGGTCATATCCAATGCCTGGCAGCAAGTGGCCCATTGGAATATCGACTCCGGTCGTAACCACCTACCAAGGAAAACGGTACCTGTTCATCACCAACGCCCACGTCGGGTCTGTATTGCTTCTCCTGGATGAAGAAAAGACAGCGATAACCGAAATTTGGCGTCGAAACGATACGAGGTCTTCGGACAATCTTCACAGTCTGATCCCTACACCGTATATAAAAGATGGCTACATCTACGGAACTCACCAAAAGGGCGAATTGCGTTGCCTGGAGCTACTCACCGGCAAACTAGTCTGGGAATCGACGGAAGCTGTCGAGCCAGACAGATTCGCAACGCTTCACATTGTCGCACAAGGCGACTCCGGGCAGCGTGAATGGATCTTCAACGAGCATGGGGAACTGATCATCGCCGAACTCTCGCCTGCGGGCTATAATCAAATCAGCCGCGGCAATCTCGTGAATAGGACGCCACTAGGGATGCCCAGCCGCATCGGCGGCGTAACCTGGGCCCATCCAGCCTTCGCCTACAAGCACGTAATCGTACGCAACGATGGGCAGCTAGTCGCCGCCGATCTAAGCGAGAATTGATTCGGATCGCTGTGATCCCTAAAATCTGTATACACGGATGGGCGATCGGAGTTCGCCCGCTGCCTACTAACACAAAGCGAACCATCTTTTTCAAACACAACGATTTGATATCATGCGACCCAAAACTCTCCTCTTTTTTGTCCTGACTACCCAATCCCTCCTCTTCGGCGACGACAGGTTCCAACTCTTCGTACCGGACGCCCAAAGCCAACAGCTTCAGAGCTACTCCATCCGAACTACTTTTTCAGGGCTTGCTGTAGAGACAAATGAGCCGCTCGCTCTACCATTCTCAGCGAGCCGGATTGCGGTGAACCCAAAGAGCGACTCTCTTATCGTTAGCGGAATGAGCAACGGTAAGACTCAAGCCGCAACGGTATCCGCATCAGAGAGAGACGGCATGGACGTGATCGGATCGAACACCCTCTCCCATCCCGTTGGCTACACCAGTATCGATCGCACAGGCGGATACTTCATGAGTTCCCATTACCAAAGCGGTTGGGTAGCGGTTTACCAAATTCAAAACGACGGAATCGTTGGCAAGGCTACCACCACATTTAAAACGCCCAATCCTGAAGCCCATTGTATCCGAACATCCCCAGACAATCGATTCGCCTACGTTCCGTGCGTGAAGAACAACAACGCCCTGTTTCAATTCAGCTTCGACGAAAAAACTGGCAATCTCGAGCCGATTGAACCCTTCAACGCCAAGCCACCCGCGATGTTTGGACCTCGGCACGTCGCCTACCATCCGTCCCTGCCAATCGTTTATTTTAGCAACGAGCAACAACTCGGAGTCAGTGTCTATGAGATCGGAAGCAGCGGTCAACTATCCGATCGACAACACGCCACCACCCTCCCGCGACGCTCGCCTTTCGAGCAAGGCAAACGCGATTTGCACGCGTCAGACCTCGTTCTATCTCCAGATGGCGAACGGCTTTTCGTCGCCGTGCGGGATTTCGCTGGAGAAGAAGATAGCGTATTCACTTTTCGAATCCTCTCTGATGGCAAGCTAAGTCTGGAAAACCGGACGAAAGTTGGCGACATTCCTTGGAAATTAGATATCTCCCCCTTAGGCAACTACCTCATTGTCTGCGAATCCGGGGTTCGGAATATCGCCTTCTTCAAAATCCATCCCAATGGATCCTTGGATCGAGTACCGAATACCGACATCCCCTCAGGAGCCAGAGATATGGCTGTGCTAGGCGCAGAACGCTAGCCATCTCCTCCAAAGAAAGCTCACTCTAGATCCTTGGTACTTGATCGATGCTGCTCCAACTCGACCGCTGAATCCCTCAACTGATCCATTCAGAAACGATTCATATGTTTCTCGGCATCCATTTTAGCGATACGTTCCTGTAGACGTATCTCGCGCTTGCTCAATTCGATTCTAGATAGTTCGGCGGCTAATTTAGCTTTGAGGATCGATTCCAGCACAGAGTGGACCTCTTGACCGAGAAGTCGCTTCGAAACCCTTTCTTAAAAGAAAAAGTGAATCAGGATCGCATCCGGATCTATGGAAGTTGAGATTCAAAAGTGGTTGTTCGATGCTCATGGTTATGATCATCTCGATAATGATATCATCTGGGGGATCATTGAAGATGACCTGCCCAAGTTAACCGAGAGCATTCAGAAGCATCTAAACTGAAATGGCAGAATCAAGCGGTGCTCTCAATTCTGTTCGCTCCGCCACACCGCCGATACACCTTTACGATGGATTAGGCAAAGAGTGATTCCACTACCTATTGGCCGACCACTACGTTTTCCGTCGCCATTTCGGACGATTCCACTGAATTTCCCGTCAGCATTTTTTTGAATTCGTAGTAGGCAGGTCGATACCGTAGAGAACCGTCATTCTCAACGTCGATAAGCCCAAAACCCTTGGATACGAGTTGCCACCAGTATACGCGTTCTACTAATCCGCTTTCCCAGGCATCTTCGTAGTATCGTTTCAAATACATTCCGGCATCATCTTCGCTAACGCATTCCTTCTCTCCGGTGGGAGCATATGGGCTTTGATTTTCCAGGGGCCAGTTGACCTCGGTTATCCAAAACCGGCGGTTCGCGCGGTTGGAACATAAAACGCAGGCGACAAAGTGGTAGATCTTTTGAGTAAGATCGAAAACGAGAAGTTGCCGATTTCGCGGACAACCACGCCTGTCCACGTAAAGGGCGCAACCTACGACATCCCAGTAAATTTTATATCCATTCAGTAACGAACGAATGAACGGGATAGGCTCGAAATCCAGAACACAAGGCCCAACTAGATGGATCTCGGGATAGTCCACTCGTAGCTCCTCAGCAATCGTAGCGAACGCCAGAAACTCGTCACAGCTAAATACACCCCACTTGGAGCGATTGATCCCTTGCCCAATTTGATAATCCTTAATTCTGGGCCAGAATCGCTGAACGATCGTATTCAAATTTTTGCGGCATAAATCATGATCGAGAATATGCTCACGATCCTGCATCACGCAGAGAACGAATTGGCAGTCCGGGAGGGATTTCACAAATTCCCAGTGCTCCTCCAAACGATCCATTTCCCAAAGAGGAAAACGAAGCAGTATTTGGCGAACTCCCAGCGATTCGATCTCTTGAGCAAGACGCGGCCCATCACAAGAGTGCAGGGCCACCGCGACCCCCATAAAATCACTCCGATCATCGCTGCGACGCTTCCATTTCTTAGGTCGATATCCCAAAGATAGAGCGCCTTGCGCCACGGCAATTGCCGGAAATGCGGCTAGCGAAGTCAGAGCGGACTTCGCGTAGGACCAGAAACAGCCTCTCAAGCGCTCGAGTATGGTGAATTGCCTCCGAATTGGATACGGCTGCTCGCTGAAAGCGTCCCAGGTGAACGTATTTAATTTGGGTTCAGAGGCCAATTTTTCTCCTCCAGGGTCGGGTTGCGTTTTTGATGCGCCATTTCAGTGCGTAGCTCTGGCGCCGCTTTCGGTAGGCTCTAGCCAGCTCTTCTAGTGAAGTTTCGGCGCATTCCGCATAGGCTTCGAGCATCGGCTCAACCAAATCGGTTGGTAAATCGGCTTGAACTAGCGAAGTGATTGCCGCGCGTCTAGAAACGCGACCGAAGCGCATCCGATTGTTGTCAACAATGTGGAGCTCCCATTCCCCTTCCGAAGATCTCGTAAACAGGAGATTGCCGGGAGTCAGGTCGAGGTGCAAAATCTCGGCTCGGTGCATTTGAGCGAGAGACCGTCCGAGCAATCTCGCTTTCGTTGCTCGCTCCGGTAGGTCAGTTCGATGGAGCTCCCGGGCCTCATGCTCAAACGGCGTGAAGTGGCAGACGTAAAAGCTCTCTTTCATCCAAGACCCACCCCACGACTCGAGCCAGGCAACGGGCTTCGGGCTATTCAGACCCGCTTGATTGAGGCGCTCCGAGTGCAGGTAGGAACGCTTGGCCTTACCTTCGAAAACGCGATAAACGGCCTTTTTCCATGCGTCATTGTTCGGGAATCGCTTCACGACCAGATCCACATTTTCAAATCGGTGGCGAACTAGTTGGTTGCGGCCTCCTTGTAACAACTTGTCCTTCGGATAGCGATCTCCCGATTCCGAGAGTCCTTCTATCCAGGATCTCCAAGCAGGTTTGTCGTAGCTATCTGCGATTTGCATTTTCAGGGGCATGGACTAGCCAAAGAATGGGTAATACGAAAAGGAGCGGTTTGATTGAGGCTCCCATTTTAAGACTTGCTGCGAGCAGCTTCCAGAACAGCAAGAACCGAATTAAATTTGCCCGTTTGTAACAAATTGCAAGCGGTTCGTCCATCTTCATCGGAAAATGCTGGGTATTGGATCGGATATTGCCCTCTAAGACCCTACCGTCATCATTCGCCCCTCACATGATCAACGACATCAAGGTATTCTACGCTCTCATTCGCCCCTACCAAGGCAAGATCTGGATGTCCGCAATTTTCGGATCCGTCGGCGGCGCCTTAACTGGAGCCGGATTAACGAATGGCGTAGAGCGCCTATTTTCTAACGTCTTCAGCGACGATCGCTCCCTCTCGCTTAACGAAATTATGCTAGTAGCGGCCATCTTCCCACTACTATTTCTCGTTATCGGAGTGTCTAATTTTCTCGGCGCCTATCTACTTCACTCGGCGGGGCTAGCGGCGATACGGGATCTCAGAGTTCGGGTATTCGACCGGTTACAGCAACTCTCCTTCGCCTATTTTCAGAACAAAGCCAGCGGCGACTTGATTGCTCGCATAACGGGCGACACGCAGATGTTGCAAATAACGCTCAACTACGTGGCCCGGAAATTTATCACGCAGCCAGCGACAATCATCGGCGCCCTCTATTTTCTGGGCCTTAAAGCGATCCAAAACGATGGCGTGCTTGAAATCTACCTCTGCCTCGCTGCCCTTCCCATCGTCGTGTTCCCCATACGCCATTTTAGCCGAAAACTATCCCGAAAGGCTATCAAGCAACAGGAGGAATTTGGTGGATTGACTCAGAATATCGCTCAAAATTTGAGCGCAGCCAGAGAAGTCCGGGCTTTCAATCTCGAGGAGCGGGAGTCGACGCGATTCCGCGACCGGGCTGCCCATCTGTACCAATCTCAAATGAAGGTCGTTAAGTACGGGTTTTCGCTCCCTCCTGTGATCGAAACCATTTCATCGATCGGACTGTCTATCGCTTTCGTGATTGGCTACTACCAAGGCGTAGCGGGGGGGGTCTTCACGGGAGTCTTTCTCGCGCTATACTTTCTTTACACGGCAGTTAAAAGTTTGGGCATGTTTGCCGCCGAGCTCTCGAAAGGAGCTGCCGCTCTGAAGCGGGTCGAGGAAATCCTGCAGCAGCCCATCGAGGTCGCCGAAGATCCAGAGGCAAAACCTTTCGGTCCGGCAAAAGGGGATATTCAATTCGATCAAGTGGATTTCTCTTACGACTCCTCTCCGGCTGTCTTGCAAAGCGTGAACGCCCGAATCCCGGGTGGATCGATTTGCGCTTTGGTTGGGCCGAGCGGTTCTGGAAAAAGCACCTTCGTGAACCTCGTCCCCCGATTTTTCGATGTCGCCAATGGGACAATCTCGATTGATGGCAGAGATTTGCGTTCGATGCCCTTGAAAGATCTACGGCAGCAAATCGCGGTCGTTTCTCAGGATCCGGTTCTCTTCGACGACACCGTGATGGAGAATATACGGCTAGGTCGCCAGGATGCTACCGACGAGGAGGTGAAAGCTGCCGCTAAAGATGCCTTCGCCGATGAGTTCATAAAATCGCTGGACAATGGATACAACGAAATCGTCGGCGAACGGGGAGCCAGGCTGTCCGGTGGGCAGCGCCAACGCCTGGCCATCGCCCGGGCATTCCTGCGATCGGCGCCGATCTTGATTCTCGACGAAGCCACCTCAGCCCTGGATTCCGAAAGCGAAGAGAAAATTCAGCAAGCGTTGAGCAAACTAGTGATCGGTAAAACCGTCCTCATTATCGCCCACCGATTCAGCACTATCGTATCAGCCCAACAAATACTTGTTTTCGAAAATGGAAGAATCATCGATTGCGGCCCCCACGAGGAATTGCTCGAACGATGCCAGCTGTACAAGAGCCTTTACCAGAGGCAGCTCTGAGAACGGTGATGACCTAGGGAATCTCCAGAATCATGCCATATCGAGTTTCTATTCTCCATGACCCAGATACCTAGAAAATCATGATGGCACCGATTTCGACGACTCGCCATCAGAAGCTTAGGAGTCTGTCTGGCAATCATCGTCATTTCTCTTGGAACATTGCCTTACTGGATGGGGTACACCCTGCAGTCCCTGATCCGCAAAGATGTTGTAACGATCGGCAAGTACGAAACCCTTGGATACGGAAGATTTCAGTTATCCGATATTCAGGTGAATTCCGGCAACGTCCTCCTAGAGATGGACCGACTGGAAGCCCCCAGTCCGCTGAATTGGGCCTATCGAGCGGCAGTCCATAGAACAAGGGCGCCCTCGCAACGCTTGCCTTCAGAAATGGGTCACGATTTCGCAGGTGACCGAATTGGCCAAAAAGCAATCCTCGTGAGCCTTGCGGTGCATTGCTTCCAGCGTTTCCCGGTCCGGTTCGCAGCTTTCTGCAAATTCGATCCGGGGATATAGGTCGACTTTGGATATCACTAACTTGCCTTGCTCATTCTTGGCCAAATGCCCAACGGCTTCGTCGGAATAGCTTTCCACCACAATCTTCTTAAACGAGGCGATCGCTAGAAATGTCAGCATGTGGCAGCTCGCCAGCGATGCCACGAAAGCCTGTTCGGGATCTACTTTGGAAGCGTCCCCTAGAAATTGGGTGGCCGCGGACACCTCGACGGACAAACCATTTTCGAAAGTCCAAGTGTGATTTCGGGAATAAGACTTGTATCCAAAATCGAGACCATTCCTTTCCCAGCGAAGAATTGCTTTATGTTCCGACATAGACCGGAAGTTATTCACCAACTCGAAGTATTACGCAAGCGCGAGCGCTATGTCTGGATAGAATAAAGGGTATCGCTCAAACCG
>NZNM01000136.1 GCA_002694885.1 Opitutaceae bacterium | reverse complement strand
CGAGAGCAGATCTGGTAAGGATCGCCTTGCGAATTCGGACGACGATCTTCCAAGTAGCCTTGATACTTGTCGTCAGCAACAAAAGCGTGTGGTACTCGGATGGAAGCTCCTCGGTCAGCAACGCCCCAGGAGAACTTGTCGATCGACTGGGTTTCATGAAGACCGGTCAAACGCATATGATTGTCGGGACCGTAAGCCGCGATGTGCTCATCCTTGTTCCTCTCGAATGCGTCCATCAATGCCAGGAAGTAGTCCTTACCTCCAACTTCTCGCATGAACTTAGTGGAGAAGTTGCAGTGCATTCCGGAGCCATTCCAATCCCCGGTGAATGGCTTACAGTGCCACTCGACATAGATGCCATACTTCTCGCAAAGACGCTCCAGCAAGTAGCGAGCAATCCACATGTCGTCAGCGCATTTCCGCGAGCCTTTAGCGAAAATCTGGAATTCCCACTGGCCTTTAGCGACTTCCGCGTTGATCCCTTCGTGGTTAATTTCCGCTTCGTGGCAAAGCTCCATGTGCTCGTCTACGATTTCGCGAGCGATTGAACCTACGCGACGGTAGCCGACACCCGTGTAATATTCGCCTTGCGGGCTAGGGAAGCCTTCTTCAGGCCAACCGAGAGGACGCCCATCTTCGAACAGGAAGTACTCTTGTTCCAATCCAAACCAAGCATCCTCGTCGTCGATAATCGTGGATCGATGATTACTCGGATGGGGCTCGCCATTGGGAAGCATCACTTCGCACATTACGAGAAAGGCGTTCTTGCGGCCCGCGTCTGGATAAAGAGCCACAGGTTTCAGCATGCAATCCGAGTCGCCGCCTTCCGCCTGTTGCGTCGAGCTGCCGTCGAATCCCCACATGGGGCAATCGTCGAGTGATTTAGGCGCTTCGGATGCGACGCGCGTTTTTCCACGAAGATGAGGTACGGGCTCGTAGCCATCTAACCATATGTATTCGAGCTTGTATTTAGCCATAATTTTGTCGTTAGTTTTTTAAGGGTTTAGTTGTCCCGAAAGTGATTTCGCTTCCAGGAGCAGGTTGCCAAATTAGGAACGGGATACGACAGGAGCAAAAGTTGCGCCGATACACAACAATTAATCAAAATTGGGGATAGTTTCCACAAGGCGCCTAAAATTGCTCGGGATATAGCTCAAAATAGAACATGCGAGAGATCAAAGATACGCAACGAGCGAGCGTCCGGATCGGGTACGATGGAAACGTCCATAAAACTTTTCGTGGTCCAGAAGCTAAGGAACGGTTCGATAATGAGATACGCGTTCTCAAATACCTAGAAGAAAAGGGCTGCGATTTCGTTCCCAAGCTGTTCAAATACGACACCGACTCGCTTTACATGGTCACAAGCAATTGCGGCGCCCGAGTTGAAGATACCATAAGCCAGGCCCGCACTGCCCAGCTCTACAAGGAACTCGAAAAGGATTACGGAGTACGGCACGGGGACCCCGCTTCCCGGAATATCACCTACAATGCCCGACTAGGCCGTTTCTGTATCATCGATTTTGAATACGCGCTAATTCTCGAGAGCGGAGAAGGTTTGCTTCAACCAGAGGATCGGAATCCCGATGGGTGACAACGCTAGCCAAGAATCCGCTACTCGCTTAAATTTATCCTGGCATGGCCGGACAGATGTTGGGCGTTTTCGCAAAAATAATGAAGATGCCTTTCTGGCCCTAACTTTCGACGCTCGGGAAGTTCGATACTTGGGCAAAGACGGCTCAGCAACGATGGATGGCGACGATTTTATATTTGCTGTCAGCGATGGTATGGGTGGAGCAAAAGCGGGGGAGTTCGCCAGCAAAATCGCTGTCGATAAAATCACCGACCTCTTGCCTAAGACTTTCAGTTTAGCTGCCATGGGCATCGATCGTGGTTGCTCTCAAACCCTCGGCGAATTGTTTTCGCGAATACATAGGGAAATGGTCACCATGGGAATCCACTATGAGGAATGCCGCGGGATGGGAGCGACCTTGAGTTTGTGCTGGTTTACTCCCGACAAAATGCATTTCGCTCACGTTGGGGATAGCCGCATCTACTATCTTCCGATGGACGGGGAGTTTAAGCAACTAACTCACGACCATACCCATGTAGGGCATTTACTGCGACAGGGTAAGATATCAGAATTTGAAGCTAAAACCCGGCCAGACCGAAATATCCTCAATCAAGCTCTCGGGGGGAACATCCAAAAGCTGGATCCGCAAATTGCCTCCGTTGACTATCTGCCCGGCGATCGTTTTGTTCTTTGTACCGATGGCGTTACCGACGGTATTTCCAGTCAACGTATACATGCCTTGGTCGATTCGCCTCCCGCCAATTTGTCTGAGCTAAACTCAGCCGAGCGAATCATAAAGGATGCCAAAGACGAAAGCGGACGTGACAACTTGACCGCGGTAACGGTAAGGATCGGCGAAACCTAGGAATCGTTTGCCAACCTACTTGACGATCATCTGGTCGACGGTTCGACCAGCAGGTATCATAGGAAGCACGTGCTCGGTGTAAGGCGTGATGACGTCCAAAACGAAGGCTTCATCGCTATCAAGCATTTCTTGGACAGCATCGCGAAGCTCGTCCTTTTTGTGAACCCGCCTTGCTGGCAATCCAAAGCCATTAGCGATTTCCACGTAATTTGGATACAAGCCATCAAGGTTTTCCGGGGAGCCAATATTGTCCTCGTCACCAAGAATGGTGTTGCCTCGAATACTGTCGTAGAAGCGATCTTCCCACTGCATAACCATGCCCAAATGCTGATTGTTAAGGATCATCGCCTTGGCAGCGATCTTCTCGATTTTCGCCGTGGCCAGTTCCTGAACGTTCATTACGAATGAGCCATCGCCGTCAATGTCGATGACTTCCTTATCTGGGCAGGCGACTTTAGCACCGAGAGCGGAAGGGTATCCGTAGCCCATGGAGCCTAAACCCAAAGAAGAGATATGATGGCGCGGGTGGGCGAAATCATAATATTGAGCTGCCCACATTTGGTGTTGGCCAACGCCCGTCGTAATAATCGCTTCTCCCTTGGTCAGTTCGTACAAAACACGAACGGCTTCCTGGCCTAGGATATGAGGGCTGTCCTCGTATTCGAATGGGAATTCCCGCTTCCACTCGCCAATCTGGTCCAACCAAGCTTCCAAGTGTGGCTTGGAAAAATCGATCTGATCCATGAGCTCGACCATGCGGCCCATAGCATGGCCGATGTCTCCGCAAATGGGGTGGTGGACAATCTTGTTCTTATTGTGCTCCGAGGCATCGACGTCGATATGGACGATTTCCGCTTGTGGAGCGAATTTGGATACATCTCCAGTTATGCGATCATCGAAACGAACGCCAAAAGCCAGGAGCAAATCGCAATTGTGGACGGCGAGGTTTCCGTACGCGGAACCATGCATTCCGAACCACTTGAGCGAAAGCGTATGCGTTTCAGGAAACGCTCCAACGCCCATCAATGTAGACGAGCAGGGGATTCCAGTTTTTTCGATAAAAGCTCCAAGCTCGTCGTAGGCCTCCGCAGAAACGATGCCGCCTCCATAGTAAACCATCGGCCGCTTGGCTTCCTCTATGAGATGGAGTATGTTCTTAAGTTCTGTGTCGCTCGCCTTGTTGGGAACTTTCGAGTCGCGCAGATTTATTTCCGCAGGCCACTCAGGAACAATTTTCGCCTGCTGAACATCCTTGGGGATATCGATGACGACAGGTCCAGGACGACCCGTCGTGGCCACTTTGAAAGCCTCTTTAACGATACGGGCCAAGTCGTTGATATCCAGCACAAGGTAGCTGTGCTTAACGACTGGCAAAGTCATTCCAAAGAAGTCGGTCTCCTGAAATGCCGCTTTGCCAATGAATTTGGAATATACCTGCCCGGTGACGCAAATCAACGGTGTGCTATCCATATAGGCATCAGCGATAGCCGTCATCAAATTCGTAGCGCCCGGTCCGCTCGTCGCCATGCAAACCCCTGGCCTACCAGTGGCGCGAGCGTACCCTTCGGCAGCGAAAGAACCGCCTTGCTCGTGCCGAGGCAAAATCGTGCGAATCCTATCCTTAGCTTTCGCCAAAGACTGATGCATCTCCATGGAAGCGCCGCCCGGATAGGCGAAAATATCGGTCACGCCTTCGCGCACCAAAGATTCGACAAGGATGTCGGCCCCGTTCATTTCACGGGTATCTTGGGAAGGCAATTCGACTTCTTTTGTTGCGCTCATGATGATTATTTTGATTTTCGCGAAATAAAGGGCGGTCCAGCGACCGGTGGCAAGAACGGTTTCCAGGAGAAATCAAAGTTTGCCGGGATTTTAACCTTTCAGGAAGCTATTCCCGACCTCAAGAGGCAGCTTCGCTCAGGTCGATCACTTTTCCGTCATCGACCTCGCCGATTGCTCGGAACCGGGCATAGCGATTCTCCACTAACTGCTCCTTAGAAAGTTTCACTAGCTCTTTGAGCTGGGACCTAATCGCTTTTTGGACGGAATTTGCAGCCTCTTGTGGATCGTTCTGGGCTCCACCCATCGGCTCTTCGATGACGTCGTCGACAACCCCAAATTGCTTAAGCATTTTCTGATCCCCCAATCTCAAGGCTTCGGCAGCCTTCGATGATTGCGAACGATCTTTCCAAAGAATGGCAGAACAGCTTTCAGGGGAAATAACTGAGTAGTAGGCATTTTCTAGGATCAAAACCCGATCCGCTACAGCGATGCCCAGAGCTCCACCAGAACCGCCTTCACCTACGATTATGGTGATTATCGGCACGGTCAATCGGCTCATCTCGCGGATATTGACGGCGATTGCTTCCGCTACGTGGCGTTCCTCAGATCCCACACCGGGATAGGCGCCAGGGGTATCCACCCAGGTGACGATCGGCAAACCGAATTTATCCGCCAATTTCATGAGCCTCAAAGCCTTACGATAGCCCTCAGGATTGGGCATGCCGAAATTGCGAAGGATATTCTCCTTGGTATTGCGACCCTTTTGCTGGGCGATAATCATCACCGCCCGTCCATCGAGAAAGGCCGTTCCGCCGATGATCGACTTGTCGTCGCGGAATTGACGGTCGCCAGATAGCTCCTGAAAATCATCGAAAATGGCATCCACGTAATCGAGCGAGTAGGGGCGCAGCGGGTGGCGAGCAAGCTGCACGCGCTGCCATGAAGAAAGATTGGAGTATACCGACCGCTTCGTTTGTTCGATCTTCGCTTCGATAGCCTTAATTTCACTGGAGACGTCGATGGCATTCTCCTCAGACAATTGATTCAAGGCTTCCAATTGCTTAATAAGCCCCCGAAGCGGCTTTTCAAAATCGAGTGTATATTTCTTATCCATAAGCGTGAGATGGAAAAAAGTTGGCGGTCTATGGGTTCAAGTCATTCAAAGTCGAGTGAAAAGCGGTCGCGAAAGCCTAGGGAGAACCCGTATCCAGTCCCGCCTGAGAGGCTTCGGGATTCTTGAGTTGTTCCTTCCAGCTAGCCACCTTCGCTTGAGCCCCAAAGTGCTCGGCCTTCTCCTTGGAACCAAGCTCGAGCCAGATTCGAGATAAACTGGTGTTGATAAAAAGATCGTCTGGACGCAGGGAAAGGGCCCGTTCGGCCGCCTTCAAGGCAGACTCGTAAGCTTTGGCTGAATAGTGAACTTCGCAAAGGGCATGCCAGGCCTCGAAACTATCAGGATGGGCCTCCACAACAGCTTCCAGCTTGGAAATAGCGTGGTCACTATCGCCCATCGTGAAATCGAATGTGGCATCTTCGATTATATCGCTGACTTCAGTTGTATCGCTCATTATCTCTAAGGTCCTATATCGACTATTCCCTAAACTGACCCAAACGATAGGCTAACGTTCAAGAATTGTCTAGCCACCCTAAACGAATTTCAGAGGATAAGCATCGCGTCGCCATAACTGAGAAAGCGGTATTCCTTTGAAATTGCCTCCGCGTAAATCTCTTTTAACCAGTCGATTCCATCGATTCTGCCTGGTGAAAGAAAAGCGGAAGCGAGACAGAGCAGGGTGGATTTGGGTAAGTGAAAATTTGTTATCAAGGCGTCTACACCTTTGAATTCCGCAGGTGGATAGATGAAAATCCCCGCCTCGCTGACAAAGTTGCCCGTAGCGATCTCGTCTGCTTTTCCCAGATAGTCTTCAATGCTTCGGACGCTTGTCGTGCCAACGCATATGCGCCGCATACCTTCGGAGGGAGCATTTCTCAATGCCTCCTGGGTTTCCTGCGGGATTTCGTAAATTTCACGATGAATCTCATGGGCTTCAACCGATCCTTCACCCAAGGGCTTGAAGGTTCCCATACCGACATGGAGAATCAAATCGTAAAATCGGGATCCTGCTTGGACGAGCTCATCGCTCAACTCGTCGGTAAAATGCAGGCCAGCTGTGGGGGCGGCGGCCGCGACCGCTCGATCTTCTTGGGCATAGACCGTCTGGTAGCGATCTTTGTCCGTTTCGTCATTTAAATCTTGTCGCTCCCGTTGAATATAGGGAGGGAGAGGCATTTTTCCGAATCGTTGAGCCAGCTCCTTTACCGATTGGCCATTGGAAGCCTGGAAGGCCACTAGGTATTCACCCTGTGGATTCTTTTCCAGAACAGTGGCCTGGAAAGCTCCATTGATACCGAAAACGCTACCAGGCGGCAGTTTGCGTCCGGGCTTCAGAAGGCACCACCATCTTTCTCGTTCAACTGCAACCTCTGGATCTGACGGCTTGAGCAAGAGACACTCCACTTGGCCTCCCGTCGGACGCTGTCCGAACAGGCGGGCCGGTAGAACGCGAGCCGTGTTCCGAAAAAAACGATCTCCCGGCTGGCAATAGTCAGGGAGATCTTTGAATCGACGATGCTCAATCGAGCCGCTGGCTCGATTAACGACAAGCAATCGGGATGCATCCCGTTTCGCCGCTGGTCGCTGGGCGATCCTCTCAGCGGGGAGTTCGTAGTCGAAGCGTTGAGTTTCCATAGCCAGAAAGTGGGAAGCATCCGCAGAGTTAATCCACTGTCGAGAGCATAGGGTTCTATTGATTCTTAAAAGCGAAAAATCCCTTGATCTTTACGGCAAAACGATGCCGGTATCCGGCTTTTCACATTTGGGGTGGGATCTCAATTGGCCAACGAGGGCAGACTGTAAATCCGTTGGGGAAGCCCTACACAGGTTCGACGATGCGAGTGAACGAGCGGAGATGGGGATCAAGAAAGCGGTAGGGCAAAGCCCCGAGCGGATCGAGCCAATCCTACTCGAGCTGACAGATAGCACTAACAGGATACGATCGCCGTGCTCCCTCGCTTAATCCGGAAGAACGGGAGCATGAAGGAGCTATTGGCTTCGACAGCGAACGGTCTGATTAGATCGAAAAAAATCCCTTGATCTTTGCCTCAAAACAATAACGCTACCCGCTCTTTCACGATTGGGGTAGGATACTCAAGTGGCCAACGAGGGCAGACTGTAAATCTGCTGGGGAAACCCTACACAGGTTCGAATCCTGTTCCTACCACCATCTGTTCCCAAGGGCCGATTGAATTCGCGTATCAACTCTGGTCCGACTGCTAAGCTTCCACGGGAACAGGATTTGAACCGCAAAAGGTTCGACGGAGCGAGCCCTCGAGCGGAGATGGATAACCGCATCGCGGTTAGGGCTTAAGCCCCGAGGATCATGATCCGAGTCAATCCTGTTCCGGTGCCTGATTCAACGACACACCCCCACGGTTGGCGCCATTGCATGAATTGAAAAACTGACTCAAGCAAACGCGCCGGGACGACGCGTTCCACCTACCAACCCTATTCCGATTTATCTTCCCCTAAATCAACCCGCTTTCCTGAAAGCTGTACCAGCCTAGCCCGGAAGGATCACCGGCGACGTTCCCGGCGATCACATGATCCAGTAGAGGGATGCCCACGATATTTGAAGCCTCTTTGAGCTGCCTCGTCACGCGAATATCGGCTGCGCTGGGGCTTGGATCGCCACTCGGGTGATTGTGTACGCAAATAAGCGAACTGGCTCCGCACCGAATGGCTTCACGAAAAACTTCGCGCGGATGCGCCAGACTGTTGCTCGCCGTTCCGGAAGTCGCTTCATGCAATTGCAATAGTCGATTCTTTCGATTGAGCGACAACGTCCAGAATTTTTCCACTTCCAAGCCGATTACTCGAGATCTCATAAATTTGTATACACGTTCCGGCTTATCCAAAACCGGCAGGGCCTCGGCATCAGCCGCCAGGATACGTCGGCAAATTTCAATGACAACGAGCAATTGAAGCGACTTCACCTTCCCGATTCCTTTGATCCTCATGAATTCGCTATCCGTCCAGGAGATCATACCGGAAAGCGAGCCTGCTCTATTAACAAGTGAGGAGGCGACATTGAGCACATTCGTTCCCTTGCTGCCACTCCTGAGAATCATGGCAATCAATTCGCTGTCGCTTAATGCCGAGGGACCAAGACGCTGAAGCCTTTCCTGTGGGCGTTCTGAAACAGCTAGATTTTTGAGCGGAGAGTGGGTAAGGGCAGGCATCGGAAAAGGGGGTAGGCAGTCGCGAAGGGCAAGCGGACCTGAAATTAGCCGACTGTAGTTGAATTCAGGTGCCAAATATGCCCAATTATCGAGGGGCGAGCAAGCAAATTGCCAATCCTCAAAAGCAGCGCAGGCCAGTGCCCGATGGTAGGGCTGACTGTCCCAGTCAGCCGAAAGACTATCCACCCTTAAAATTGCCACAGACTTCCGCTTGCACCGGGCATAGCTAGAATGGCGACGACTGGCATTTGCAGAGAGAGCGAGCCAGAGGCTAGAAGCCTATGCTACCTTAGATGGGGGCGCAATTTACACCGCCATGGCTCGCATGGTGCAGGGGCGTATCCAATCAATTAATTGAACCGTCGGACGTAGCCGTCCCGACGCAATCGCTCGAGTTGCCGATTTTGGGCTTCCTCAGCCATTTCAGATACCAGCATGCTAGCGATGCTGTCGCGAACTTCCGTTAGTGGCACGTAGCCCTCGTCGCTACGATCCTGGATATACATGATAAAAATCTTATCCTTAAGCTTCAGCGGATCGGAATGGTCTCCAATGCCCAGTTTAAAAGCGACTTCCGCCAACTCCGGAATTAGGGCTTTGCGCTCTACCCATCCCCAATCGCCACCGACATCCTTCTTGGAATCCTGACTGTGCTTCTTGGCCAGTTGGGCAAAATCAATACCATTGTTCAGCTGCCGAACGATCTCATCCGCGGTCTGATCGAGGAGTTCCGGATCCTCGTCCGTGAGCTTAGCCAAAATGATCAATCGCAGATGAACCGCTTCCGGTTCGTGAAACTGCTGCTTGTTGGCATTATAGAATTCCTCGACCTTGACCGGGCTCACGAAACTTTCCGATTTCGTCATCTTCAAACGCATGAAGTTAACAATCATTTCCTCGCGAATCTCGTTATCGTACTCGTCCGGCGTTTTCCCGATCGACTGTAAATAGGCTAGGAATCGGGAGCGATCCCCGTCGAATTGCCGAATAATTCGCTCTTCCACCTCATTGCGGACATAGCTCTCCGGAATCTGCCCTTTGTCTTCGTAGAACTGCTTAACGATCAATACATTGTCGGTAAGCGTCTGAATGATCTGATTCTCCGCCTCGTCCAACATTCGGTTGAACATCACAGGATCGCCCTTCGAATCCGCCTGGATTTGGTCCACTAGGGGCATGATCTGGCGGCGTACGTCCTCGGCTGTGAAGATTCGTTCCTCGGCGATCGCGGTAATTCCGTTAGCGTAACGGGCATTCACCATGCGCTCGGCATCTTCATCGCTGATCTGAGCGAAGGACGCCAATGGCAAAATAGAACTTAACAGGGCAAAAGTCTTAGCGATTCGTAACAACATAGGTATCAGTCTTCGGGAAATTGGAAGCTAAGCACTTTAAGATAGATTTCTCAAGAACACAATGATTTCGTCCAGTCGTTTCAGGGCCGTTTTCGAGCTTAGGCGAGGGAAGCGGCTTCCCAGCTTGATGTAAGCCTCCTTGCCATCGCGACTGGTGCGGCACTTCAATCGACCGTCCTGCGAGACGACCGAGAGGACTCCCTTTTGTTCCGCCAGCACACGGATTTCCGCCATTTTGAGCAAAGCTTCTAGCTCCTGAGGAAAATCCCCGAATCGGTCTTTCATGGCAGCTTCCAATTCCCGAATACGCTCTGGAGTTTCAGACATGGCCAAACGGCGATAGAAATCGATACGCAGTCGCGTCTCTTCTAAATAACTCGAAGGGATTCGAGCTTGAATAGGCTCGCAAAATTGGGTCGGGGATTCGGCGTCCTTCAACGCCGTGTACCCGTCCTCGTAGCGATTGGTTGATTCCGCCTGTCCTTCTCCTTGATAAACGAAGTCCAGTTTTACGCTAGCTCTAATGGCCTGGGCCGTTTCTTCGCCTTTCAGGCGAGCGATGCTCTGACGCAATAGTTGGCAATAAAGCTCGAATCCCACCCCGACTATATGGCCACTTTGTTCCGATCCTAGCAGATTGCCCGCGCCCCGCAATTCGAGATCCCTCATGGCGATCCGGAATCCTGCTCCCAACTGATTGTGCTGTCGAATCGCTTTCAGACGTTTGCGAGCGATGTCCATCAAGCGTTTATGCTTGTGGAGCAGGAGATAAGCATAGGCCTGCCGCGTGAAGCGACCAACGCGCCCGCGAATCTGATACAATTGGCCCAGGCCGAAACGGTCAGCTCCTTCAATTATGATGGTGTTGCAGTTCGGAATATCCAAACCCGACTCGATAATGGTCGTACACACGAGCACTTGAAAACGCTTGTCCACAAAGTCGAGCATGACCTTTTCGAGCTGCTTCTCATCCATTTGCCCATGGCCTACCTGAAAAGAGATCTCTGGCATCAGCTCTTGCAGGCGAAGAGCAATCGTATCGATCGTTTGGACACGGTTGTGCAGATAGAAAACTTGACCGCCTCGAGCAATTTCCCGGCGTATGACTTCCGTCACAAGCTTCTCGTCGTAGCTTTTTACGATAGTTTGGATCGGCTTCCGCTCGAGGGGCGCCGTTTCAATCACACTCAGCTCACGGGCGCCAGTGAGGGCCATGTAGAGGGTTCGCGGTATCGGCGTGGCCGAGAGCGTCAGAATATCGATCGTCTCCCGCCAGTTCTTGAAAACCTCTTTGTGCTTCACGCCAAAGCGCTGTTCCTCATCGACCACGACCAAACCCAAATCTTTGAACGAAACGTCTTTCTGGATTAAGCGGTGCGTGCCAATCAGGATATCCACATTCCCGTTTCGGGTTGCCTGAAGGATCTTCTTGATTTCCCCCGGTTTGCGAAACCGGCTCACCAACTCCACCACGATCGGATAGCCAGCCATGCGATCCCGGAAATTCAGAAAGTGCTGTTGAGCTAGCACAGTGGTTGGAACGAGAATCGCCACTTGCTTGCCGCCCATAACGGCTTTGAAGGCGGTTCGAATAGCCACTTCAGTCTTACCATATCCAACATCTCCACACACCAATCTATCCATGGGCTTGGATAGCTCCATATCACGCTTGGCATCAACTATGGCCTTCATTTGGTCAGGCGTTTCCTTGTAGGGGAAGGCGGTTTCGAATTCTTTCTGCCACTCTGTATCGGATGGGCATACCCAACCCTCAGCGGAATCCCGCTTAGCTTGAATCTGAAGCAACTGAGCGGCCAAATCCAAGGTGGCTCGCTCCGCGGCTTCCCGGGTCTTGGCCCAACGATTGGATCCGAGCCTCCCCAGTTTTGGCCGCGTTTTGGTGATCCCCACATATCGACTGACCAAATGCGATTCCTGAAGGGGGACATGGAGCAGGATCCCTTCATCAAACTCCAGCGTTAGAGCCTCGCGCAGCTGCCCGCCAATATCCACTCGCGTGATTCCGCGATACACGGCAATTCCGTGTTGCAAATGAACCACAAACTCTCCCTCAACCAGCTCGGCGAAATCGAGGAGTTGATCGACCTGGGATTGAGCAAAGAGAGCTCGCTTGCGGAGTGTCACTTTTCGATTGCGTCGTCGACCGAAAATTTCGGTCTCCGTTACGAAAACCGCGCCTTTGCTATTCTCCAAGCCGGGCCAATTCAATCGCCCTAGATTGCGACGAAAGTGAACGCGGAATCCCTCGTTCAAGTCGCCCCGCCAAAAAACGGGTTTCAGCTTCCCGAGCGATTTGGTTTCCCGAAAAATTTCCCGAATGCGACGTTCATCGCTTTCGCTAGGAAGAATGATAAAGATCCGTTCGCCACTCGCTTCCCATTCTTGCAGCTTCTCCAGAAAGCGAATACGGGCCGCTTGCTCGTCAGCTAGCCGTTCATCAGCCAATTTTGATTCGTCCGGATAAGAACGGTAGAAGTCCAGGGATTCCGTCTCGTAGGTAGTCGAGCTTCCAGAGTTCTCTTCTACCCCCAAATCGAGATCGGACATTGTAGTCCAAATATCCTTGCGCCCGGATCTGGATTTTCTCAAATCATTCCAAAAGGCGCCTTCATCACGATCACCTCCCTCTGGACTGTAGCGATCCAGATTCTCGATCAGACTCTCCGGCTCTACTAAAGCCCAGGCCACCGACGCTTCGAAATAGTCGAGAATTCCATTCTTCGCCTTTTCAATCTCCATTCGCGGCGACGCGGTTAGAGTGATCGACAGCACGCTCTCGCCCGAGCGCTGGGTTACTGGATCGAGCGTTTTAATCGACTCGATCTCATCTCCAAAAAAATCGATCCGGTAGGGTTTGTCGGATGTGATTGGATACACATCGATCAGCCCGCCCCGTTTGGCGAACTGCCCGGGAGCTTCGCAGAGCCCTTCGTGATCATAATCAAGCCGCTCAAGATCTTCTAGCAGCTGATCAAAGCCGTGCTCAATTCCTGCATTTAGCTCTAATTGCAAGGCCGCCAAGGCCTTTGGGTCCGGGGCGCTTTGAGCGAGCGCTTCGATCGTGGAGACAATTACAACACTAGAGTCCTCAGAAGCGGCACGGATCTCGTTGAGGACGGCAATCTGCTCGCTTCCCGCATCAAACTGGGCCGCCAAGTCTTCCCCGAAGGCATCGATCACCGGCAATTGGTGTATATTAGTTCGGTTTTGATCCTCCCGTACCTGCCGATGGAAAAAATCTAAATCGGCCGCCGTTTTTTCGGCTAGCCGCTCATCGGTCACGATGACTATCTTGACTGGCTGATTCGCCTGATTGGCCCAATCCTCGAGGACCGGGCTCAGGGCTTCCGAACTCACCCCAATGAGCCGCTCGACCGCCACCGATGAAGAAGCGGGAAGTAAACCGGAGGAAACGGTCATTGCCTGGATTCCAATAAGGCTATGGCTTCGATCGCCGCTTTTTCTTCCGCCTCTTTTTTGCTGCGACCTTTACCGGATCCCAGCTGCTCACCATTGCAAAACACGGCTATCTCGAACTCTCGATCATGGGGCTGGCCGGATTGACCAACCACTTCGTATTTGAGAGCAAAGTTGCCGTACTTGGGCTGCACGAGCTCCTGAAGAGCTCCCTTTGGATTGGCCACTTTGCCTGCTCCGGCTGGTTTTTTCCTCAATGGCCCGTAGTACTTTAACGTGAGCTTTCGAGCGGTCTCCCAATCGCTATCCAAATAGATGGCCCCAACGACCGACTCAAATGCGTCGCAGAGAGCTGAGTCCCCATCAGCCACCCCGGCATTGCGATCCTTTTCCTTGAGAAGCAAAAACTGGTCCAGTTTAAGCCTGCGGGCAATCCCAGCCATATATTCACCGCGAGCATAACTCGATCTCACGCTAGTTAGCATTCCTTCGCGCTCGTTAGGGAATTTCTCGTACAAGGCTTCAGTCAGGGCCAACTGAATTACCGAATCCCCTAGAAATTCTAGTCGCTGATTGTTGTGAATCTGATCCCGAGAATTAAGCAGGTAAGAAGGGTGGGTGAGGCTTTTTACCAGCAACTCTTTGTTCTTGAAAACATAGCCGAGCGAGCGTTCGGCTTTCTTGATTAATGTTGGTGAAGCACCTGTCGATCCTCTGCCGCTAGCTTTCTTGCTAGGCTTGGATGACTTGCTATCACGCGAGCCAAAGAGCCGTTTCAGCTTTGAACCAACCATGCTCTCAAAATTTGAATACGCCTAATCGCCTATTTCAGGGCGAATCGAGCAATAAGTTCCTTGCCCAAATTCCGGTAAGCCGTCGAACCGGGATTGGCCTTGTCGTACTCGAAAATCGTTTGCCCAAAGGAAGGGGCCTCGCTAATGCGCACTGTCCGTGGCACTACGGTATCGAAGACTTGATCGGGCAAGTTTTCCCGCACCTCGTCAACCACTTCCCGAGACAACTTCGTACGCACGTCGAACATGGTCATGATGATGCCGCCAATTTCTAGCCGTTCGTTAACGCCAGCCTCGTGCAAGCGCTCGACCACGCTAAGAATCTGCCCCAATCCCTCCAAGGCCATGTATTCGCATTGCAACGCCACCAGCAGGTAGTCGGCCGAAGCCAGACTGTTCATGGAAAGCATCCCCAAAGCTGGGGGGCAGTCGATGATGATGGCCCGATACTTATCGGAATCGACGATCGGCTGGATGGCCTGAGAAAGCTGGCCCAGATAATTCTCGTGCTGCGAAAGCTCGATTTCGGCAGCGGCTAAATCGACTTCTGAGGGCAGAAGACTAAGCCGCTTCCGTCCCGTCGGAATGATAGTCTCCGAAGCATCGCCTTCGCCCATGAGGGCCGCGTACACGCTTCTACCTTCTTCTTTTTCGAAACCCAGTCCGCTAGTGGCGTTCGCTTGAGGGTCCAAATCGATCAGCAAGGTTTCCACGCCTTGGCTAGCCAAAGCTGCGGCCAAGTTTACCGCCGTCGTGGTCTTGCCGACACCTCCTTTTTGGTTAGCGATTGTAAATACTTTGCACGCCATCTTGGCCCGGGTTTATGGATCAATTTCCCAGCAAGGCAACGGCTAAAAAAGACGATCGCTGACCGCGTCTACAGAAAAAGCCGAGGCAATTTGACCCAAAGCGGAATAAACGCGCCGGGACGTCGCGTTCCACCTACGAACCCGTTGCTGGAAGGTGGAGTTCGACCTCTGGGTGAGCCTAATTCGACGCGTATGCACAGCAAGTCGCGGGGAGCGATACCCGAGCCTAACCACCTGCAGCCTGGAGGGCAAAGCAACGTGATGTCCGCCTTCGTAGCGCTACGGCGTGACGATACGGCGCGACGACAATAGGGGGTGAGGTGTTGGTTGAGGTGTATGAGATTACCGATTAGCCAACCTTAAACTGATGGGTGAGTAATATATGTTACCTCGCTTAATAGTATTCCTTCTTGCCTGTTATCAGATTCCAGTTTCGGGAAGGAGTCCAGAGCAGGTTGCCGAGTGGCTTGAAGAAAGCTCTTGGTCAGTGGACGCACAGTACAGCCTCGGCATTGCTTACATGGAAGGCGATGGCGTCCTTTTCGATAAGCCAGAAGCCTTTAAATGGTTTAAGAAGGTCGCGGAGAAAGGGAATGCCAAAGAATACTGATCTACGATTCGGAACATCCTGAGGCGTCCAGCGACTTCAAGATTGTCGTCTACACTATTCATACCCTAGAAAGCAGGATAATGTCTTTCGATGATATTGTAATCCAAAGATTTGAGTCCATACTCGCCAATCTATGAAGTCCCCGTTTAAAGCCATACGCCAAAAACTATTCACCGAAGGCACGCTGTTGCGCTATCTTGGATACGCTACAGGGGAGGTGATTCTTATCATTGTGGGTATTCTGTTCGCTTTGAAGATAAGTGATTGGAATGAGGATAGGAAGACGCGCGCAGAATTTGACACGTATTTAGTGCAGTTGCGGGAGGATGTTCGGGATTCGATCGCCAGCGTACAGGAATCCAAGGAAGTGATGGAGAGATTTCTTAAAATGGGCATGTTAGCTATCCCGATTCTCAAAATTTCCGATCCTAAACCAGAAGATTTGATGATCTTTGAAA
This sequence comes from Opitutaceae bacterium, assembly GCA_002694885.1. Classification (GTDB taxonomy): domain Bacteria; phylum Verrucomicrobiota; class Verrucomicrobiia; order Opitutales; family Opitutaceae; genus Pelagisphaera. The sequence goes on along the minus strand of NZNM01000136.1, from coordinate 6,588 downwards.
ATGGGATTAACGTTCTCGGGAACCACAACGAGTCGCAAGTGGATAGCGGTCTGCTCGGCGATTTGCTGAATGGAAATTTTGACATAATTTCGCGTGATCAACGTCTAGCGCGGAAGGCCCGAGATGTTGAAAATATTGTAGAAACCCGTCTTTATAACGCGGAGCATATTTACAATCAGATCGACCTCGCGTCAGACCGGCTCCTTCAATTTTAGGGGAAGGGGAGCACGATATTGGACATAGCACCTGCATACGATGTGAATTTTTTGAGGTCATCGACTGAATTCCAAAATGCTGTCATGCAAATCATAGAACGGAAAGGAAGGCTCATAATAATTAACGAGCGCATCGGAAAGGATCTGGAATCCTTCCTCGCCGTCCTAGAGGACTACTGATCGTACTCTTTTAGATTTTATACGGTCTCATTGAGATTGGCGTTCTGTATCGCATCACAAACCCAATGGGGGGCACCTCTAAACCAAACGCCCTCTCGCAAAGACCGAGTCGCATGGGTGGGAGAAAAAATGCCGCCAGATTTTGGGTTTTGTAAAAAGGCGAAGTATCACATAAATACCTTGTCTCAAATTGGGACCTGAAATAGGTAGTCTAATCGTTGATTGATGAGGCTTAAATGGAGACACAGTGTTTATTTGTTGCTCTTCACAGTACTGATATCCGCTTTTTTCTGGTTCCTAAAAAAGGACCCCGATCCTGCTGGTCAGCCTGTGAAGCGCAGCGAATCTCGAGAATCATTGATTCAAAATACGGATCCTACCGAAAAGGATAATACGGGAGAGCCTGAAGTCCCTAGCAATCCTATCGTCGACGTTTTTTTTGAGTCTGATGATGGTTACGTTGGAACTGAATCTGTAGAGGAGCATGACCATATCATTCGTGAATGGAGAGGGACATTAAACCCCTCTCCTGAGGAATTGCGTGAGAGACTGAGTTCTTTGAAGCCAGGCGATAAGTTCACGATTGGCCTGCCTTCATTAGGCCAGACAGAATTGACGATCAATAAGGCAGGCGCGATCGGTACTGGTCGGGTTGTCGTAAAGGCATCTTATGGGCCTGATAGCACTAAAAGCACAGTAATCGTCTTCGTCGGGGAAGCCATATCGATGGCGATTGGTGACTTAGACGCTCGACGTGAGTACTCATTACGTAATGGCCCTGGCGGCTTCCAGTATGTCTCAGAAATAGATTTGGAGGTCGCTATGGTGTGCCAAACCTGTGTCCAAAACCTTAATCCCTCCGCCCGTCCGTGAATCTAGTTAGGCTCATTATACGTAACGTCTTTTTTTTGGGGTTTCTGGTCTTTGGGGCATTGCTATCTCCTGCATACGGTACTGATGACGTATCGACTGTAGATATACTGATGTTGTACACTCCAGCCATGCGGGATTATTACGGTGGGGAAAATGGTGCGGTAGCGAGGAGTCTCGAGCTTGTTGAGGTGGCCAACGAGGGCTTTGAAAACAGCGGGCTGACGACTAGACTCAGAATGGTCGGGGTTGAATTAGTAGACTACGTTGAAGTACAGGATGAAATGGGAACTGATCTTGATCGTTTAAAAGATGATGGTGATGGTTTCGCTGACGGGATTCATGTGCAGCGAGAAAAGCATGGTGCGGATCTTGTCGCTCTCTTGAGGAACGGTGGGACAGATGATGGCACCGCAGGCATAGCTTTCATGTTGGATAACTTGGACGGTGATCCCGAATGGGCTTTCAGCGTGACTGAGGCCCAAAGCACAAACTCGTGGCATGCTTTTACTCATGAGATTGGGCACAATTTGGGTTGTGCGCATGATAGGGTAGCGGCAAAAGAACCTGGACTGTTTGATTACTCTTACGGACATCATATTGATGATCTGGAGGTCATGACAATAATGGCATATTCGAAGAACGATGAGGATAGAGTCCCTTACTTTTCCAATCCCTCGCTCAATCACGAAGGCTATGCCTTGGGAGTTTCGTCATCGAGTCCCGAATCTGCAGACAATGCCAAAACTATAGAGCTATCTACAATGATCGTTGCAGCGTACCGGAAGAGTTTGCCAACGATACCTGAATTTGAGGAGCACGAGGCTGTGAGGTACGTTAAACCTGGAAGCAACATAACGCTTCGGTCCAGAGCGTTGGGTTTGCCTGAGATGTCCCTACAATGGTACCGCGGGTTCAAGGGAGACAGGAGCGAGCCATTGGGAACCAGTCCGTTGCAGGAAACGGGCCCAATTAACGAGCCTTCAATGTTCTGGCTTGATGCCACGAATCCGCAAGGTGCATCTGTCAGCGAAACGATTGCGCTGTTGCCATCGGATAGTTATGCAGCCGCAGAGAGCGTGGCCTTAGGGGAAGACCACTCTACTAATTATTACGTCGAAGACTCTTCGACCCAAAGGTTCAGTGTGGGAGAAGACATGCGGGTATTGGGGGAACTACGATTACGTATTCAGAAGCGTGGGATAGTGCCAGATTTACGTATTAGAATATCTGACACAGAAGGGAAGATGTTGATACAGGAAACGCTCAGCGATGCGGAAATTGAAAATGCTTTGAGCGGCAATTGGCTATCGCTTGTGGCTGATGCGGGTTTCGCAGTCGAGGCTGGGGAAACTTTTGAGCTAGAACTGAGTCTCCTTGGCGAGTATGATTCGGAAAACCACGTTGCTTGGTCTTATGAAGAGAGTACGGCCTCAAGTGAAGAGAATTCTTACGCCATGGAAATCATCGGCACCAAGAACGATGGCCCATCCGTTGATATCTCTCCTAAATCGGCCATCCTGACCAGCGAGAGTGGAGTGTTTGATGTGCAGGTTAATTCAGATGGAGAATGGCAAATTGTTGAGGAGATCGACTGGATAAGCTCAAGCGTTTCGTCTGGATCAAGCTCTCGGAACATAAATTTCAATTACGGTTTAAATGACGGTACTTCGCAAAGGACAGCAGAGGTAATAATAGGCACTGAGATTTTAACAATCGTTCAGGCTGCTGCTGGCCCTGACAGGGATGGAGATGGAATTCTTGATAGTGTAGACCTAGACGATGACAATGATGGCGTAGCAGATACTAGTGATGTTTTCCCGCTTGATCCAAATGAGTCCTTTGATACCGATGGAGACGGCATTGGTGACAATGCGGATTCGGACGATGACTGGGTTTGGACTTATTCGGTCTCCGACAGCCAAGTTACGATTACGGGCTACGCAGGTATTGGCGTGGCGGTGAAAGTCCCATCCGTGATAGATGGGTTTCCTGTCGTTAAGGTAGGGAATGGTAACACTTCCATCTTCGGCAGTGGGGACTTCACTGTAACCAGCATAACCATTCCCGAAAGCATTATGAGTGTTGGGGATTATGCGTTCTATGGTTGCACCAGTCTTGCCAGTTTTACGGTCGATGCTGGCAACTTAAGCTACAGTTCTGTGGACGGCGTATTATTCAATAAACTACAGACAGATTTGATTCAATATCCAGTTGGGGGATCGGATGAGTCTTACGTCATTCCCGATAGTGTTACGAGTATTGCGGGAGGGGCATTTGCTGTTTGCAGCACTATTGCGAGTGTAACCATTCCCGACAGCGTCACGAGTATTGGGGATTATGCGTTCTATGAATGCACCAGTCTTGCGAGCGTATCCATTAGAAACACCGTGACGAGTATTGGAGAAAATGCTTTTGCTTCATGTACCAGCCTTACCAGCATTACGGTTGATGAGGGCAACTCAAATTTTAGTTCTGTAGATGGCGTACTTTTTAACAAATTACAGACGTTATTGGTTCAATACCCAGCTAAAAAATCAGGTGATTCTTATACCATTCCCGACAGTGTTACGAGTATCGAGATGCTTGCGTTTAATGGTTGCACCAGCCTTGTCAGTATAATCATTCCAGACAGCGTTACGAGTATTGGAGATTATGCGTTCTATGATTGCACAAGTCTTGCCAGCGTAACTCTGCCGATTCTCTTTGAAGATAGCTACACATCTTTCTCTTTGTCATCCTCGCAAGTCCTCCTATATGGGAGTCCAGCTGCGCGAGATTTACCGCTCTCTAATAATTTTGAATCGGGCAGAGCCTTAGGCCGAAATGATGTCACTTTTGACCCAGCATCCTTCAATCTCCACACAGCATCCGACATCAGCTCTGCAAGGACTGCTGGACAAAACGACGTCACTTCTGACCCAGCATCCTTCAATCTCTACACAGCATCCGACATCAGCTCTGCGAGGACTGCTGGACAAAACGACGTCACTTCTGACCCTAAATCCTACAGTCTTTTTGCGGCGACTGATTTGAGTGCGGCTGCCGAAGCCGCCCGTGCAATTGTCAATGTATCGGCCCGCGTATTCCTTGGCGAGGGCGAGATGCTCACTCCTGGCTTCGTGGTTCTCGGCGAGCAGAAGAAAATGCTTATTCGCGCAGTTGGGCCGAAGCTCGCGGATTTGGGCGTTGGGTCGCCTCTTCCAAATCCGACTATGACGGTTTATAAGTCTCGATGGGATGGCAACCCGCCGGATTTAGTAGCCACGATCGATGATTGGAAGGCTGACAACGACAATGTCGCTGAAATCGTATCTGCGATGAGTTCGGCTGGAGCATTCCCCCTAGAGCCAAGCGAGACGTTCCAAGGTCGCCCATTCATGACCGACGATACAAGTAGTGCCGCTGCCCTCGTAACACTCGATGTAGGGGTTTATACAGTACAGGTCAGCTCGGCGGACGATGGTGTGGGCGAGGTGTTGGTTGAGGTGTATGAGATAACCGATTAAGGGGAGAGCGTGGACCAGAGATTTTTACAAAATCCAAATTTCCCGATATTTTTTCTGCCATCCCCGACGCGATCTAAGTGCAAAGGCGTTTAGGTTTTGGGAGGCCCCCTGCTCTCGCAGAAGCTATGATTGGCGGTGCCTAACATGGCTACAGGGAAACGGAGAGTTCATAAAATACACGCAATTGCTATCCCAGCAATCTGGGCAGTAGCCATCGGGGCAGGGTGTCAAAACTTTGTCCTGGGCCGATGGTTCTCGATAGCGAAAAACCTACTCGCGGGCTAAGTCCTCGGCGTTCGAGTCATGGTAATCGACACTGACTACAGCCTTCAGGCTGAACTGCTGGTTGAGCAGGGACAGCAGCTGCAGAGCGACTTTCTCACCCTCAGATTCTGGCACCATTATCTCATCAATAATCGGGACTGCCGGCATGCTTCGATCATGACAGAACTTGACTGCTTGCATGATTGCCGCCGCCTCTATTCCGAGCGAGGAGGATTAGGCCGCATCTATCTGCATCGGGTTTTTACGTTTGATTTTGCATTTATGACCAATTAAGAATTCCGGTTTCCGATCCATAGCACTGTAAACTCGTTCAGCTTCGGACACCTTGCAGAGAATGGAGGCGTGGGCGGGAATCGAACCCGCGATAGAGCTTTTGCAGAGCTCGGCCTTACCACTTGGCTACCACGCCGCGTTGTTATCAAACGCATTCCTCGAAATCGAGGAGAGAGACAGGTTTACTAACGCCGATCGAGTTTCAAGCAGATTCTCAGCGTTTTCGTTATTCGCGTCTGCGCGCTAAACGGGCAAGCAAAGCTAACTGGGACAAAACGTTGGAAGCGTGGATGCGCCTCGCTCGATCCCCGTAAGACTACGAGTAGGCTTGTGTCGCAGCAAGTTTGCTTCACACATACAACGATCAAATTTCCGAATCACGACATCATAATAATACCGATGAAAACTCACACCCTGAAACACGTTTCGTTTTTGATACTTCTGTTCGCTGCATCATTGAGCGCATCTGGCGCCAACTGGGGGCAATGGCGCGGCCCTAATTTCAATGGCTCCACAGATGGCGGGAGTTACCCGACGAATTGGTCGAAGACCGAAAATGTCGCTTGGAGCGCGGAAATGCCAGGGCCCAGCGCTGCATCGCCGATTGTTTGGGGCGATCACGTTTTTATTTCATCAGCAAAACCTGAGACCGATTCCTTGCACGCTCTCTGCTTCGACCGGAATTCGGGGAAGCTGCTTTGGGAGCACCAAGTGGGCAACGGTTACCGTCGCGACGATCGGAGCGACTATGCTTCCTGTTCGCCCGCAACGGATGGTGAGATCGTGGTGTTCTTTTACGGTAACGGCTTGATGCATGCCTACGATTTCAAGGGCAATGAAGTCTGGAAACGCAATATCGAGACGGACTACGGCAAACTGGCATTCGGCTGGACTCCGAGCACGAGCCCGCTCCTCGTCGACGGCAGGCTGATTCTACAGATTCTCCAACGCGACGTTCCGGCCTGGGGTCACGGAGAAGCTCACAACGAATCCTACCTCCTGGCATTGAACCCAAAGACCGGAGAGGAACTTTACCGGACGCTTCGTCCCAGCAAAGCAACGGCCGAGTCGATGGAGGCCTTCACCACGCCCGTGCCATTCGAACACGGCGGGCGCAAGGAAATCCTAGTCGTTGGCGGCGACGCGATTTCCGGCCACAATCCAGCGAATGGCGAGGAGCTTTGGCGCTGGGGCACGTGGAATCCCACTCGTATTGGCCATTGGCGCCTGGTCCCATCGCCGGTTGCCGGTGATGG
>NZNM01000135.1 GCA_002694885.1 Opitutaceae bacterium | reverse complement strand
TTTGGTTATAATACCAAACCTTGGCGAAGCTCGTTCTAGCGAAGTGGCTATCAATAACTTAAGTTGTTTCTGGGTGAAGGTTAATGAAACTAAGAGGTTAACAAAATGCGTGGCTCGCGATTTCCTATAATCATAGCTTTTCTCTTTTTGATTCAGACCGGCTGCAAGACGGCGGAGCAAGAAAAAGTAGCGATCGATGTTATGTCATTCAACATCCGATACGGTCTGGCGAAGGATGGCGACAACCACTGGGATAATCGCCACGATCTCGTTTTCGAAACTATAAGAGACTACGAACCCGCGATCCTGGGTCTTCAGGAGGCATTGCATTTCCAGCTTCAAGAGATTTTGGGAGAGCTTCCTTCATACTCATCCATCGGAGTGGGTCGAGAGGCGGACGGAGGAGGCGAACATACGGCTATCCTCTATTCAACTGAGCTATTTGAGTTGATTGATCACGATACAGTTTGGCTGTCGGACACGCCTGAGAAACCGTCGTCTTCGTGGGGAAACAATCTGTTTCGCACATGCACTTGGTCCCTGTTTCGTTTTAAGGCTCTCGATAAGGAATTCTATGTCTACAATACTCACTTCGACCACAAGTCGGAAGAATCTCGCGAGAGAAGCGCCGAGTTCATTGCTGGGCATATCGCGAAAAGGGAACGATCAAGCGCTCCGTTTCTTCTGCTGGGCGACTTCAACGCTGGAGAAGAAACCTTGCCAATCAAGAGCCTATTGGATCAGAAGGGTGAAGCCCAACTTGTGGATACGTTTAGAGCTATTCATCCGGAAGAACCAAACGCAGGCACCTTTGGGGCCTGGGTTGGGAAAATCGATGGTGCGAAAATCGATTACGTATTCACCGATATACGTATGGAAGTACTCGATGCCGCGATTGTTCGGCAGAATGAAAATGGACGCTATCCGTCCGATCACTACCCAGTCATTGCTCGCGTTAGATTCTAGCGGACAGCGACCTTACGCGGTTGCGCTCTGAATCCTACTTTACTCGTACTGGTTTCAGTTTCCAGATTTCCTTGGCGTACTCGCTGATGGTTCGGTCTGAAGAGAACTTGCCTACGCGTGCCGTATTCAAGATCGCCATTCGGGCCCACCTTTCCTTGTCGCGAAAGGCTTCGTCAACACGCTCCTGACAAGCGCAGTAAGCTTGGAAATCCGCTAGGGCCTTAAAGGGGTCACCTCCGTCAAGCAAACTGTCGCGAAGCGGCTTCAGCGCTCCCGGTTCCCCAGAGGCGAAGTAGTTGGAACTCAGCCAGTCTATGACCGTTCTGAGGCTTTCATCGCGATCGTAATAGTCTCTAGGATTGTATCCATTGCTATCCAGCTCTGCCACTTCGTCGACATCCATTCCAAAAATGAAAATATTGTCGTCGCCCACCTCTTCCTTGATCTCAATATTGGCTCCATCCAGAGTTCCGATAGTGAGAGATCCGTTCAGGGCCAACTTCATGTTTCCGGTCCCGGAAGCCTCTTTGCCGGCCGTCGATATTTGCTCGGAAAGATCTGAAGCGGGGATGATCCGGGCGGCCAATGACACACGGTAATTGGGAAGGAAAACAACCTTCAGCTTTCCTTGAATACGCTCATCGTTGTTAATCACGTCCCCGACGGCGTTGATGGCCTTGATGATCGTTTTAGCTAGATGGTATCCGGGAGCGGCTTTGGCTCCAAAAATGAATACCCGAGGAGCGATATCCAGATTTGGATCGTGGAGAAGGCTCCGGTACAAGTGGAGGATATGCAGGAGGTTCAAGTGCTGGCGCTTGTACTCATGCAATCGTTTGATTTGCACGTCGAATAGAGCCTTAGGATCCACCTCGACCCCGCATTCCCGCTTAATTATTTTGGCGAGGCATTTCTTATTAGCGTATTTAACATTCATATACGCTTTTTGGAAAGCTTTCTCATCGGCGGATTTTTCCAGCTTCTTCAATTCGTCCAGATTTTTGGCCCAGCCATTGCCAATCTTGGAGCTAATCAGATCTGACAGATCCCGATTGCAAGCTAGGAGCCAGCGGCGTGGCGTGATGCCGTTAGTCATGTTCGTGAACTTCTTGGGATAGAGTTCGTCGAACATCGGGAATAGTCGAGTCTTGAGCAACTGCGAGTGGATAGCGGCAACACCGTTCACCGTGTGGCTGGCTACCACCGCCAAGTGGGCCATCCGCACCATTTTCGGATGCGACTCTTCTATGATCGACAACTCTCGCTTTGCTCGATTATCGCCAGGCCACTTCGCCTCGATGGCTTCCATAAAGCGGCTGTTGATTTTATAGATGATGCTCAAGTGGCGAGGCAGAACTTTTTCGAAAAGCGGTACGCTCCACCTCTCCAAAGCTTCTGGCAGCAAGGTATGGTTGGTATAGGCGAATGTACGGGTTACCAGATTCCAGGCATAGTTCCAGTCAAGAGACTCTTCGTCCACGAGTATCCGCATGAGCTCGACAACCGCGATTGCTGGATGCGTGTCATTTAGCTGAATGGCCACCTTTTCGGGGAATTCATCCCAGTCGTCAAAGGATGCCCGAAATCGCCGGATGATGTCGTGCAGCGAGCAAGTGACGAAGAAGTATTGTTGAACCAGGCGTAGTTCTTTCCCGTTTTCTGTCTTGTCGTTTGGATAAAGCACTTTGGAAATCGTTTCTCCAATAGCCTTTTCACGTACCGCTTCGACGTAGTCTCCTCGATTGAATTCATCCAGATCGAAATCCTCCGATGCCCGCGAAGACCACAATCTAAGGAAATTCACAGTGCCGGTGTCGTATCCAGCAATCGGAATGTCGTAGGGAACACCTTCAATCTCCTTTGTATCCACCCATTCCTCACGGAAGTCGCCATTGCGATCGAATACCTGCTCTACGCGACCGTAAATCTTGATTATCTGAGTGTATTCAGGCCGGACAATTTCCCAAGGCGTCCCGAATTTTTTCCAGTTGTCGGGATGTTCGATCTGGTGACCGTTTACGAATTCCTGCTTAAAGAGGCCGAATTCATAGTAAATGCCGTAACCTACGGCGGGTAGATCCAAGGTCGCCAAGGAATCGAGAAAGCAAGCGGCTAAGCGCCCCAAACCTCCATTGCCGAGCCCCATGTCGACTTCTTCTTCAATAATCTCATCCCAGTTGAGGCCTAGCGACTCAATGGCCTCCCGAGCCTCATCGTAGACGCCCACGTTGTGCATGTTGTTGATCAACATACGTCCCATCAGGTACTCCATGGACAGGTAGTAGACGCGGCGAGTCTTTTTGGAAAAGTGGGTCGCCTGAGTCTTAATCATATCCGTGACCAGGCGGTCGCGCACTGCCAGGGAAAGACAATGCCACCAATCGTGTGTTGTGGCCTGAGATGGATCATGAGCGAGCGTCAATCTAAGGTGCTCAACGATAGCGTCCTTGAGCGAAATTGTCGTATCGGTCTTGGCCTTTTTAGATGCCCGCTTTGTCGCGGCTTTCTTCTTCAGAGTTGTGGTCATCGTCTAGTGGTTTGCGAATTGGCTGACTTTGCAGTGAGCGGATAGGAATCTACCTGCGATACACAAGCCTTTCCTGAATCCGGCGCGAAACCCTTTCCCAATCTAGAGAATTTTGAGAAACGCCGTTAAAAACGGTTAAAAATAGGTCGGCGCAGCTGCGATTTAGAAAGATCGATGAAAGCGACGATGCAATTCACTAGAAGAAATCTCGATAAAAGTGGGTCGTCCTTCAGGATCCGCTAGCGGGTTGCTGGTGTTGAATAGCTGGTCGATCAGGTTTTGAAGTTCCGTCTCCGAAAGATCCTCGCGCTTGTTTACTAAACGCGAAACTGACTTTAAGGCGATAGCCTCCACATTGGATGATCGATTCTTGTCGCTGAGACCGCCCTTTCGAAGCAAGGCTACAATGTCCCTGAGATATGGTTCTGCCTCCGCTTCGGGAAGCCAACTAGGAATGCCTTCGATCCTGAAGAAATTTCTTCCGAAAAGCTGAGCAGACATCCCGAGATTCTCTAGCATCTCGGTATTGTCGGTGAGAGCAGCGGCGGAGACAGGGTCGAATTCCACTGGTATAGGTAGCAATAGCGATTGGATCGCTACGGATCGATTCGAGATCTCCTTGAGAATTCGTTCGTATACAATCCTCTGCTGAAGGGAAATAGTATCCATAATAACGATACCATTAGTTGTGTCAAAGATAGCGTAATCTGTTTGTCCCCAGCCTATGAACCGCCACTGCCTTTCACTTGGCGAATTTGATTTCCGACTACGAGGCTCCTCTGGAAGGTCTTTATTGGTCTCTCGAGGGGTCGAGTTGGCAACCGGATCATTGTCGATCGCTATGTTGCCAGATTGATCGCTTTTCACTAGGGGTTTCTCACGGAGCGACTTCGCAATGACGAGCGGCCCGCTTTCCTTCGATGTTGCTTGCCCTTCCGGTTTCCCGAAATCCGATTTCGTTTTTCTCAATTCGAGCTCGACTGGTGCTGATGCGATTTCCACTGAATCGCGAAGGGCTTTCAGTATTGACCGAACAGCAAACCCCCGAACCGACGCTTCTTGCCTAAAACGGATTTCCCGCTTGGCGGGATGTACATTGACATCGACTTGGGCAGGCGGAATTTCGAGGAAAAGGAATGCGACTGGATAGCGGCCTTTGGGTATGTGCCCATAGTAAGATTCGATGAGAGCATACCCGAGTGTTCTACTTTCCACAGGCCGCCCATTGACGAACATCAGCATTTCATGACGGCTAGAACGTGAATGACCAGGAGCGCCTATCAAACCCCAAAGTCTCAAGTCCCCTTCGGATTCGTCAACGTCGATCAATCGACCTGCCGTTCCTTTGCCAAAAATCTCGCTCACTCGGTCCTTCAGTCCCGAGCACGCGGGCGTCCTGAAAATTGAGCGACCATCATCAATCAGCGAAAACGATATCTCTGGATGAGCGAGGGCATAGAGCCGGGTTGTGTGGACTATGTGAGCAGACTCGGTGGCTTCCGATTTAAGGAACTTTCGGCGGGCTGGAACGGAGTTGAAAAGCTGGGAGATTGTTATGCGTGTTCCTGGCGGCATTCCGCATTCCCGACAATGAGCCAGTTTCCCTCCGTTTATGAGAATTTCGGTACCGGATCCCGAAACGCTTTCCCTGCTTTGTAAGTTAAAATTAGATACAGATGCGATCGAAGGAAGCGCTTCTCCACGAAATCCCATTGAGGTCAGTTCATCTAGATCCTTGGTATCGGAAATTTTACTAGTGGCATGCCTTTTCAGCGAAAGCAGGGCATCATCCTGGCTCATGCCGCAACCATCATCTTCAATCCGAATTAAATTAGCACCACCCTTCTTGAATTCCACTCGAATTGATGTAGCTCCGGCATCGATACTATTTTCAACCAGCTCCTTTACGATTGAAGCCGGCCTCTCCACGACCTCTCCAGCCGCAATCTGATTTGCGACCTGATCCGGCAATACCTTGATCTTACCCATGCTGGGATCTTTGTCTCAATCGGCGTATCGCTTTTTCCAGCGATTCAACTGCTTGCGAATCTGCTTTGGCCCTGGCATTCCTATACCTTCTCTGTTCTTTAAGGCCCGCTGCAAATCGAAAACCTCACGCCAGGCGCCTCTTAACTTTGGATGGATAGCCTTGGCCTCCAAATCGGGGACGGCGTTTAGATTGACATTCAGCTCTTCCGCTTTCGCCACCAGGGCGCCGACGACATGGTGGGCATCCCGGAATGCGACGCCCTCGCTTACAAGCCAATCGGCTAAGTCGGTCGCCAGCAACGCGGGATCGGCTACGGCTTTCGAACAGTTCGATTTTTTGAATACAACTCCACCAATTGTCCCTTCCAGCACTTGCAAGCAGAGCTCTAATTGATCGAATGCCTCGAATGTCTGCACTTTGTCTTCCTGGAGGTCCCGATTGTAAGTGAGAGGCAGGCCTTTTACCATAGTGTACAGCGCCTGCAAGGAGCCCACTATCCTGCCCGATTTTCCGCGCAGGAGTTCCAGGGAGTCTGGATTCTTTTTTTGCGGCATGAGACTCGAACCCGTGCAAAACGCGTCCGGGAGCTCAACGTATCCAAACTCTGAACTGTTCCACAGAATAATATCCTCCGCAATGCGAGAGATGTGGATGGAGGAAAGGGCGCAAGCATGACCGAAGTCGAGAAAGAGATCCCGATCAGCTACAGCGTCCATACTATTGGTTGTCACTCTAGCCCGTCCTCTTTTATCGATAAATCCTAACTCTCTAGCCACGAACTCCCGGTCAATGGGCAAAGTCGTTCCGGCTAGCGCGCCTGAGCCCAACGGGCACCAGTTAGCATCTTCAGCCACCCGTTCATAACGATTGATATCCCGATCGAACATTTCCACATAAGCGAGCAAATGGTGAGCCACGGAAACGGGCTGGGCCCGCTGCAGATGAGTGTATCCAGGAATTGATATATTCTGATTGGAATCGGCTATTGAAAGGATCGCTCGTTGCAACCGATGCAGCAAGTCTATGAGCTTTCGGGAAGCCTCCTTCAGAAACAAGCGTGAGTCAGTAGCTACTTGATCGTTTCGGCTTCGCGCTGTATGCAGCTTTGCCGCCTCTGGCGCGATCTTGGTTAAGGCTTGTTCGATATTCATGTGAACATCTTCCAAGGCGGGGTTCCACTTGAATTTGCCATCCGCAATTCTAGCTTCCAGTGCATTCAACCCCTTGTGGATCGCCCGCATTTCGCGTTGGCTAATTAATCCAACATGCCGAAGCATGGCGCTATGAGCGCGGCTGACAGCGATATCATAGGGAGCCAATCGATAGTCGAATGAGACGGACTCGCTGAATGTCAGCATCAAGTCCGCCGGGCTTCTCGAAAATCGTCCTCCCCATGTAGCCTGAGATTTTTTTGCCATGCCGACTGATGGTTTCAATGGGCCTGAGCAAGGCAATACAAATAACTGGTAGGGCCGATATCGTCCATGCAGCTCGTTTAAATCCATTAGGTTGTAGGGTCGTTGCTTGCGACGACCGCAGTACTGGCTAGAGCATACGAGTACCGGTCGCCGCGAGCGGAGAACCTACGTTGGCAAAAAAGACTTTTTAACGAATAGAAGCGAAGGCGAATGTGACGCTTTCGATGCCAGCGTGTGAGCACGCATCCATGACTTTTACCACCATTTCGTGCGGCGTTTTGTCATTCGGAGCGATGGTGATCCGCGGCTCGACTAGATTCGCTTCGCTGGACTGTCGGAATCGGCGCAGCATCGTTTCCAATTCCCGGTAGCGAAGCGCGGCGGGGCTGTCGTATGAATAGTCGTTCACAACTGCCTGTCCGTCTTCCATGACTTGGACAACTTGCTCGTCAGGCATTTCCAGAGGTTCCGACTGTTTGATCGTTCCGGGCAAATTGAAACTGATATCCGTTTCCTGCTTTTCTATGGTTGCGCTCACCAAGAAATAAAATAGGAGCAGGAAGACGACGTCTATCAATGGAGATATCGGTAACTCAGCGACGAGTCCTCGCTTTGCCCGTTTTCTATTCCCCGATCTCATTCTCATTGTATGGCTCCGTAAATGTAGTCGCTGATCCCTGCTTCGCTGGCAGCTGTCATGGCTTCTCGGATATTGGCAAAGGCTGTTTGCCGATCAGCCCGGATGCGAAGTTTTATCCCTGGGCTTTGCTTGCTTAATCTTGAGAGGCGCTCAGCAAGCTCGGTTTTTGGAACGAGGGCACCACCTAGATAGAGCGTTCCATCTTTTTGGACCGATAAAAGCAGACGATTGGAAAGATCTCTGGGCGTCTCACTGGATGTCGATTCGGGCAAG
>NZNM01000134.1 GCA_002694885.1 Opitutaceae bacterium | reverse complement strand
TAGCTTCCCAATAGTCGAATCAATGATGACCAAGTATTTCGGAATGGCCAATTATTTCTGACCGAGACTAATACCACATGCGAGAACGTTTGATAAAATGGCTCTGGCGGGAGCAGCGCAAGGCGGCGTATCACTTGCGACATCCCGCAATTGCGGGATCGTATGCGATGCACCCAACGCCGTGAACTCCCGCGAGAGCCGCATCCGCGGTCGGGTTCGAGAGGGGCCTGGGCTGCGTTATTTGTTCCCACCGCGCTACAGCACGCTTGGGAATAAGCCGCCTTGACCAGCCCCCTCTCGATTCCCGCCATTTTATCAACCCTTTTAGCATGTGGTATGAGGCGCTTTTCCTTTACTCCCAACGCTCTCGCGCCTATCAACTTGACTCCAACGATCAAAGGGCCGCGGGCATCGGCTTCAATAGCCGCGCTAAAGTTTTAAAAAGCCAACAAGGGAGAATGATCGTTTTCGATATCAAAAGCCAATGTTCACAATAGCCACACGGTCCAATGCAGACCTAATCGAGGCCAATCATCGCAAATGGAAAGACGATCCGCAGTCGGTGAACGAAACATGGAGAGCCTATTTCGAGGGCTTCGAACTTGGCCTTACCGAGCCCCGACCTAAAGGAGGTAAACAAACCTCCCACCAAGGAGCATCGGTATCGAAACAAATGAATGTTTCGAGCCTGATCTACCGCTATCGAAGCATCGGCCACACTCAGGCCAATTTGGATCCGCTTTCCAGCGCCCCTCCTTCTAATCCCGATCTCGGGCTCGATCGATTCGACCTTGAGGAGAAAGACCTCGAGCAATCCTTCAACTCCGGACACTTTCTGCAAAACCGTTCTATAAAACTGAAGCATCTAATTCAGGCTCTAAAGAATACCTACTGCGGCAACATCGGGTACGAGTACGCCCACATGCAGAACACGGAGGCTCGACGCTGGATTCAAAGCAAAGTCGAACCACTGCAGGGCAAAATCGATTTCTCATCCAAAATAGAGAATAGAATATTAAGAAAGGTATTCGCTGCAGAGGTATTCGAAAGATTTCTACACACTCGCTACCCAGGTCAAAAACGGTTTTCACTAGAGGGCGGCGAAACGTTAATTCCTTGCTTAGACAATGTCATAGAGCACTGCGGCCGCCTGGGAATAAAGGAAATCGTGATGGGAATGGCCCATCGGGGACGATTGAATGTTCTGGCCAATACTTTAAAGAAATCGTACGAATTCATCTTCGCCGAATTCGCTGACGACTACATGCCCGAAACCGTGGGCGGCGACGGCGACGTCAAGTATCACCTTGGATACGAAAACGTCATTGAAACTAAAGAAGGTTACGACGTCGAGGTGCGCATGGCATCCAATCCTTCACACTTGGAAGCCGTCAATCCCGTCGTCCAAGGCAGAGCCCGAGCAAGACAGCGAATACTCAAGGATCTTGAGCGCAAGAACGTCCTACCAGTCCTGATACATGGAGACGCTGCCTTTGCCGGACAAGGGATGGTCGCGGAAGTTCTCAACTTTTCCCAGTTGCCTGGATACCGTACCGGGGGATCGTTGCACATCATAGTCAACAATCAGATTGGCTTTACGACGACACCGACAGAGGCTCGGTCTACCGCTTACTGCACCGACATCGCCAAGATGATCGAAGCCCCTATTTTTCATGTCAATGGGGACGATCCTCTAGCAGTGGTTTTCGTCACTCAATTGGCCGTCGAGTACCGCCAAGCCTTTCAAGCTGACGTTGTCATAGACATGTATTGCTATCGCCGGCACGGACACAATGAAAGCGATGAACCATCCTTTACGAATCCCGAACTTTACGATCGCATCGCTAAGCACCCACCGGTGAGCGAACAGCTCTCCCAGGTCCTCATCGAAACACGAGACTTCGAACAGAAGGATATCGATGCCATCAAGAAAGAGTACGAAACTTCTTTGGAAAAATCTCTCGAGCGTGTAAAGAACCCACAGGGCGCAGCCAATAATTCTAACGATCGCTTTGCGGGCTCAACCGCCATTTTCCAGCCGGACTACTCGTTCGATCCTGTTGATACGAAAGTGCAAAAGGCCGATCTCGCTAAAATCGTAGAAGGCCTCACCCACGTTCCAGAAGGAACGAATTTCAATCGAAAGATTCAACGATTCCTTTCTCAACGCCGGACCATCCACGAGGAGGAAAAACCAGTGGATTGGTCCTTTGCCGAGGCCCTAGCTTTCGCTTCCCTATTGACGGAAGGCACACCCGTTCGACTTTCCGGTCAAGATAGCGAACGAGGAACCTTTAGTCAGCGCCATGCCGTTCTGCATGACGAGGAAACGGGGGAACGGTACGTCCCATTTCTAAATTTGTCCGAGGACCAAGCCCAATTTTGCGTCTATAATTCCTTACTCTCGGAGGCTGGCGTATTGGGATTCGATTTCGGTTACTCGTTAGACTACCCGAAGATGCTCTGCATATGGGAGGCTCAGTTCGGGGATTTTGCCAATGGAGCCCAAGTCATCATCGACCAATTCATCACCAGCAGCGAATCCAAATGGGGGCGCGTTAGCGGAATCGTGATGTTATTGCCTCATGGATACGAGGGTCAGGGTCCAGAACACTCTTCTGCTCGATTAGAGCGGTTCTTGCAGGCTTGCGCGGAGGACAATATTCAAGTGTGTAATTTGACCACGCCTGGCCAATATTTCCACGTTCTTCGCCGCCAGATGAAACGCGACTTTAAAAAGCCGCTCATCATCATGGCTCCAAAATCGCTATTAAGAGACAAGCGTGCCGTCTCCGACTGGCAAGAATTCGAGAGCGGTTCTTTCCAGGAGATCATCGACGATCCGCGAGCCAGGCCCGAAGCCACCAAACGACTGATTCTCTGCTCCGGAAAGGTCTACTACGATCTCGTCTCCCATCGTGAGCTGAATAAGCGAAACAGCACGGCTATCGTTCGAATCGAACAACTGTATCCACTTAATAAGGATGTCCTCAATTCAATCGCCGCCAAATATTCGACTGCCAGCTCCATAGTCTGGTGCCAGGAGGAATCTGAAAACATGGGTGCCTGGACCTATATAGCCCCCGTTCTCTATGAGATTTTCAAGGTCCGACCTGCTTATGCCGGGAGAGATGCCAGCGCCAGTCCAGCTGTTGGCACTTTGGCGATACACAAAAGCGAGTTAGAAACCTTTCTGCAAACTGCATTTTCCAAGCAATTGGATGCTTGAGTAAAAAATTTAACCAAACCGAATTGATCCAATGCCGACTGAAATAAAGATCCCTTCCCTGGGAGAATCCATAACTGGGGGCATCATCGCCGCCTGGCATATCGAAGATGGGGCGTTCGTCAAAAAGGATCAAATCATTTACGAGCTGGAAACCGACAAGATCACATCTGAAGGGCTTGCTGAAGCCTCTGGTACCATCGAATTAAAGGCCAGCGAAGGTGATGAAGTGGAAATCGGCCAAATCGTGGCCTCGATCGACGAATCCGCTGTTGAGCCTGAGACTGAACAGAAGTCGGTTGATTTAAAACCAGCTTCCAAGGACGCTGGCCAGGCAGGGGCCGAAAGCGAGCCCGCTCCCACTATTGCCGAAACAGCCCAGAAGCCGACCGCGGCTCATAACGCAAGGCCATCTCAGCAGCCCGTCAAACAAGAGGGTCGAACGACTCGAAAGCGGATGAGTCCGCTGCGGCAAAAGATATCCGAAAGACTGGTCAATGTTCAGCAAGAGACCGCCATGCTGACCACTTTCAATGAGGTCGATCTCTCTTCCATTAAGGCATTGCGAGCTGACTACCAGGAACCCTTTCAGGAAAAGCATGGGATCAAATTGGGATTCATGTCCTTTTTCGTGAAGGCGGTAGTCAGGGCGCTGCAACAGAATACCGCCATAAACGCGTTCATCGACGGTTCTGAAATCGTCGAAAACCACTACTACGATATTGGAATAGCCGTATCCACCGAAAAAGGACTGATTGTTCCTGTTGTGAGGAATTGCGAAAAGCTAAACCTCGCTGAGATCGAAAAAGAGATTAAGGCATATGCCGACAAAGCCCGGTCGGGAAAAATCGCTTTGGAGGACCTGCAAGGCGGGGTTTTCACTATCACCAATGGGGGCGTCTTTGGCTCCATGCTATCCACCCCAATATTGAATCCGCCCCAAAGCGCCATATTGGGCATGCATACCATCCAAGATCGCCCCGTGGCCATAGAGGGAAAAGTCGAGATTCGACCAATGATGTATCTAGCATTATCTTACGATCATCGAATTGTCGATGGACGAGAAGCGGTGACCTTCTTGATAAAGGTAAAGGAAGCCTTGGAGAATCCCGTGCGCTTGCTCCTAGAGGTTTAAGAGGGAACCCGATCATTAGCCAGTCGCTATTGGCAAGGCTGACTGATTGTCTCGTCAGTAAGGACTTGTTGAAGCGGGTTTATCCCGCGATTTGGGACTGGGTTGCCCAATTGCTATCGCAGGATAAACCTGCTTCTAACCGCGATCGTTTCTTGATCTAGACCTGGAGGCAGCCCCCAGCTCAGCGCTGATGTTCAGGCTACTTTGAACATCTTGCAAAAAAGCCCTAGTTCCTATTGTCCGGATAGCTGCCCAACCATTTGACAAAGGGGCAAGCCCCTTTCAGTTCCGATACAGCTTCGGAAACTGGCTCTTCCTCGTAGTGCCCGTTCACGTCGATGAAAAAGCAGTATTCCCAGGCGATTTTGCCGCTTGGACGCGATTCGATCTTACTCAAATTCAGCCCCCGTTTTGCGAATACCATTAAGGCGTTCTCCAAAGCGCCGACTTCATCCTTAATCGAAACCAGGAAACTGCTCTTGTATTTCATATCCGGAATGTAGCCACTCGACTGTTTGCCAATGACTAGAAACCTTGTCGAATTATCCGATCGATCCTGGATATTGGCTTCGACAACGGGCACGCCGTACAAGTCCGCAGCCAACGAACTGGCGATCGCCGCGCAATCCGGATTCTCCGAGGCGATTTTCACCGCTTTTGTGGTGCTTTCGCAATTGTGGAGGGAAGCCTTGGGCATATGGGCATGCAGCCAATCGCGGCATTGCAAAATGCCCTGATCCTTCGAGTAGACTTTTTTGATTTCCTCTATCGGCGACCGGGATATGAGATTCTGGGTAATCGTCAGATAAATCTGAGCGCAGATTTTCAGTTCTGAATCGAAAAACATATCCATGGAATCCAGAACCGAACCGCCCGTGGAATTCTCGATTGGAATCACGCCATAGTCCGCCTCTCCTTTCGCTACCGTATGAAAAACGTCAGGGATAGCAGGCGTCGCCAAATAGTCGATACTTTGACCAAATTTCTTTACCGCCGCTTGATGAGTAAAAGTCGCCTCCGGCCCTAGATAGGCAATCAGCATCGGCTTCTCTAGGGCGATGGCTGCCGACATGACTTCCCGGTAAATCGCCCGAATAGCTGCGTTGTCCAGGGGACCCTGATTCAAGGTCTCCAACTTCTTGAGCACTTGCTCTTCCCGGCTAGCTACGTAAATCTCGCCGCCCTTCTCTCTCTTGATTCGACCAATCTCCGCCGCGCAACGAACCCGCTCGTTGAGAAACTGCAGGATCTGCTCGTCTAGCTCGTCTATCCGCTTTCTCTGATCGTCCAGACTCATATTCTAGACCGCCTCGCGATTTCCTTCATCGTCTTCTGTCGAATCGGCATCCGCCTGAGCTTGGGTCGCTTCATCACTCTCATCGGACCCCGATTCTTCACTTTCATCCCGCTCTCCTTCCGGGAGGCCCATTTCCTTTTCCGTCACCTTACCGTGATTGGAAATTTCATGCAGCCATTCATCGATCTGACGTGGAGATAAGATATCCGATGATGGAAGCTCTTCAATCGTTCGAACTCCAACAAACTCTAAGAAACCTTCGCTTGTACCGTACTGAATGGGGCGCCCTGGAAGGTCCGCTCTCCCAACGATCTGAATGAGATCTCTCTCAAGCAATCTACTCAGAGCGCTGTCTATCGAAACGCCGCGAATCTTCTCTACTTCTGAACGAATGACAGGCTGCCGATAGGCGATGACGGCCAACGTTTCCAGAGCTGACTGCGTCAATTTCAGTGGCCGCGGCTCATCCCTCAGCAAGCGAATCCACTCCCCCACAGCAGGAGCGGAAACGAATGTCCAGCCATTGTGTCTCTCCACCAGACGATACACCTCTTTCCGATCCTCCAGCTCGGACGCGATTCGATCGATCGACTCCCGAATCTGCCCTGCAGTCACCAGTGATGGCACGTCGGATGTAGGCATGCCATCCGCTTCCAGAAAGGGCTGTTCGACTCCACTATCTTCCTCGTCGTCGGGGGCCGCCGACTCCATTTCCGGCAGCATTTCCGCCTGCTCATGAAACTTGGTAAATACTTTTTGGATATCTTTGACGCTAAGCGGACCAGGCGCCCCGAAAAGGAGCGCTTTCAATACTCTGTCTAAGCTGAATGCCATGAAATGGTTCTGATTCAAAAAAGGCGCGATTCGCCACGGGGAATGACTTGATCGCAAGGAAAAGCTCTGTTGTAAAGGGTCTCTTTTTTCAAAATCGACCGTTAAGGAAGGAACAATCCCGCTCGGTCTGATTGGAAAAGCAAGGCAACATTCTAGCGTACACGAAAATAAGTGAGTACTGAAAAAGATACATCCAGTCGGCCCTATTCGTCAGTGGTCGTAGACGGAAATGACCGAGCTGGAGCTCGATCCATGCTAAGAGCGGTCGGATTCTCCGATGAAGACTTCGCCAAGCCGCAAATCGCTATCGCGTCAACCGGTAGCGATTTGACTCCCTGCAACATGCATATCGACGAGTTGGCGACCCATGCAACTCGAGGAGCTAATGATGCGGGGGGCAAAGCAGTGAATTTCAGTACTATCACGATTTCCGACGGAATCAGTATGGGCACGCAGGGCATGCGGTACAGCTTGGTGTCCCGAGAAGTCATTGCCGACAGCATCGAAACGGTAGTGGCAGGAGAGGGCATGGACGGCCTCGTCGCAATTGGTGGATGCGACAAAAACATGCCTGGCTGCATGATGGCCATTGCCCGTCTCGATAGACCCTCGGTATTCGTCTATGGTGGCAGCATACTGCCCGGTATTCACAGAGAAAAGCCAGTCGACATCGTGAGTGTTTACGAGGCAGTTGGACGCCATGCCCGTGGCGATATCGATGACAAAGAGCTCAAAGAAATCGAGTCCTGCGCCATTCCCGGC
Organism: Opitutaceae bacterium; assembly: GCA_002694885.1. GTDB lineage: Bacteria > Verrucomicrobiota > Verrucomicrobiia > Opitutales > Opitutaceae > Pelagisphaera. Next base: position 4,141 of record NZNM01000134.1, on the reverse strand, counting down.
GCCGGTTCGTGCGGTGGCATGTATACCGCAAATTCGATGGCCAGCGCTATCGAAGTTCTCGGCATGAGTCTCCCCGGAAGCAGCGCCCAGCTGGCGATAAGCAATGAAAAGCGAGATGACTGCTACAATGCCGGAAAGGCAGTGCAACGCTTGGTGGAGCAGAATATCCGGCCAAGCGACATTCTTTCGCGAAAGTCCTTTGAGAACGCCATTACTACCTGTATCGCCCTCGGAGGGTCCACAAATATAGTGCTCCATCTGCTCGCTATCGCCCATTGCGCAGATATCGATATCACCATAGATGATTTCGAGCGTCTTGGGGAGAAAGTACCTCTGCTCTGCGATGTAAAGCCCTTCGGCAAATACAATATGTCGCACTTGATTCGGATCGGCGGGATCCAGCCTATGATGAAACTGCTGCTTGACCGCGGGATGCTGCACCCCGATTGCCTGACCGTTACGGGCAAAACTATCGCCGAGAATCTAGAGAATATCGAACCGTACCCAAAAGATCAAGACATCGTGCATGATTGGGACGACCCGATCAAAGAAACGAGCCACTTGCGCGTGCTGAAAGGCAACCTGGCTCCAACCGGAGGCATCGGAAAAATTACTGGAAAGGAAGGGCTCTATTTCAAGGGAACGGCGAAGGTATACGAGAGCGAAGAGGACGCCCTACAGGGAATTCTGCGCGGGGATGTCGTCAAGGGCGACGTCGTTGTCATTCGCAACGAAGGACCCGTAGGTGGGCCCGGAATGCGGGAGATGCTATCGCCGACATCCGCGGTTGCCGGGCGCGGACTGATTAATGACGTGGCCCTCATAACGGACGGAAGATTCTCTGGAGGCAGTCACGGATTCGATGTCGGTCACATCACTCCAGAAGCCGCTTGCGGAGGCCCTATTGGGATCGTTCAATCTGGTGACGAAATTGAAATCGATGCGGTGAAGAATACGATCTCTCTCAATATTCCAGATTCCGAATACGAAAGCCGGATGGCCGCCTACCAGCCCAAAGGGGCCGGAGAAACCAGGGGAGTTCTCGGCAAATACGCGAAACTAGTCGCTTCTGCCTCAGAGGGAGCCGTCACTGACAAGTAATCCATCTCCACAACAGACTTCACTATGACTTGGGAACGCTACACCCAATTCGCCTTCGATTTTCCGGAAGCTAACCTGAACATCGATCTAAGCCGAACCGGGATAACCGATTCGGATTTCCAGGATTTCGAATCGAGATTCCAGAAGGCTTTCGACGATATGGAGGCCCTTGAAAAAGGGGCCATCGCCAACCCGGACGAAGATCGTATGGTAGGTCATTACTGGCTCCGTGATCCAGACCGGGCTCCAAGTCCTGAGCTCACCGATGAAATCGTATCGGCAGTGAATCGTATCAAGCAATTCGCTGCTCGCGTCCATTCTGGGGAGCTATCCGGAACCCAAGGCATTTTCACTGACGTCCTCGTTATAGGCATCGGGGGCTCCGCTTTAGGCCCTCAGTTCATTGCCCACGCGCTGGGAAACCCCGCCTCAAATAGAACCCGTACCCATTTTTTTGATAATACCGATCCAGACGGAATCGATCTCACACTCGAGGCCATCGGCGAAAATCTTGGTCGCACGCTATGCCTCGTCGTATCTAAATCGGGAGGTACGGCGGAAACTCGGAATGGCATGCTTGAAGCCAAGGCTTCCTTCGAAAGGGTTGGTCTCGACTTTTCAAAACATGCAGTGGCGATTACCGGAGCGGACAGCAAACTCGATCAAACAGCTCAGAAAGAAGGTTGGATCGAACGCTTCCCCATGTGGGATTGGGTGGGCGGACGTACTTCAGTTTTAGGACCCGTTGGCCTCGTCCCGGCGGCCCTTCAAGGCATCGACATCGACGCTCTCCTGACAGGAGCCAGGTCTATGGACGCCATCACACGGAGAAATCAAATTAAAGAAAATCCATCGGCCCTGCTGGCCCTGGGGTGGCACAAAGAAACCAATGGCGCAGGCGAGAAAGACATGGTAGTCCTTCCCTATAAAGATCGCTTGCTGCTCTTCTCTAGATACCTCCAGCAGCTCATTATGGAAAGTCTGGGAAAAGAGCGGGATCTCGACGGCAATGTCGTCAATCAGGGGATCGCCGTTTACGGGAACAAAGGTTCAACCGATCAGCATGCCTACGTTCAACAATTGCGGGAAGGCGTATCCAATTTCTTCGTTACATTCATTGAGGTTCTGGAAGATCGAAACGGAAATTCCATCGATGTCGAGGAGGGTGTTACATCAGGCGATTATCTACACGGCTTCTATATGGGCACGCGGGACGCTTTAAGCGAAAAGGACCGCAATTCGATTACGATCACTGCAAGTCGCATTTCCACGGAATCAATTTCCGGATTGATCGCTCTATACGAAAGGGCTGTCAGTTTTTACGCCAGTCTAGTTGGAATTAACGCTTACCACCAACCTGGCGTCGAAGCAGGCAAAAAGGCGGCAGGTAAAGCAATCGATCTGAGCCTAGAAATCGTGAAAGCCTTGGAAAACGCGAATGGCGAGGCCTTCGATGCCCCTTCCCTTGCCACTCGAATCGGACAACCAGAAAAAGCTGAGCTCGTCTACAAGCTAGCCAGCCATTTGGCCGCTAACGGAAAGAAGGGAATTGCTAAATCTAGCGGCGACCCCTGGTATTGCTCAACCTTCTCTATCGCCCAATAAGTGTTCTTCGGGCTTTTGTTCGGCCAAGACGCGCTATTGCCTTTTCTCAACAAACTGCTAACAGAACTCACTCATGCGGTAGTCGCGTGGCCGTTCTCTAGATGAATTCTATAACGAATTTCCTATCAATACTGGCGATCATCGGAGCGATCGCCTCCGGCGGGTTCTACTTCCTCAATCTTCAGGAAGCCAACAACTTGGCTCAAGAGCTGCAAACCGCAAATTCACAATTATCGGCTACTCAATCGAAGAATATTGAGCAAAGTTCAAAGATCGATGACCTGAGCGCCCAGCTCCAGCAATCCAATCTATCTATCGAAGAGGCCCGCTCGAATATTACAGTAATCTCAGCTCGCTCCAACCAATTGAAACGGGAAAATGGCCGGCTGTCCGACGAATTGGATAGGCGTCTGGATAAAGAGGAATCTCTGCAGATCGCCCTTGCCGATTTGAAAAAGGAAATGGCCGAACTACGAGCAAACTCAATCAGCCTGGATAAAGCCACCGAATACGAAACGGAAATCGCCTCTCTGGAAGCTAGGATCCTGCAATTGAAAAATTCTCAACCAACTTCACCAACCAGCTCTTTAGCAGATACTTACAGAAATCTAAAAGCGGCTCCTGGCGGATTGAACGGGCAAATCCTCACCGTCGGCCCCCAGTCCTCCTTCGTCGTTATCAATCTCGGCTATACCAGCGGCGTGCGACTCGACCATCTGTTGGAAATCCAAAGGGACGGGAAACTCGTAGCCAATATTCAGGTCACCGAAGTAAAGGAAAACTTGAGCATCGCTAGAATATTGCCAGAGTCTATGGCAACCGACCCGGAAACGGGCGACCTTGTACTAAGTGGCAATTTATAAATAATGAAGAAACTACTCTCACTATTCTTGGCAATCGCGACCCTCGGCTTGAGCTTTATCTTCACCGGCTGCACCGAAGTTGACGAGTCCACCATTCCCTGGAGCCGACCCAAAGACTGGGAAGGTGGCGTTCCTGGGATGGGAGCTACCAGTCGCTAAGCCAAACTGCGATTAGCGTACTGATTCCCCATGCCCGGGCCCGAGGAATCAAGTACTGTCAACGCGTCGCTTACGCCTGAGTCGGGGTCGCTCTATGTTGTAGCGACACCGCTCGGCAATCTGGCGGACATATCCAAACGGGCCATATCTATATTAGATAATGTATCCCTGATCGCCTGCGAAGATACCCGCGTCTCTGGCAAGCTGCTTTCCAAACTAGGAATCGAAAACCGCACGGTCTCCTATCACGATAACAACGAGCGATCGATGGCTCCCAAACTGGCCGAGGAACTCGCGCAGGGAAAGTCAATCGCCCTAATTTCAGATGCCGGGACTCCGGGACTAAGCGATCCCGGCTTCCGATTGACCCGCGAGTGTCGTAAACAAGGCATTCCGGTCGTACCCGTTCCCGG